>JANNDW010000110.1:0-21389 GCA_031378125.1 Methylibium sp. | reverse complement strand
CCGTGCCCTTCAGCGCGATGACCTGCGTGAAGCCGAATGCCGACGCACTGCGCAGCAGGTTGCCCACGTTGCCGGCATCCTGCAGGCGGTCCAGCACCACGCTGGGCACGCCTGGCCGCAGTTCACCGGCACCGGCCCATGGCACGCAGAACGCGACGGAGGGGCTCGATTCGAGCGTGCTGACGCTGGCCATCAAGGGCGTGGGAACGACCGCCACCGACTCCGCCCGGCTGGCCAGCTCGCGCAGCGCGGCGTCGCCCCAGGCGGGTTCGGCGATCACCGCCTGCGCAACCTTCCCCCCGCGCTGCACCCAGGCCGAGCACAGGTGCTCTCCTTCGATCCACACCAGCCCCAGCTTGCGGTAGGCCGCCGGATCCGCCGCGAGCTTTCGAAGCCGCACCAGCAGCGGGTTGTCACGCGAACTGATGAACTTGACGTCAGGCATCGCCAATCACGGCAGCTCGAAGCAGATCGCGCACCGGCGCGAACGAGCGCCGATGCTGCGCGCAGGCCCCATGCTCGCGCAAGGCCGCCAGGTGGGCCGGCGTGGGGTAGCCCTTGTGGCCATCGAAGCCGTATTGCGGGTGCTGCTCGTGCAGCGCCATGCACAGCCGGTCTCTGTGCACCTTGGCCAGAATGGAAGCTGCGGAGATCGCCTTGACCTTGGCATCGCCCTTGACGATGGCCTCGGCCGCCACCTTCAAAACAGGCAAGCGGTTGCCGTCCACCAGCACCTTGTGGGGTTTGAGCCGCAGGCCCTCGACGGCGCGGCTCATCGCCAGCAGCGTGGCCTGAAGGATGTTGAGGCGGTCAATCTCTTCGACACTGGCCTGGGCGATGCAGCAGCACAAGGCCTTGGCGCGGATCTCGTCGAACAAGCGTTCGCGGGTGCGGGCCCCGAGTTTCTTGGAGTCGTTCAAGCCCTTGATCGGATTGAGCTCGTCTAGCATCACCGCAGCAGCCACCACCGGCCCGGCCAGCGGGCCGCGGCCGGCTTCGTCCACGCCGGCAATCAAACCGAGCGGACTGAAACTCAACTCTTGCCGTCTACGCGGCAAGGACCTTCTCGATCGCATCGGTCGCCGCCTGGGCGGTGTTGCAGCGCAGTTGCAGATGCAGCGCTTCAAAGCGCGCGCTCAGAGCCTCGCAGCGCAGCGGGTCGTCCAGCCAGGCCAGGGCAGCCTGCGCGAGCTTGGGCGGTGTGGCGTCGCCTTGCAAAAATTCGGGCACCGCAAAGTCCTTCAGCAGGATGTTGGGCAGGCCGACCCAGGGCTGGTACTTCATGCGCTTCATCATCTGCCAGCTCAACGGGTGCATCGCGTAAGCAATGACCATCGGGCGCTTGAACAGGGCTGCTTCCAGGGTGGCCGTGCCACTGGCGACCAGCGCCATGTCGCAGCCGGCCAGCGCCTCGTGCGAGCGGCCGTCCAGCAGATCGATCTGCACGCCGGCCGCGTGCTGCTTGCGCAGCGGCTCGATCAGGTGGCGCAGGCCCGGCACCACCGGAACGACAAAGCGCAGGCCCGGCCGCTGCCGGTTCATTTCGCGCGCGGCGCCCAGCAGGCGCGGCGCGATGTACTGGATCTCCGAGCGGCGGCTCCCCGGCAGCAGCGCCACCACGGTGTCGGACGCGGCCAGCCCCAGTGCGGTGCGGCTGGCAGCGCGCGGCGGCGCCATCGGAATGGTGTCGGCCAGGGGGTGGCCCACGTAGGTGGCGGCCACGCCATGCTTGGCGTAGATCGCGGGCTCAAAAGGAAAGATGCACAACACCAGATCGGCGGCCTGCCGGATCTTCTCGATGCGCTTGCCACGCCAGGCCCAGATGGACGGGCTGACAAAGTGGATGGTCTTGATGCCTTGGGCCTTCAGGCGCCTCTCCAGGTCGAGGTTGAAGTCCGGCGCGTCCACGCCGATGAAGACATCGGGCCGCTCGGCCAACAGGCGCTCGGCGAGTTGGTTGCGGATGCCGACGATTGCGCGGTAGTGGCTCAGCACCTCCACGTAACCGCGCACCGCGAGCTTGTCATGGGGCCACCACGCGTCGAAGCCGTGCTCGGCCATCTTCGGCCCGCCGATGCCGTGCGCGCGCAGCTCCGGCCAGCGCGCCTTCATGCCGCCCAGCAGCAGGCCGGCAAGCAGATCGCCCGAGGCTTCGCCCGCCGCCATCGCGAAATGGGGTGCCTGTGGATTCATGGCCGCAGGGTCAGCGAACGATGCCGCGAGTGGCCTGGCCAAGGAACGCCGCCATCATCTCGATGTCGGCCAGCGCTTGCGGGATCTTTTCAGCTACCTCGGACAAGCCGGCCCGCGCGGCGTCCAGCGTCAGCCCGGATCGGTAGATCAAGCGGTGCATCTGCTTGACCGCCGCCACCCGTTCAGCAGAGAAGCCGCGCCGCTTCAGGCCTTCGAGGTTGAAGCCGCGCGCCTGCGCCGGGCTGCCCGAGACGGTGGCAAACGGCGGCACGTCCTGCAACAGGATCGTGCCCATGCCGGTCATCGCATGCGCGCCGATGCGCACGAACTGGTGCACCGCCGTGTACGCGCCCAGGATGGCCCAGTCGCCCACCTGCACGTGGCCGGCGATCTGCGCGTTGTTGGCGAAGATGGTCTTGCTGCCCACCTGGCAATCGTGCGCCAGGTGGGTGTAGGCCATCATCCAGTTGTCGTCGCCCAAGCGCGTGATGCCTACGTCTTGTGCGGTGCCGAGGTTGAAGGTGCAGAACTCGCGGATGGTGTTGCGGTCGCCGATCTGAAGCTCGGTCGTCTCGCCCGCGTACTTCTTGTCCTGCGGCACGGCGCCGAGCGAACAGAACTGGAACACGCGGTTGTCTCGGCCCAGCGTGGTGCGGCCTTCGATGACGCAATGCGGCCCGATGTGGCTGCCCTCGCCGATGCGCACTTGCGCGCGCACGACGGTGTAGGGGCCGATGCTGACCGACTCGCCCAGCTCGGCGCCGGGCTCGATGATGGCCGTCGGGTGAATGCTCGCCATGCCGCGCTTTCGCTGGGCGCTTCAGGCAAACGTGCGCATGGTGCAGATCAACTGGGCCTCGACGGCGAGCTCGCCCTCCACCGTCGCGCGCGCGGTGAACTTGAAGACGCCTGATTTCATGCGGTCCAGCGTGGCCTCCAGGATCAGCTGGTCACCCGGCTCAACCGGCCGCTTGAAGCGTGCGCCGTCGATGCCGGCGAAGTAATACACCGTCTTGTCGTCCGGCGCCTTGCCCAGGGTTTCGAAGCTGAGCACGGCCGCGGTCTGCGCCAGCGCCTCCAGCATCAACACGCCCGGCATGACCGGGCGGTAAGGGAAATGGCCCACGAAGTACGGCTCGTTGATGGTGACATTCTTCAGCGCCTTGATGCGCTTGCCCTTCTCCAGCTCCAGCACCCGGTCCACCAGCAAAATGGGGTAGCGGTGCGGCAGCTTCTTGAGGATCTCGTGAATGTCCATCATGGTGTCTTCTTCTCCAGGGCCCGCAGCCGGTCGCGCAGGGCATGCAACTGGCGCAGCGTCGCTGCATTTTTCTCCCACGCGGCATTGTCGTCGATGGGGAACACGCCGCTGTACTGTCCCGGCTTGTGGATGGAGCGCATCACCACACTGGCGGCCGAGATGTGCACCTGGTCGGCCAGCGTCAGGTGGCCCAGGATCACCGCGCCGCCGCCAACGGTGCAGCCCGCGCCGATCTTGGCGCTGCCGGCCACGCCGACACAACCCGCCATCGCGGTGTGCGCACCGACATGCACGTTGTGGCCGATCTGGATCAGGTTGTCGAGCTTGACGCCGTCTTCGATCACCGTGTCTTCGAGCGCCCCGCGGTCGATGCAGGTGTTGGCGCCAATCTCCACGTCGTTGCCGATGCGCACCGCGCCGAGTTGTTCGATCTTCTCCCAGCGCCCTTGGGTCGGTGCGAAGCCAAAACCATCGGCGCCGATCACGACACCGCTGTGAACGATGCAGCGCGCGCCCACGCTGCAGCCGGCGCCGAGCGCGACGCTGGCCGCCAGCCTGGTGTGGGCGCCGATGCTCGCGCCGGCACCGATCACGCAGTGCGGGCCGACCACCGCGCCGTCGGCCACCGTCGCGCCAGCTTCGATCACCACCAGCGCACCCACCGATGCGCTGGGCGCGATGTGCGCGCCAGGGTCGATCACGGCGCTGGCGTGCACCCCCGGCGCGGCCGCGGGGCGTTGCCGGGCGGCCCACCACTGCGTCAGGCGCGCGAAGGAAAGATAGGGGTCGGCGGTGACGATCGCCGCGCCACGCGCCACCGCGGCGTCTCGCAATGCGGGCCCGACCATCACGCAGCCAGCCTGCGTGCTGGCGAGCTGGGAGAGATAGCGCGGATTGGCGACGAAGGTGATCGTCGAGGGTGTGGCGTTTTCCAGCGAGCCGATGCGGTCGATTCGGTATTCGGCGTCGCCGATCAGTTCGCCGCCCAACAGTTCGGCAATTTCACCTAAAGCGACACCCAACACGACTCACTTGGCGGCAGCTTGCGCGTTGAGTGCCTTGATCACTTTTTCGGTGATGTCGATCTTGGGGCCCGCGAACACTGCTTCCTGCAAGATGAGGTCGTACTTCTCGGTCTCGAAGATCTGCTTGATGACCTTGTTCGCGCGCTCCACCACGGAGGCCAGCTCCTCGTTCTTGCGCTGGCTCAGGTCTTCCTGGAACTCGCGGCGCTTGCGCTGGAACTCGCGGTCCTGCTCCACCAGGTCACGCTGGCGGCGGCCGCGTTCGGCCTCGGCCAGTGTTGGCGCATCCTTGTCGAGCTTGTCGCCTGCGGCCTTCAATTTGGTGGCCAGATCGGCAACGTCTTTCTCGCGTTTGGCGAATTCGGTCTCCAGCTTGGCCTGCGCCGCTTTGGCGGGAACGGCCTCGCGCAGCACACGGTCGCTGTTGACGTAACCGATCTTCATTTCCTGGGCTTGCGCCCCCACGGCTGTCAGCGCCAGCAAGGCACAAGCTGCCATTGACTTGACAAAGGAGCTATTCATTAGAAGGCGGTCCCGATCTGGAATTGAAGACGCTGGATTCTATCCCCGGGCTGCTTGCGCACCGGGGAGCCGTAGCTGAGCTGAAGCGGGCCGACCGGGGAGATCCAGCTCAACCCCAAACCCGCTGAAGCTCGCAGGCTTTCGGCGGCGACCGTGTCGAATTCACCCCACACGTTGCCGATGTCCAAGAAGGAGAACAAGCGCAGGGTTCGGTCATTGCCAGCACCGGGCACCGGGACATAGAGCTGGCTTTGGATGGTCAAACGCTTGCTTCCGCCGATGTAGGCGCCGGTCACGTCCACCGGCCCGAGCGAGCCTTGATCGAACACCCGCACCGTGCCCAAGCCGCCACCGTAGAAGTTCTTGAAGATCGGATAGGGCCGGCCGTTCAGGCCCTTGCCATAGCCCAGTTCGGTGTTCAGCGCGAAGGTGAATTTCTTCGTCAGCGGCCAGTACTGCTGCCATTGCAGGTTGGCGCGCAGGTAGCGGGTGTCGCCCCCGACACCCCAGTCGAGGTTGATCCGCTCCAGGCTGCCCAGGGTCGGAACGAGCGCGCTGTCGCGCCCGTCGCGGGTCCATCCCACGGTCACCGGGACCGAGGTGCTCTTGGCGCCGAACTGCTCGCGGTACAGGAAATAGTTGTTCGGCAAAGCGGTGGCGCCGCGGATCTCGGTGCGCTCGAAGCCGATGCCGAAAAACACCGTGTCGAACTCGCTGAACGGCACCCCGAATCGGACCCCCAGGCCCGGCGTCACCAGCTCGTATTGCTCACCCTGGCTGTTGAGCGGCTTGCTGGTGCGGTAGTACATGTCGAACGCACGCGAGACGCCGTCAATCGTGAAATACGGGTCGATCGTGCTCAGCACCAGCGTGCGGCTGGACTTGCTGGTGTTGAGCTCCAGGCCAAGATAGTTGCCCGAACCGAACACGTTCTCCTGCCTCACCGAAGCGGTGATCGAGAGCTTGTCGGCGGACGAAAAGCCGGCCCCGAGCAGCAGGTTGCCGGTCGGCTTTTCGGTCACGTTGACGGTCAGGTCCACCTGGTCGGGCGTGCCGGGGACCTCGGCGGAATCGACCGCCACGTCCTTGAAGTAACCCAGCCTGTCGATCCGGTCGCGCGAGAGTTTGATCTTGCGCCCGTCGTACCAGGAAGATTCGAACTGGCGGAACTCGCGCCGCACCACCTCGTCGCGCGTGCGGCTGTTGCCGGCGACATTGATGCGATTCACGTAGACGCGGCGCTGCGGGTCGGCCGCCAGCGACACCACCACCTGGCCGGTGGCGCGGTCGATGTCGGTGCGCGGTTCGACCTTGGCAAACGCATAACCGAAGGTGCCGAACCGTTCGACGAAGGCGCGCGTGGTGGCGGCCACCGCCTCGGCGCGATACGGCTCGCCGGGCTTGATCGTGACAAGTGTCTTGAAGTCTTCTTCCTTGCCGAGGTATTCGCCTTCCAGCTTGACCGCGGTGACGGTGTAGGGCTGCCCCTCTTTCACGTTGATGGTGATATTGATGTCTTGTTTGTCGGGCGAGATCGCCACCTGCGTGGACACGACCTCGAACTCGAGGTAGCCGCGGTTCAGGTAGTACGCACGCAGGGTCTCCAGATCGGCATTCAGCTTGGCCCGCGAGTAACGGTCGGCCTTGGTGTACCAGTTGAGCCAGCCGCTGTCGTTGAGGTCCAGCAGCCCCCTCAGCGTGCTCTCCGAAAACGCCTGGCTGCCGACGATGCGCAAGTCGCCGATGCGTGCCGCTGCGCCCTCGGTGACGGTAAAGGTGACGTTGACACGGTTGCGCTCTTGCGGCGTCACGGTGGTCACGACCTCGGCGCCGTACAGGCTGCGCGTGAGGTACTGGCGCTTGAGTTCCTGCTCGGCGCGGTCGGCCAGCGCCTTGTCGAAGGGCAGGCCTTCGCCGATGCCGAAGTCCTTCAGCGACTTGGTGAGTTGCTCCTTGTCGAACTCCTTCAATCCGACGAAGTCGATGTTGGCAATCACCGAGCGCTCTTCGACGATGACCACCACCACACCGGCGTCAATGTCGATTCGCACATCCTTGAACAGCCCGGTGGCAAACAGCGCACGCAGCGCAGCCGCGCCCTTCTCGTCGTTGTAGGTGTCGCCGATGCGAAAGGGGAGCGATGCGAACACCGTGCCCGCATCGCTGCGCTGCAGTCCTTCAACACGAATGTCCTTCAGCACAAACGGCTCCGCGGCGCACACCGATCCCACGTGGAGCGCGGTGGCCAGAGCGACGGACAGAAATGATGGGCGAAAGCGGTTCGGCGGGAAATGAAATGGCATTGGAGGGGAGTCAGTGCAGGCCCAGCAAGCGGGCCATGTCGTTGAAAAGAGCCAGGGACATCATCATGAGCATGATGGCCACTCCGCCACGTTGCAGCCGTTCAAGCCACACCTCGGAGACAGGCCGCCCTGTCAAACCCTCGAAAAGATAATACATCAGGTGCCCACCATCGAGCATGGGCAGCGGCAGCAGGTTGAGCACGCCCAGACTCACGCTGACCACCGCCAGGAAGCTCAGGTAGTAGGCCAGGCCCAGGCGCACCGACTGGCCCGCATAGTCGGCAATCGTCAGCGGGCCGCTGAGGTTCTTCAAAGACGCCTGGCCGATCAGCATCTTGCCCAGCATCTTCAAGGTCAGCGCCGACATCTCCCAGGTTTTGGAGACCGCCTGCGCAAGGCCATCGAACAGCCCGAAGCGAATTGTCACCATCTCGGGCGCCTGCCCCGGGTAGACCTCGATGCGCCCGACGGTCTGCTCGCCTTCGGACACGATCACCGGCCGAACGGTCAGCTCGAGCCTTTGGCCGCCGCGCTCGACCAGCCAGCTCATCGGCTTGGCGCTGCCACCGCTGCCACTGGCGCGGATCAGGTCGCGCACCCGCGTGGCGTCCGCGATCGCGACGCCATCGATGCTTAACACTCGATCGCCAGCCATCAGGCCGGCCTGGGCCGCCGGGCCACCGGGCGTGACCTTGCCCAGCACCGGCTCGCTGAACGCATTGCCCATTCCGACGCGCTTCATGGTCTGCGCATCCAACTCGGTGGAGCCCAACTGGTCCACATCGAGCACCACCCGGCGCTGGCCACGACCTTCGCGATCGCTGACCATCAGGTGCAGGCGCTCGCCGCGCAGCACCGCCTGCGAGACCTGCCAGCGCAGGTCGGACATCGACCGCAGGTCTTGCCACTCGTTGCCGTCGAACGAATACGTCCGCGCCCAGTCGCCGGTGCGCAGGCCGGCACGCTCGGCCAGGCTGGCGCTTGCGGGCGGGCCGAGCACGGCCTTGGCTTCGTCGATGCCGATCCAATGCGCCGCCGCGTACAGCAGCACCGCGAGCAGCAGGTTGGCGATCGGCCCGGCGGCGACGATGGCCGTGCGCTGAAGCAGCGGCTTGCGGTTGAACGCGCGCTGCAGGTCTTTTTGCGGCACGGCGCCTTCGCGCTCGTCGAGCATCTTCACGTAGCCGCCCAGGGGCAACGCGGAGATGACAAATTCAGTGCTGTCCGGCGTGGCCTGGCGGCGCCAGATCACCCGGCCGAAACCGACCGAAAACCGCAGCACCTTGACACCGCATGCCACGGCCACACGGTAGTGCCCGTACTCATGAATGACGATGAGCACGCCAAGCGTGAGCACGAATGCCAACAGGGTGATGATCATGATCAACAGGCCTTCGCAAATTGCCCGGCGCGGCGCCTGGCGCGGGCATCGAGTTCAAGCAGCGCTTGCAGCGATTCGCAGGCATCGGCTTCGGGAACCACGGCCTGCAGCGTCTGTGCGTTGACAGCGTGAATCTGGTCGAACCGGATCTCGCCGCCCAGGAACGCGGCCACCGCCACTTCGTTGGCCGCGTTCAACACCGCGGTGCTGCCCGGGCGGCCGCGCAAGGTGTGCCAGGCCAACGCCAGCCCCGGGTACAGCGCGTGGTCGGGCGGCGTGAAGCTCAGCGAGGCCAGCGTGCCGAAGTCAAGCTGGCCTGCGCCCGATTCGATGCGTTCCGGGAAGGACAGGCCGTAGGCGATCGGCACGCGCATGTCGGGCGTGCCCAGCTGCGCCAGCACCGAGTTGTCGCGGCACACGACCATCGAATGGATGATGCTTTGCGGATGAATGACGACGCGGATCTGCTCGGGCTCGAGCTCGAACAACCAACGCGCTTCGATCACTTCGAGCGCCTTGTTCATCATCGTTGCCGAGTCGACTGAAATCTTGCGGCCCATCACCCAGTTGGGATGCGCGCAGGCTTCGTCGGGCGTGACGTCTTTGAGCGTGGCCGGGTCGCGGGTGCGAAACGGCCCGCCGGAAGCGGTTAGAAGAATGTGGTCGATGCGCGAAGCCCAGGTGCTGCGATCCTCGGGCAAGCACTGAAAAATGGCCGAATGCTCGCTGTCGATCGGCACCAGCGTGGCGCCGCCGCTGCGCACCGCGTTCATGAACAAGGCGCCGCCCACGACCAACGCTTCTTTGTTAGCCAGCAACAGGCGCTTGCCGGCTTTTGCAGCGGCCAGGCACGGTGGCAGCCCGGCAGCGCCCACGATGGCGGCCATGACAGCATCCACCTCGGGGTGGGCGGACAGATCGCACAGCGACTGGGCACCGGACAGCACCTCGGTGCGCAAACCGGCGGCCTTGCAGCGCTGGCGCAGATCGCGCGCCTGGCTCTCTTGCGGAACCGCCGCAAAGCGGGGCCGCCATTGCAGGCACTGCCGCAACAACTCGTCCATGCGGCTGTGAGCCGACAACGCGAACACTTCGAAGCGATTCGGATGGCGGCTCAGCACATCCAGGGTGCTGGTGCCCACCGACCCGGTGGCGCCGAGAATGCAGACCCGCTGGCGGGCCGTGTGATCGATTTTCATGTCAGAGCAATCCCAGTGCCATCGCGATCGGGAAAACCGGCAGCAAGGCGTCGAACCGGTCCAGCAGGCCGCCGTGCCCGGGCAACAGGCCGCTGCTGTCCTTGGCGCCGGCACTGCGCTTGACCAGCGACTCGAACAGATCGCCCACCACGCTCATGGCCGACAAAAAGACCACCACCAGCACCAGCCCCGTGATGCCCAGCCGCGCAAACACGCGCGTGTACAGGCTGGCGGAATCCGTCGCGAAAGACCGGTCCAGCGCCAACCACAGTGCGGCGAGCAACAAGGCACCGAGCATGCCACTCCAGACACCTTCCCAACTCTTGCCCGGACTGATGGCCAGGGCCAGCTTGCGCTTGCCGAATGCACGACCGCCAAAATACGCCGCGATGTCGGCCGCCCAAACCAGGCAGAACACCGACAGAATGAAGTTGATGCCGATTCCCTTGGCATTGACCATGGCCAACCAAGCGGTCCACAGCAAGACCAGGCCGAGCCCCCACCGAACCGCCGCAGGCACCCTGGGCCAGGCGGAAGGCCCGCCGCGCAGGGCCCAGGCGCCACCCAGCACCCACGCGCCGGTCGCAAGCCACCAGGCCGAACCGGGGGCGGATCTCGACCAGCCCCACCACAAGGCCGCCGCACACGCCAGGGCCAACAAAACACCCATCCCGATGGCGCCGCGTCCGGCGCCATTCAGGCGCCCCCACTCCCATCCGCTGGCACCGATCATCACCAACGTCAGCAGCGCAAACGGCCATGCCACTTCGGCGAACAGGGCCGGCAGCAACAACGCCACCAGAACCAGCGCGGTGATGATGCGTTGCCGCAGCACGATCAGACTCCGTGGGACACGGCGGCATCGGCGCTGTTCACCGCGCCGAAGCGTCGATCGCGGCGGGCGAACTCCGCCAACGCCGCATCCAGCTCGGCTTCGCCGAATTCAGGCCACAGACAGTCGCTAAAAACCAGTTCCGAGTAGGCCGCCTGCCAGAGCAGGAAGTTGCTGATGCGAACTTCGCCGCCGGTGCGGATGAACAGATCGGGATCGGGCGCATGGCTCAGGGCCATGTAGCTGTTGAGCCGGGCTTCGTCCAGCTCGTGCGCCGGCACGCGATCTTCGATGGCGCGCCGGCAGGCCTGCACGATGTCCCAGCGGCCACCGTAGTTGAACGCCACCGACAAAGTGATGCGCGAGTTGTGCCGCGTGCTCGATTCAGCCTGTTGCCAGGCGTCGCGCAGCTTCTCGGAGACCTGGCTGCGGTCCCCGACGATGCGAATCCGAACGCCCTGCCCGACCAGCTTGGCCAGGTACTTGGTGACGGCCACCAGCACCAGGCCCATCAGGCCGGAGACCTCCTCGGTCGGGCGTTTCCAGTTCTCCGACGAGAACGCAAACACCGTCACGTATTCGATGCCGCGGTCGGCACAGGCCAGCACCGTTCGCACCAGCGCGTCGACGCCCTGCTTGTGGCCGAAGAAGCGCGGCATGAAGCGCCGCTTGGCCCAGCGCCCATTGCCGTCCATGACGATGGCGACATGGCACGGAACGGCGGGCTTCAAATTAACGGGATCGGTCACGCTGGGGCCATGCTCATGGACGGGTCTTCATCGGCGCCTCAGACAGCCATGATCTCCGCTTCCTTGCCCGCGACCAGGCGGTCGATCTCGGCGATCGTGCGGTCGGTGAGTTTTTGCAACTCGTCCAGCGAGCGGCGCTCTTCGTCCTCGGAGATTTCCTTGTCCTTGAGCAGCTTCTTGGCGTGTTCGTTGGCATCGCGGCGCAAGTTGCGCACCGCAATTCGGGCATCTTCACCAGCGTTGCGAACCACCTTGGTGAGGTCGCGGCGGCGCTCTTCCGTGAGCGCCGGCATGGGCACACGCAGCAGGTCGCCTTGAGCCGCGGGGTTCAGGCCCAGATCGGACTCACGGATGGCCTTCTCGATCTTCGCGCCCATGCCCTTTTCCCACGGCTGGACGCTGATGGTGCGCGCATCCAGCAAGGTCACGTTGGCGACCTGGCTGATCGGCACCATGGCGCCGTAGTAGTCCACCTGCACCTGGTCCAGGATACCGGGGTGGGCGCGGCCGGTTCGAATCTTCTGGATTTCGCTCTTGAACGCTTCGACCGAGCGCGCCATCTTTTGCTCGGCGGTCTTCTTGATGTCAGCAATGCTCATCAATGCACTCCTCAAACGTGGACGAGTGTGCCCTCGTCCTCTCCCATCACGACGCGCTTGAGCGCGCCAGGTTTGAATATGCTGAAGACCTTGATCGGCAATTTCTGGTCGCGACACAGCGCAAACGCGGTGGCATCCATGACCTGCAGGTTCTTGGATATCGCTTCGTCGAACGTGATCTGCGCATAGCGGGTCGCGTGCGGGTCCTTCTTCGGGTCGGCGCTGTAGACGCCGTCGACCTTGGTCGCCTTCAGCACGATCTGCGCACCGATCTCGGCGCCGCGCAATGCCGCCGCGGTGTCGGTGGTGAAGAACGGATTGCCGGTGCCGGCCGCGAACACAACGATCTTGCCCTCTTCAAGGTATTGCAGCGCCTTCGGCCGCACATAGGGCTCGACGACCTGCTCGATGGCGATGGCCGACATGACCCGCGCCACCATGCCCTCCTGGCGCATGGTGTCGGCCAGGGCCAGCGCATTCATCACGGTGGCCAGCATGCCCATGTAGTCGGCCGTGGCGCGGTCCATCCCGACCGCGCCGCCCGCCACACCGCGAAAGATGTTGCCGCCTCCGATGACCACCGCCACTTCGATGCCGAGCTGGGTCACTTCCTGCACCTCTCGAACCATGCGGACGATGGTGGCCCGGTTGATGCCATAGGCATCGTCGCCCATCAGCGCCTCGCCCGACAGCTTGAGCAGGATGCGTTTGTACGCTGGCATGCGTGTGGCTCCCAAATGACTTTGTGGCTGCGAAGTCTAGTCTGTCAGCGACGCGTCTCGGCGGACCGGTTCGCCCGTTTACAAGAGCTTCAACCGCCCTTGGCGGCCGCGATCTGCGCAGCCACCTCGGCCGCGAAGTCATCGACCTTCTTTTCGATGCCTTCACCCACCACGTACAAGGTAAAGCCCCTGACCTGGGTGGCGCGCTCCTTGAGCATTTGTTCGACGCTTTGCTTGTCGTTCTTCACGAACGCCTGGTTGTACAGGCTCACCTCTTTCAGATACTTCTGCACCGAGCCTTCAATTCGCTTGGCCAGGATTTCGGGCGACTGCGGCGCCTTGCCGCCGGCCTTGGCTTTGTCCGCGTCCTCGGCCGCCTTCATCGAAGCGATGCTGCGCTCCTTCTCGATCAGCGCGGCGGGCACGGCGCTGGAGGTCAATGCCACCGGCTTCATCGCGGCCACGTGCATGGCCACATCTTTGGCGGCCGTTTCGTCGCCGTCGTACTCGACCATCACGCCGATGCGCGTGCCGTGCAGATAACTGGCCAGCTTGCCGCCGCCCGCATAGCGCTTGAAGCGGCGCACCGCCAGGTTCTCGCCGATCTTGCCAATCAACCCCTTGCGCACGTCTTCCAGCGCCGGGCCAAAGCCGTCCTGCGAGTACGGCAGCGCCGACAGCGCGGCCACGTCGGCCGGGTTGTGCTTGACGATCAGATCGGCCGAGGCCTTCACGAAGGCCAGGAACGAGTCGTTCTTCGAGACGAAGTCGGTTTCGCAGTTGACCTCGACCAGCGCGCCGGTCGTGCCGCTTGCCGAGGCCGCCACCACGCCTTCGGCGGTGATGCGCGACGCGGCCTTGCCGGCCTTGCTGCCGAGCTTGACGCGCAGCAATTCTTCGGCGCGCTCCATGTTGCCTTCGGCTTCGGTCAGCGCCTTCTTGCACTCCATCATGGGGGCATCGGTCTTGCCTCGCAGTTCGGCGACCATGCTTGCGGTTATCACGGCCATCTCAAATCTCCTGTTGGCTGCAGCGGCTCCGGCAGGGCGCGGAGATCGCTGAATGGTATTGGGTTAAAAAAAGGGGGCTGTTACAGCCCCCTTTTTCGTGCTCGCACCAGGGCGAGGCGGGGGCCTTGGCCGTCAGGCGCCTTCGCTGACTTCCACGAATTCATCGCCTTCCGGGGCCACGGCCTGCACCACGTCGTTCATGGCGTTGGCCTTGCCTTCGAGCACCGCGTCGGCAACGGCGCGCGCGTACAGAGCCACGGCCTTGCTCGAATCGTCGTTGCCCGGAATCACGTAGTCGATGCCCTCGGGCGAGTGGTTCGAATCCACCACGCCGATGATCGGAATGCCCAGTTTCTTGGCCTCGAGAATGGCGATCTTGTGGTAGCCCACGTCGATGACGAACATCGCGTCGGGCAGCGCGTTCATGTCCTGGATGCCGCCGATGTCTTTCTCAAGCTTCACCAGGTCGCGCTGAAACATCAGCGCTTCCTTCTTGATGCGGATTTCGGTGCCGGCTTCGATCTGCGCCTTCATGTCCTTGAGCTTTTTCAGCGAGCCCTTGACCGTCTTGAAGTTGGTCATCATGCCGCCCAGCCAACGCTGGTCGACAAAGGGCATGCCGGCGCGCTTGGCTTCCATGGCGATCACCTCGCGCGCCTGGCGTTTGGTGCCGATCATCAGGATGGTGCCGCGCTTGGCGGCAAGTTGGCGAATGAACTTCATCGCGTCGTTGAAGAGCGGCTGCGTCTTCTCGAGATTGATGATGTGGATTTTGTTGCGATGACCGTAGATGTACGGGGCCATCTTGGGGTTCCAGAAGCGCGTCTGGTGGCCAAAATGGACACCGGCTTCCAGCATTTCACGCATGCTGACTGTCATGAGGACTCCAAAGGTTGGTTCTAGAATCCCGCCTGAATCGCGTTAGGGTGCTTGGCATTGAAGCCCCAAGCTCTGATCCCCTCCTCGACACCTTTTGATGGCCGGATTCGCTATTTGTCTACCGGTCGCTTCAGCGAAGAGCCTGAGGCCCCGGATAAACCCGTGAATTCTAGCACCCACCATGACCCGAGACCTCACCGCCGCCCGTGCGCAGATCGAAAGCCGGCGCAAAAGTGCTACCGATTTGCTGAACGCCAGCGTCGTGGCGGCGGGTTCGGCTGACAACCGGCTTGCCTTCATTCAAACCCACTTCGACCAGGCCGCGGCCACGGCGGCGGCCATCGATTCGACCCACGCCAGCGGTGCCCCGCTGCCACCGTTGGCCGGGCTGTGCGTGAGCGTGAAGGCATTGTTCGACGTGCAAGGCCAGGTCACCACGGCGGGCTCCAGGGTCCTCACCGATCGGCCCGCGGCGGCGGCCGATTGCCCCGCGGTCGAACGCCTGCGCCGTGCCGGCGCGGCGCTGCTGGGGCGCACGAACATGAGTGAGTTTGCCTATTCAGGGGTCGGCATCAACCCCCACCATGGCACCCCGGCCAATCCGGCGACCCGCCGTGTCGATGCGGTGCCGCGCATCCCCGGTGGCTCGACCTCCGGCGGCGCTGTGTCGGTGGCCAGTGGCGCGGCCTGGGCCGCCTTGGGCTCGGACACCGGGGGCTCGATCCGCATTCCCGCCGCGCTGCAGGGCTTGGTCGGGTTCAAGAACACGGCGCGCTTGACACCCACCGATGGCGCGGTGCCGCTGTCCACCACACTCGACACGGTTTGCGCGATCACGCTGTCCGTGCGCGACGCGGTGCTGTTGCACGAAATCCTGGCCGAGCGCCGCGTCAAACTGCCCGGCCGCCCCGTCCACGCCTTGCGCCTCGCGGTGCCAAGCACCGTGATGCTCGACGGGCTCGATGCTGTGGTGGCGGCAGCGTTCGAGCGATCCATCGGCGTGCTGCGCCGGGCCGGTGCGCGCGTTGAAGAACTGCCCTTGCCGGCCCTGAACGAAGTCGGCGCGATGATGACCCGTGGCGGGTTCTCCGCCGCCGAGAGCTGGGCCTGGCACCGGCACCTGCTCGCCGAACATGAAGCACTTTACGACCCGCGCGTGGCCATGCGCATCCGGCGCGGAGAAGGCATCAGCGCGGCTGACTACATCGAACTGCACCGGACCCGCGCGGCCTGGATGGCCCGCATGGAACGCAGCCTGAGCGGCTTCGACGCCATGCTCAGCCCCACGCTGCCCATCGTCGCTCCGCCCATCGCCGATTTGGCGAACGACGACAACGCGTTTTTCGCGACCAACGCGCTGCTGCTGCGCAACCCGTCGGTCGTGAACCTGCTGGACGGCTGCGCGCTGACCTTGCCCTGCCACGAGGCGGATCGGATGCCGGTCGGGCTGATGGTGTGGAGCAGCGCGCTGCAAGACGATACGGTGCTCGACGTGTCGCTGGCAATCGAAGCCGCGCTCGCGGCGCAGGCGCTCTAGCATGCGCGTCGCGGTTGTCGGCGCCGGCATCATCGGCGTGACCACGGCCTATGAACTCGCCCGCGACGGACACGAGGTCAGCGTCTTCGAGCGCCAGGGCACCGTGGCGGCCGAATGCAGTTTTGCCAACGCCGGTGTCGTCGCGCCAGGCTATGTGAGCCCCTGGGCGGCGCCCGGCATGCCCGCCAAAGTGCTGGGCCATCTGTTGAGCCGGCATGCGCCCGTGCGACTGCACGCCGGCATGCGCCCGAGCACCGTGGTCTGGCTGTGGAAATGGTGGCGGGCCTGCCGCTTGCGCACGTACCAGGCCAACCGCCTGCGCATGCAGCGGCTGGCTTTTTTCAGCCGCACACGCCTGCATGCGATCAGCCAATCGCTGCAACTCGACTACGAACGAAGCGAGGGCTGCCTGGTGCTGCTGCGTACGCCCAAGGACCTGGCGCTGGTGCAGCCTGGCCTGGCGCTGCTGGACCCGAAGACAACCCGCTTCCAGGTGCTGGACGCAAAACAGTGCCACGCGGTGGAGCCTGGGCTCAATGTGGACACCCCACTCCACGCGGGCATTCAGCTGCCCGACGATGAAGTGGGCAACTGCCGCCAGTTCGCGCATTTGCTTCGCCTTGAGGCGCAGCAGTTGGGCGCGTCGTTTCGCTTCAATACCGATGTGCTGAAGATCGAACCCGGCTCCCCGCCTCGGCTGATGTACGGCCCGGCGCAGGCAGCGCAGCCTTCACCCAAACCGCAGATATCCAAGCGCGCCCGCCACGAACCACCGGACACCCAGCCTCTTCCCCTCGAACCGGTGACCGAGGCGTTCGATGCCATCGTCGTCTGCGCCGCCCTCGGCGCGGGCGCTCTGCTGCGCCCGCTGGGGCTCAAGTTGCCGCTGCTGGCGGTGCACGGCTACTCGGTGACCGCACCCTTGCGCCACAACGACCATCATCCGCAAGGGCCCCGCTCCGCGCTGATGGACGAACGCTACAAGGTGGCCATCAGCCGCATGGGAAACCGGGTTCGCGTGGCGGGCAGCGCCGAGATCGGTGGCTCGCTGAACCGGCACAACGAGAAGATGCTGGACACGCTTTACAGGGTCTTGCACGACTGGTTCCCTGGCGCCGCGATGATGGGTCAAGCGCAGGTGTGGAAGGGCGCGCGGCCGATGCTGCCGGACGGCCCGCCGGTGCTCGGCAAGAGCGGCAAGGACGGCGTCTGGCTGAATCTGGGCCACGGCTCCAGCGGCTGGGCCCTGTCGTGCGGCTCGGCGCGCCTGCTGACCGATCTGATGGCGGGCCGCACCCCGGCAATCGACACCGAAGGGCTGGGCATCGAGCGGCTGCGCGGGTGAACGCGAAGCGCACCCTCAACGCCAACCACGGAATGCCCATGCGACCGGTCCTTCCACCCGCCCACCGTCTCCCGTTGTTCGGTGCGGCGGCAACCCGCGAGACAGAGCAACGCAGCGCCGCCGGTTTGCCGGCACATGCACTGATGCGGCGTGCCGGTGAGGCCGTTGCTCGCCTTGCCATCGCACTGGCGCCGCATGCCAGGTGCGTGTGGATTGCCGCCGGGCCTGGCAACAACGGTGGTGATGGCTTGGAAGCGGCCCTGCACCTTCAACGCCTTGGCAAGCAGGCACGCGTCACGTTGGCGGCGGACGTGCAGCGAATGCCAGGCGATGCAAGCGATGCGCTGGCGCGAGCGCAGGCGGCCGGAATCGCCATCCAGAGCGCCGGCTGGCCCAATCTCGATGCGCAGGACATCGCCATCGACGCGCTGCTCGGCATCGGCGCCAGCCGGGCGCCCCAGGGGCCGATGCCGGCGTTGATGGATCGCCTGAACTCGCTGCCCTGCCCGGTGCTTGCGATCGATGTGCCGTCCGGGCTGAACGTCGACACCGGCCAGGCCTTGGGCGATGTCTGCGTCGTCGCGCAGCACACCCTGTCGCTGTTGACGCTCAAGCCCGGGCTGTTCACTGGAGCCGGCCGCGACCACGCCGGCACAGTGTGGCTGAACACCTTGGGGGTGGACACCCAGGGCGACACCCCGGACGCATGGCTTGCAGGGCAACACGATGTTGCGGCCGCGAGACCGACGCGCCGGCACGCGCAACACAAGGGCAGCTTCGGCGATGTCGCCATCGTCGGCGGTGCGCAAGGCATGACGGGTGCGGCCTTGCTGGCCGCGCGCGCCGCTCACGCGGCAGGTGCCGGGCGCGTCTTCGTGAACCTGCTCGACAAGGGCGCTGTGACCCACGATGTGCTGCGACCGGAGCTGATGTTCCGGCCTGAATGGATCGGCGGCCCCGTCGCGCAGCTGGCCAGCGGCACCGTGGTGTGCGGTTGCGGCGGCGGTGAGGTGGTGCGCGAAGCCCTGCCGCGCCTGCTCAGCCGGGTTCCCCGCCTCGTGCTGGATGCCGATGCGTTGAATGCCGTGGCCGCGGACGCCGTATTGCAAACGCTGTTGAGGGCGCGCTGCGATGCCGGTCACGTCACGATCTTGACACCCCATCCGCTCGAAGCGGCACGCCTGTTGAACCAGGCCACCGCGGTGGTACAGGCTGATCGGCTCACCGCGGCGGCGCTGTTGGCCCAGCGTTTCGGGTGTGTGGTGCTGCTCAAGGGCTCGGGCACGGTGGTGGCTGCACCCGGGCACGCCTCATCCATCAATCCGACCGGCAACGCGGCGCTCGCCGGCCCCGGCACCGGCGACGTGCTGGCCGGATGGCTGGGAGGTTTGTTGTCGCAAACGGGTGATGCCAAGCACGCAGTTGCAGTCGCTTCGGCGCGAGCCTCGGGCCCGACTTCAGCGGCGTTCCAGGCAGCGGTGGCCGCTGCGTTCGTTCATGGTGCGGCCGCCGACCGGGAGGCGCGGTTTCCGTTGCGCGCGTCCGATCTGATCGAAGCGGTGCACCGCGCTCATCAAGCGCCCGTTGAGTGAAATTGACAGACCTGTGCCTGGTGTCAGCGGCGGTTGGAGGGCTTGCCGGCCGGTCTTGCGGCCGACGACTTGCGTGCGGTGGCCTTGGCAGCGCGCACTGGGCGCGCGCCCTTGCCGGCCACAGGCTTCGACTTGCCCTTGGCAGCCGACTTCACCGCACGGTCGGTTTCTTTCAGCACCGCCAGCTCATTGCCGGCGTGGGCCGCCAGCCTGTCGCGCCGCGCGCGCTGGGCCATGGCTTCATCTTCGCCTTCCCGCACCATGCGGAAATCAATCTTCCTGCCGTCGAGATCGACCCGGCTGACCTGCACCCGAACCCGCGATCCGACGATGTAGCGCACGCCGCTGCGCTCGCCACGCAGTTCTTGCCGAACCTCGTCGAAGCGGTAGTACTCGCCACCCAGTTCGGTGATGTGCACCAGCCCTTCGACATACAAACCGTCGAGCTGCACGAACAGGCCGAAGTTGGTGGCCGCGCTGACGGTGCCGCCGAACTCTTCGCCGAGATGTTCGCGCATGTAGCGGCACTTGAGCCAGGCTTCGACATCGCGTGATGCCTCATCGGCCCGGCGCTCGTTGGTGCTGCAGTGCACACCGGCCGCCTCCCATTGGGCGGCTTCGGTGCTGGCGCCGCGAACCAGCTTGGCCCCTTTGCGAACGACAGGCGCGGCTTCGATGGCGCCGCTGCTCAGGTGGTAGCGTTTGCCATGCAGCAGCGCCTTGATGACGCGGTGGACCAGCAGGTCGGGATAGCGCCGAATCGGGCTCGTGAAGTGCGTGTAGGCCTCGTAGGCCAGACCGAAGTGGCCCGAGTTGGTGCTGGTGTAAATGGCCTGCTGCATGGAGCGCAGCAGCATGGTGTGGATTTGCCGCGCGTCCAGCCTGTCCTTGGTCGCCGCGGCGATGGCCTGGTACTCGGCCGGCTTGGGGTCATCGCTGACGGCCAGCCCCAGGCCCAGCCCTTTCAGATAGTTCTGCAGCAGGGTTCGTTTTTCCGGCGTCGGCCCTTCGTGCACGCGAAACAGCGCCGAGTGCTTGGATCGATCGATGAAATCCGCCGCGCAGACATTGGCCGCGAGCATCGCCTCTTCGATCAGCTTGTGCGCCTCGGTGCGTGTGCGTGGCACGATCTTTTCGATGCGGCCGTTTTCGTCGCAGACGATCTGCGTTTCGGTGGTCTCGAAGTCGATCGCACCGCGCGCGGTGCGTTCCTTCAGCAACGCGCGGTACACCTCGTGCAGGTGCAACAGGTGCGGCACCAGAACCTTCTGGCGCGCGGCCTCCGGCCCGCGTGTGTTGGCCAGCACGGCGGCCACGTCGGTGTAGGTCAGCCGCGCATGCGAGCAAATCACCGCGGGGTAGAACTGATAGGCGTGCACCTCGCCGGCGGCGGTGACGAGCATGTCGCACACCATCGCCAAGCGGTCCTGGTTCGGGTTCAGCGAGCACAGGCCGTTGGAGAGTTTCTCCGGCAGCATCGGGATCACGCGACGCGGAAAGTAGACCGACGTGGCGCGCTCGTAGGCATCGGCGTCGATGGGCTCGCCCGGCTTCACGTAGTGGCTGACGTCGGCAATGGCCACGATCAGGCGCCAGCCGTTGTCGGCCTTCACGCGGCCGACGCTCTTGCCCACCGCGGCCGGCTCGCAATACACCGCGTCGTCGAAATCGCGCGCGTCCTCGCCATCGATGGTGACCAGCGGCAGGTCGGTCAAATCGATGCGCTGTTTGCGGTCGACCGTGCGAATCTTCTCGGGCAGGCTCGCCGCTTGGGCCAGTGTCGCCGGTGTGAAGCGGTGCGGCACTTCGTACTTGCGCACCGCGATCTCGATCTCCATGCCGGGATCGTCGATCTCGCCCAGCACCTCGGTCACGCGCCCGACCGGCTGCGAGTACATCGACGGCGGCTCGGTCAGCTCAATGGCCACCACCTGCCCGGCCGCCGCATTGGCCGTCGCGTTCTTCGGGATCAGGATGTCCTGCCCATAGCGCTTGTCTTCGGGCGCCACCAGCCACACGCCGCTCTCGTGCAGCAAGCGCCCGATGATGGGCGACTTCTTGCGCTCCAGAATTTCGAGCACCCGCCCTTCGGGCCGGCCTTTGCGGTCGTAGCGGATGACCCGGGCCTTCACGCGATCGTGATGCAGCACCGCGCGCATTTCCTGCTGCGACAGGTAGAGGTCGGCCTGCCGGTCGTCGCGAACGACAAAACCGTGTCCGTCGCGGTGCCCTTGCACCGT
>JANNDW010000077.1:0-19464 GCA_031378125.1 Methylibium sp. | reverse complement strand
CCGCGTCGGCGGGCACAACCCGATGAAGAGCAATGTGCGGGTGATTGCGGCCACGCATCAGAACCTTGAAGACCGGGTCAGGCAAGGCGCGTTCCGGGAAGACCTGTTCCACCGCCTCAATGTGATCCGGCTGCGCCTGCCGGCCTTGCGCGAGCGGCGCGAGGACGTGCCTTCGCTGGCCCGCTTCTTCCTGCAAAAAAGCG
Organism: Methylibium sp.; assembly: GCA_031378125.1. Taxonomy (GTDB): domain Bacteria; phylum Pseudomonadota; class Gammaproteobacteria; order Burkholderiales; family Burkholderiaceae_C; genus LGRD01. The sequence goes on along the minus strand of JANNDW010000077.1, from coordinate 19,261 downwards.
CCAAGGACCTGGGGGTGGACGCCAAACGCATCACCGAAGCGGCGCTGTCCCGGCTGATGCAATTCGACTTTCCCGGCAACGTGCGCCAGCTGGAAAACATCTGCCATTGGCTCACCGTGATGGCGCCTGCCCAGGTGATCGAGCTGAAGGATTTGCCGCCCGAATTGCTGGGCGACCCGCCCGGCCCGGCGGCGGGGGCTGCGCGCAGTGCCGCCGACGCTCCCAGTCTGCCAGCCGGCGTGCCTGCGGTATTGCCAACGGTGGCCTCCTCGGCCGCTCAGAAGGGTGACGCTTCACCTGTGCCACCGACCGCACCCGACGACGCGGTGCCGGGGGACTGGCGGGTCGGGTTGGAGCAGGAAGTCAACCGCATGCTTCAGGAGGGCGTGCCCGAGGTGTGGGACGCGCTGACCCGCAAGTTTGAGTCTCAACTGATTCACACCGCGCTGCAGTTGACGCGCGGGCGGCGCATTGAAGCGGCGCAAAAGCTGGGCATCGGGCGCAACACGATCACGCGCAAGATTCAGGAGCTGGGGCTGGACGATTGAGTTCGGCGCTGGCGCCTGTCTCGAGCCGGACGACGCTCAAGGACCACGAACGGGACGCGCCGGCCACTGGAGCAGCAGCGCCGCGACCGGGGCGCTGACGCTACGCCAATTCCACCACCACCGGCGCATGGTCGCTGGGCCGCTCGTTCTTGCGCGGCAACTTGTCGATCACGCATGAAAGCACCTTCGGCGCCAGCGCGGTGCTGACCAGGATGTGGTCGATGCGCAGGCCCTGGTTGCGGCGAAAGGCCAGGTTTCGATAGTCCCACCAGCTCCAACTCTTGGGCGGCTGATCGAACAGGCGGAAGGCATCCACCAGGCCGATCGCGAGCAGTTGCCGAAAGTGCTCACGCTCCTCGGGGGTGCAATGGATTTGCCCAAACCAGGCGACCGGGTCGTAGACATCGCGGTCCTCGGGCGCGATGTTGTAGTCGCCCAGCAGCACCAGTTGCGGGTGGCTTGAGCTCTGCTGCTCCACCCAGGCTCGCAATGCGGTGAGCCATTGCATCTTGTACTGAAACTTATCGCTGTCCGGCGCCTGGCCGTTGGGGAAGTACGCGCCGATCACGCGCACGCCGTCCACCGTGCCGGCGATCACACGCGCTTGGGCGTCGGCCAGCGCGGGAATGTTCTTTTCCACATCGGTGGCGGGCGTGCGGCTCAGCAGCGCCACGCCGTTGTAGGTCTTCTGCCCGAACCATTGCACCTGGTAACCGGCCGCTTCGATCTCGGCGTGCGGGAACTTGTCGTCGGTGAGCTTGGTTTCCTGCAGCACGAGCGCGTCGACCGGGTTGGCGGCCAGCCAGTCCAGCACCTGGGGCAGGCGCACCGCGAGCGAGTTGACGTTCCAAGTGGCGATTTTCATATATGTTCTAACCGGTTGATTTCATTGACATTGACTCGTCCATATTCTGTGAGATCCCGCTTCTGATACCCCCAGAACACTTCGCTTGTGCGTTGCCCGCTGACCACGCGTGTGGTCGCCACTGAAGTGTTGCTGATCGACGAAGTGTTCATTGACGGAGTCGGGTCGGAAACCTCTGGCGCATTGTCACGCGGCCAACGCCTTCATCCAATCTCGAGACGCGCGCGCGACACCTCGTCGGGCCGGTGTGCGCCAAATTTTGCTGTAGCAATTAAGGCATCTGTGCAGGCTACGAGACATGAACACTTGATCCGCCAGTTCGTGGTTGCTGCTGGTTCAAAGCATCAAGCCTCGTTGCAGGAGTTCGCCGACGAATGCGTGCGGGAGAACGGCAGCGCACGGGTGATATCCGTGGGCCCGGCAAGCGCCGCCGACGCTAACTCGTATGAGCCAAACTGAACGCGACACGCCGCGGCTGGAGCCGCAAGGGCCTGAGTCGCATCGCCACGGCGATAGCGAAGGCGGTCGGTGTCTGACAGTCCAAGGAGAAGCGTTGATGAAAACCACCATCGCGATGGCGTCGACACTGCTGGCAGCGAGCGCATCGATGGCCCAGACAGTGAGCTTCGATAGGGACCGCACTGGCGCTCCGCCCGCGGATTGGGCGTGTGGCGTGACGGGTCGCGGCAATCCGCGCTGGATCGTTGAGCCTGATCCGGGCGCTCCCAGCCCACCGAACATTCTCGTGCAGTCGGGCACGGGCGGCTTCCCTTGGTGCGTGCGCACGGGTACCGCGATCATCGACGGCTTTGTAGAAGTGAAGTTCAAACCGATCCGTGGGCGCGAGGACCAGGCGGGCGGCGTCGTGTGGCGGTGGAAGGACGGCAACAACTACTACGTGGCGCGCGCCAATGCGCTGGAGAACAACGTCTCGCTGTACTACGCCGAAGGCGGCGCGCGAAAAACACTGAAGTACGTTGATGCGCCGGTCGCCGCCAATGCGTGGCACATGTTGCGTGTTGAGTTCAAGCACGCGCGCATCAATGTGGTGTTGGACGGCAAGGCCGTGATCGAGTTCGACGACGCGCACATTTCGGGAGCCGGTGCGGTGGGAGTCTGGACCAAGGCCGACAGCGTGACGGCGTTTGACGACTTTCGGTTCGGGAGCGTGGGTCCTCCGTGAACTGCGGACACTGGCGGCGCGCGCCTCGGAGATCGATGTCGTGTCGGTGATTGGCGGCCGACGCATCGTGCAGCAAGACGCGCCCGCCGAGATGCCGGCGCGGCTCGGCAGCGTGGCGGTGGCGCGCTTGCTCGGGCATCGCGCCGAGCAACCCGGTGCCGCATCAAGGGCTGGAACCCGGCGTCGAGCTCATGGTCGATTTGCGCCGCGACGGCTTGCTGTGCTCGCCGCAGCCGAGCTGAGGTGGTGGTTGCCGCGCAGGCCGGTGTTGTCATCTGACGGTTGCCCAATGGGTGCTACGCTTCGGCCTCGATGAAAGTGACCTTGCGCTCCTTGCATGTGCTGATCCTCGTGTGGGCTGTTCTGCTGGCCCCGCAGGCGGGGCTCGTCCACGCGCTGTCACACAGCCTGCCCGCCAGTTCGCAGCGGCAGGACAGCGACGCGCGTCACCACGCGGTGGTCAAGGTCTGCGACACCTGCCTGGCGTTCGCGCAACTCGGCGCGGCGCTGCCGTCGCGCTTTGAATGTATCGCGCCGCACCATGCGTTGCCCATGCTTGCCCGCGCGACCGCCATTTCCGCGGAGCCGCGCCACACGGGGCCTTTCGACGCCCGCGCACCCCCGCTGATTTGAGCTGATCCACCGCCCCGCCCCGGGGACTCGCGCCGAGCGTCAACGCGCGGCGATCCGATCACTTCATCTCGCAGGGATATCCCATGTCCAGATCACGCGCGGCGGCCATCGCATTTGGCTTGGCCGCTGCCATACCCATTCCATCCGGCGCTGCCGAGTCGCCGGCCGAGCTGCAAGAGCTCAAGGACCAGATCGCCCAGTTACGCCAGTCCTACGAGGCCCGACTCCAGGCGCTGGAGCGTCGCATCGTCGAACTGCAGACGAGTTCGCCGGCCGGGGGCGCCCAAGTCGCGTCGCCGTCCGGGGCGGCTGCCCAGGTGCCGCCTGCCGTGGCCACCTCCGCGGCGGCCTTCAATCCGGCCATTTCCTTGATCCTCGCGGGCACGTATGCGAACCTGTCGCGCGACCCGTCGAGCTATCGGGTGCAGGGCTTCGTTCCAACCGGCGGTGAGGTTGGCCCCGGCCGGCGCTCGTTCCATATCGGCGAATCGGAACTCGGCATCAGCGCCAACATCGACCCGCTGTTTTCCGGCCGGCTCACCGCCTCGCTCGCCGGTGACGGCAGTGTGAGCGTCGAGGAAGCATGGTTCGAACGCCAGGGCCTTTTCGATGGCGGCACGCTGCGCGGCGGGCGCTTTCTTTCGTCGATCGGCTACCTGAACGACCACCATGCCCATACCTGGGACTTCGTTGACGCGCCGCTCGCCTACCAGGCATTCTTCGGCGGGCCGATCAAGACTGACGGCCTGCAGCTGCGCTGGCTCGCGCCGACGGAGCGCTACTTCGAATTCGGTGCGGAAATCGGATCGGGCACCTCGTTTCCGGGCAGCGATAGCGGTCGCAACGGGATTGGCTCGAATGCGCTGTTCGCGCACGTCGGCGATGACCTCGGCGACAACGCCAGTTGGCGCGCCGGGGTGTCCGTGTTGCGCCACCGTGCCCACGATCGCGCTTTTGAGGACAGCAACGCGGCGGGGACCACGGTAACCAATGCCTTCACCGGCAGCAGCCGCACCTGGGTGCTCGACGGTATCTACAAATGGGCGCCGGGTGGCAACGCGCGCAGCCAGAGCCTGGTGGTCCAGGGCGAGTATTTCCGCCGCACCGAGAACGGCAGCTTGAACTACGACACGCAATCGCAGGCCGGCGGTTCAGCGAGCGGCGACTACCGTGCGACCCAAAGCGCCTGGTACTTGCAGGCCGTCTATCAGTTCATGCCGATGTGGCGGGTCGGGGCACGTTACGACCGGCTCGATTCGGGCACGCCGCGCATCGGGCTCCTCGGAACCGGCGGTCTGACCGCAGCCGATTTCCCGATTCTGCTCAGTGCGCGCCCCTCGCGCAGCACCTTGATGGTCGACTATTCGCCGTCGGAATTCAGCCGCCTGCGCCTTCAGCTCGTTGCCGACCGCAGCAACCCCACCGCCACCGACCGCCAAATCTTCCTCCAATACATCATGAGCCTGGGCGCCCATGGTGCGCACAGGTTCTAGGAGCACGCCATGGCATCGCATCTCAAACACTTGCTGCTCGCGATCGTCACGTTCGCGTCCATGCAGGCGCAGGCAGCGCTCAACGTGGTGGCCTGCGAGCCCGAATGGGCGTCGCTGGTGAAGGAGATCGGCGGCGACAAGCTGAGCGTCACGTCGACCACCAGCGCCTTGCAAGACCCGCATCACATCGAAGCGCGGCCAAGCCTGATCGCGCGCATGCGCAACGCCGATCTGCTGGTGTGCACCGGCATGGAGCTCGAAGTCGGCTGGCTGCCGGTATTGATCCAGCAGTCGAGCAACACGAAGCTGGCGGCTGGTGCACCCGGCAACTTCGAGGCGGGCCGTTTCGTGACACCGCTCGAAGTGCCGGCCCGGTTGGACCGCGGCGATGGCGACGTGCATGCCGGCGGCAACCCGCATATTCAGCTCGACCCGCGCAATATCGCGAAGGTGGGGAACGCGCTGGCCGCACGCCTGGCGCAGCTCGACCCACCGAATGCCGCGTTCTACCAGGACCGGCTCAAGACCTTCTCCGCCCGCTGGACCGAGGCGACTCAGAAGTGGGAACTGCAGGCGCAGCCGCTGCGGGGTCTGCCGGTGGTCGCGCACCACAAGAACATGACTTACCTGTGGAACTGGCTGGGCGTGCGTGAAGTCGCGACGCTGCAGCCCAAGCCCGGCGTGGAGCCGAGCGGCGGGTACTTGAGCGCGCTCAACGCGCAGCTGGTGCAGCAGCCTGCGAAGTTGGTGGTGCGCGGGGCCTACGAAGATCCGCGCGCTTCGCAATGGTTGTCCGAACATGCGCGCATTCCGGCGGTGGTGTTGCCCTTCACCGTCGGCGGCAACGACAAGGCTGGCGACCTCTTCGGCCTGTTCGACAGCAGCATCGCGCTCCTGCTCGGGGCTTTGAGGTGACCTTGTCCGCCGTCGACCTGGCAATCCTTCTGCCCGCCTTCGCGGCGGGCGTGCTGGTGTTGGCAACGCACGTGCCGCTTGGCGCACAGGTGCTGCGCAAGGGCATCGTCTTCATCGACCTCGCGATCGCGCAGATCGCAGGGCTCGGCGTCATCGTGGCCGGTATGCTGGACATCGAGCCGAGCGGCTGGCAGGTTCAGGTCGCCGCCGCGCTGGCTGCATTGGCCGGCGCCTTGCTGCTGACCTGGACCGAGAAGAAATGGCCCGAAGTTCAGGAGGCGCAGATCGGCGTGCTGTTCGTGCTGGCGGCCACCGCTGGCATTCTGCTGCTGGCGAAGAACCCGCACGGCGGCGAGAATCTGCGCGATCTGCTGGCAGGACAGATCCTGTGGGTCAGCTACCCGCGGCTCGCCGTTCCACTGGCGGTCACGGTGCTGGCGCTTGCGCTGCTGTGGGGCTTGCGGGGCCGGCTGTCGCAAATCGGCTTCTACCTGATCTTTGCGTTGGCCGTGACGGCATCGGTGCAGCTCGTCGGCGTGTACCTGGTCTTCGCAACGCTCATCGTTCCGGCGCTCGGCGCACGCAAACATCCCGAGCGCCTGCGTGTTGCGCTTGCCTATGGCATTGGCCTCGCGAGCTATGCATCGGGCCTGGTGCTTTCATCGGCGCTCGACTTGCCGTCGGGTGCGCTGATCGTCTGGTGCCTGGCGGTGATCGCAGTCATTTCGCACGCGATGGCGCCGCATGCCGATCCCCTCACAGCCGAGCAAGCCTGACTTGCCGCGTGGAATCGGCAGCGCAACGCGCAGGCGCTCAGGATGGTTGCGGCAGCCGAGCGCCGGAACGATGGAGCGCAACGCCGAGCAGGCCGCCAGCTTGCTTCAATAGGGGCACCCAATCCGCGCGACCCGCTTTCATGCGCTCGGCCGGCACGTCCCGTTCGGCCGTCTCCCGATCAATTTCGCTCCACTTGGCGCCGACAACTTCTGGTTTGCGACACGCCGTCAGCACCACGAGCGGCATCGCGATGCGGGTCTTGTCGTTGATCGTCGTCACAGCGTACAGCTTGCGCAGGAACTCTCCCAAGCGCTTGGGCGAGAGCGCTGGGCGGTTAGATTGACTGCATCGGACTGAACCACCTGGGACGTCCTTGAACATCCTGGGACCCCATGCACACTTCAGATGGCGAGTTTCACGGCCTCGCGCCGGACCGAAGCTCCTGCGCGGTTGTGCAGGGCAGGCGCGAGTTTGAGCCGCCTGCGCTGCGCGCTTGCGCAGGCACTTCGCCGCGGCGGCTCACAGGTGCAGCCACGCCAGCGCGCCCAAGCCAAGCCCCAGCACACTCAGGCCGACCACACCGACGGCAAAGCGCCGGCTCTTGGTCAGCAACGCGATGGCGGCCATCGCGATGGCGATTTGCAGCAAGGTCGTGGCCTGCGCCCAGCGGTGATGCTGGTGCAACTGTTCGTCACTTTTCTTGTCCCAGTCTTTCGATTCCGCCTCGAACTTTTCAGCAACCGACTTGACCTCTTTCTTCTCGGCGTCGTAGCGTTTCACTTCCCCTGCGTAAAAGCCTTTGCGTGCCTCGGGCGCCAGCTCGGTGGCCAGTTCGGCCAGGTTTTGCTTGCTGCTCTTGGCCTGGTAGAAATTCCATTGATTCGATGCCTCGGTTTTTTTGATCGCCGCCTCGTTCTTGTAAAGGCCGGCGTTGGCTTGGGTCGAGCCACCCATGTAGGCGAACAGCGCCCCCACCGTGGCGATGATGGCCGTCATCACCGCCAGCTTGCCGGCAAATCCTTCGGGCTCGTGTTGTGCGGCGTGTTCGAGTTCGTGGTCGTGCGGACCATGCACGTGGAAACCGGCTCCGGACATGTCATTTCCTTTCTTTGTGGGTGTAGGTGGCAAAACTGTAGTTCAGGCCCATGGGGCTGGTCAGATCCTGGCGTGCGCTCTCTTGGAAGTCGGCGCGGTTCCAACGCGGAAAGAACGCATCGGCTTCGAAGTCCGCATCGATCTCGGTCAACAGCAGCTCGTCGGCAAGGGGCAGGGCCAGGGCGTAGATTTCGGCACCGCCGATCACAAAGGCCTTGGGAGCCGAGGCCGCCAGGGCCAGTGCGGCATGCAGCGAGCCGGCGGCTTGGGCGCCAACGGCCTGCCAATGCGCATTGCGCGTGATGACGATGCTGCGTCGCCCCGGCAAGGGCCGGCCGATCGCATCCCAGGTCTTGCGCCCCATGATGACGGGCGCGCCCATCGTAAGGCGTTTGAAGCGCGGCAAATCATCGGGCAGGTGCACCAGCAGCGCGTTGTCTTTTCCGATCGCGCCATGGCGGGCGACGGCGGCGATCAGGCTCAGCGTGGGGCGGCTCATGGCGGTGATTGTGGCAGCCACGCGCGGGCAGGGCGCTACGACAAGGAGGCGGCCGCCTTGCCGTGCGCCATGTGCTCGCGCATCAGTTGCTGGGCGCGTTTCGGGTTGCGCTGCTTCAGGGCCGCCATCAGCGCGCGGTGTTCGGCCAGCGAGGCTTCGAGCCGCCCCTGTTTGAACAGCGAATGGTGGCGGTTGAGTTTCATCACCTTGCGCAGGTCGGCCACCATTTGCACGCGCCAGCGGTTATCGGCCAGCTCCAGCAGGTGCATGTGGAAGGCTTCGTTGGCCGCGAAGAACTGGTCGCGATCATCGGCTGAGGCTTCGAGCTTGCGGTGCAGCGCTTCCAGATCGGCGATCTGCGCTGCCGTGGCCGTCAACGCCACCACGCCGGCGGCGTCGCTTTCCAGCAAGGCCAACAGGTGGAACACATCGGACAGATCGCGCTCGGAAACCTCGGTCACGTAGGCGCCGCGGCGCAATTTCATCGTCACCAGGCCTTCGGCGGCCAGCACCTTGAGCGCCTCGCGCAAGGGCGTGCGGCTGATGCCGAATTGGGCCGCCAGCGCCTGCTCGTCGATCCAGCTGCCGGCGCCCAGCGTGTGGCTGAGGATGCGAGCGCGCAATTTTTCGGCCACCTGTTCGTAGAGCGCACGCTGCGGCAACCGCCGCGGCGGTGGGTGTGAGCTGCTCGCCGGCGGATGGGCCCGAGCGCGGGTGCGGGATGAGACTGCCATCGGTGAATGCCGGGAAACTGGAAGTGAACGAGGGAAGAAGCGATGAGGGAAGAAGCGATGAGGGAAGAAGCGATGAGGGAAGAAGCGATGAGGGAAGAAGCGTTGTGTGCTGCGCTATAATTCAGTTTTGAATTATGCCGTGATTGCGGCCCAGCGTCCAGTCACGCGACGTCCACGAAGGCACCATGTCCGACCAAACCCTGTTGAACTCCGACGCCATCAAAACCTGGCGCGAGGTGGCTGCCAAGTCAGCGCCGGGCGGCCAGGTCGACGCACTGAACTGGACCACGCCCGAGGGCATTCAGGTCAAGCCGCTGTACACCGCCGCCGACCTGAAGGGCTTGAACTTCACCGACACGCTGCCCGGCTTCGAGCCCTTTTTGCGCGGCCCGCAGGCCACCATGTACGCGGTGCGGCCGTGGACCATCCGGCAGTACGCGGGCTTTTCTACCGCCGAGGCTTCGAACGACTTCTATCGCAAGGCGCTGGCCGCCGGTGGCCAGGGTGTCAGCGTGGCGTTCGACCTGGCCACCCACCGCGGCTACGACAGCGACCACCCGCGCGTGAGCGGTGACGTGGGCAAGGCCGGGGTGGCGGTCGACAGCGTCGAAGACATGAAGATCCTGTTCGACGGCATTGCGCTCGACAAGGTGTCGGTGTCGATGACGATGAACGGCGCGGTGCTGCCGGTGCTGGCTGGCTATGTGGTCGCCGCCGAAGAGCAGGGCGTGTCGCAAGACAAGTTGAGCGGGACCATCCAGAACGACGTGCTCAAGGAGTTCATGGTCCGCAACACCTACATCTACCCGCCGGGCCCCAGCATGCGGGTGATCGGCGACATCATCGAATACACCTCCAAGAACTGCCCCAAGTTCAACTCGATCTCGATTTCGGGCTACCACATGCAGGAAGCCGGCGCGAACCAGGCGCTGGAGTTGGCTTTCACCTTGGCCGACGGCCGCGAGTACGTGAAGACGGCTTTGTCCAAGGGCCTGGACGTTGACGATTTCGCCGGCCGGCTGAGCTTCTTCTGGGCCATCGGCATGAACTTCTATCTGGAAGTGGCCAAGATGCGCGCGGCGCGGCTGCTGTGGTGGCGCATCATGAAAAGCTTCAATGCCAAGAACCCCAAGAGCCTGATGCTGCGCACCCACTGCCAGACCTCGGGCTGGAGTCTGGCCGAGCAGGACCCGTACAACAACGTCGTGCGCACCACAATCGAGGCGATGGCCGCGGTCTTCGGCGGCACCCAGAGTCTGCACACCAATGCGCTCGACGAAGCCATCGCGCTGCCCACCGAGTTCAGCGCGCGCATTGCGCGCAATACGCAGCTCATCATCCAGGAAGAGACGCACATCACGAATGTGGTCGACCCGTGGGCTGGCAGCTACATGATGGAAAGACTGACCCAGGACATGGCAGATGCGGCCTGGACCCTCATCGAGGAAGTCGACGCGATGGGCGGCATGATCAAGGCGGTGGGCAGCGGCTGGGCCAAGTTGAAAATCGAGGCCAGCGCGGCCGAAAAGCAGGCGCGCATCGATTCGGGCAAGGACGTGATCGTCGGCGTCAACAAGTACAAGCTGGCCACCGAAGATGCGATCGACACGCTGGACATCGACAACCTGGCGGTGCGTGAAAATCAGCTCAAGCGTTTGCGGCAGGTGCGTGCGTCGCGCGATGCCGGCGCGGTTCAACGTACGCTGGACGCGCTGACCGCGTGCGCTGAATCCGGCGCGGGCAACTTGCTGGACCTGTCGATCAAGGCAGTTCGAGCCCGAGCCACGGTGGGCGAGGTGAGTGATGCGCTGGAGAAGGTTTGGGGGCGCCACCGCGCCGAGACGCAAAAGGTGACGGGTGTGTATGCAGCAGCCTATGACTCCGCTGAAGGTTGGGACCAGCTCAAGCAGGAGATTGCCGCGTTCGGCGAGGCGCAGGGCCGCCGGCCGCGCGTGCTGATCGCCAAGCTTGGGCAAGACGGCCACGACCGCGGCGCGAAGGTGGTGGCCACGGCATTTGCCGATCTCGGCTTCGATGTCGACATTGGCCCGCTCTTCCAGACCGCCGAAGAATGCGCCCGCCAGGCGATTGAAAACGACGTGCATGCCGTCGGTGTGAGCACCCTCGCGGCGGGCCACAAAACGCTGGTGCCGGCGATCATCCAGTCGCTGAAGGACCAGGGGGCCGGCGACATCATCGTCTTCGTCGGCGGTGTGATTCCGCGCCAGGACTACGACTTCCTCTATCAGGCCGGCGTCAAGGGCATCTACGGTCCGGGCACGCCGATCCCGGCGAGTGCCAAGGACGTGCTTGAACAAATCAAGGCCAGCCTTGCCAAGGCCTGAGGTTTCGGTGGACTTGATCCCTGCCGACGCGGCCTTGGTTCAAGGCGTCCGCCATGGCGAGCGCCGCGCGCTGGCCAAGGCCATCACGCTGCTCGAATCGACCCGCGCCGACCATCGGCATCGGGCCGACACGCTGCTGAACGCCTTGCTGCCCCACACCGGCAAGGCGATGCGTTTGGGCATCTCGGGCGTGCCGGGGGTGGGCAAGTCCACATTCGTCGAAGCGCTGGGGCTGGCGCTCATTCGCAAAGGCCACAAGGTCGCGGTGCTGGCGGTGGACCCGTCCAGCAGCGTCTCGGGTGGCTCCATCCTGGGCGACAAGACGCGCATGGAAATGCTGTCGGTGAACCCGTCCGCCTTCATTCGGCCCAGCCCCGCGTCGGGAACGCTGGGCGGCGTGGCCGAGAAGACGCGTGAAGCGATGCTGGTGTTCGAAGCCGCCGGTTTCGACATGGTGATCGTCGAGACCGTCGGCGTGGGCCAGAGCGAAACGGCAGTGGCCAGCATGACCGACATGTTTGTATTGATGCAGTTGCCCAATGCGGGAGACGATCTGCAGGCCATCAAAAAAGGCGTGATGGAGTTGGCCGACCTGGTGCTCATCAACAAGGCCGACCTCGACCCCGATGCGGCCATGCGCGCCGAGGCGCAAATTGCCGGAGCGCTGCGCGTGTTCAGCTTTCACGGCCACCCGGATCACGGCGCCGACCGCTGGCACACGCGCGTGATGCGCATGAGTGCATTGAACAGCCTGAAAGACGAGCGGGGCGTCGACTCGTTCTGGGCCCTGGTGGAGTTGTTTCATCAACAGCGGCGTGCCAGCGGTGAGTTCGCCGCGCGCCGCAAAGCCCAGGCGCTGGCCTGGATGTGGGACATCGTGCACGCGCGGCTGCAGGCCGATTTTCGCAACCATCCGGTCGTGCGCCACGCCTTGACCAAGGCCTTGAACGAGGTGAGCGAAGCGCGAATCGCGCCCTCCGCGGCGGCGCGCGCGCTGCTGAGCCTGTTCGAGGCGGCATCGAAGTAGCCCGGTATTGAACCGAAGACAGGGAGACCCAAGCGCCATGCACGACATCATTCAACAGCTCGAAGCCAAGCGCGCCAAGGCCCGCCTGGGCGGCGGCGAGAAGCGCATCGCCGCGCAGCACGGCAAAGGCAAGCTGACCGCGCGCGAGCGGCTGGAGCTGTTGCTTGACGAGGGTAGCTTCGAAGAATGGGATATGTTCGTCGAACACCGCTGTGCCGACTTCGGCATGGCCGACAACAAGGTCCCCGGCGACGGCGTCGTCACCGGCTACGGCACCATCAATGGCCGCTTGGTGTTCGTGTTCAGCCAGGACTTCACGGTCTTCGGCGGCGCGCTGTCTGAGGCCCACGCAGAGAAAATCTGCAAGGTGATGGACCAGGCCATGAAGGTGGGCGCGCCGGTCATCGGCATCAACGACTCCGGTGGCGCGCGCATCCAGGAAGGCGTGGCCTCGCTGGGCGGCTATGCCGAGGTGTTCCAGCGCAACGTGATGGCCTCGGGCGTGGTGCCGCAGATCAGCCTGATCATGGGCCCGTGCGCTGGCGGCGCGGTGTACAGCCCGGCGATGACCGACTTCATCTTCATGGTGAAGGACAGCTCCTACATGTTCGTCACCGGCCCCGAGGTGGTGAAGACGGTGACGCACGAAGAAGTGAGCGCCGAAGACCTGGGCGGGGCAACCACCCATACCACCAAGAGCGGTGTGGCGGACGGGGCCTTCGACAACGATGTGGACGCGCTGTTGATGTTGCGCCGCTTCTTCAACTACCTGCCCGGCAACAACCGCCAGGCGCCGCCGCTGCGCCGCTCCTCGGACCCGGCCGAGCGCATCGACCGGTCGCTCGACACCTTGGTGCCCGACAACCCGAACAAGCCCTACGACATCAAGGAGCTGATCCACAAGACCGTGGACGACGGCGACTTCTTCGAGCTGCAGCCCGACTACGCAAGGAACATCGTCATCGGCTTCGCCCGCATGGACGGCCAGACCGTGGGCATCGTGGCCAACCAGCCCCTGGTGCTGGCCGGTTGCCTGGACATCAAGAGCAGCATCAAGGCGGCGCGCTTTGTGCGTTTTTGCGATGCGTTCGGGATTGCGGTGCTGACCTTCGTCGATGTGCCCGGCTTCATGCCCGGCACAAGCCAAGAGCACGGCGGCATCATCAAGCATGGCGCCAAGTTGCTGTTCGCGTATGCGGAGTGCACGGTCCCGAAGGTGACGGTGATCACCCGCAAAGCCTACGGCGGCGCGTACGACGTGATGTCGTCCAAGCACCTTCGCGGCGACGTGAACTTTGCCTGGCCGAACGCCGAGATCGCGGTGATGGGCGCCAAGGGCGCGGTCGAGATCATCTTTCGCGAAGAGAAGGGCGACCCGGCCAAGCTGGCCGCACGCGAGGCCGAATACAAGGCCAAGTTCGCCAACCCCTTCGTGGCCGGCGCGCGCGGCTACATCGACGACGTGATCCAGCCGCATGAAACCCGCAAGCGCATCTGCCGATCGCTGGCGATGCTGGCGAGCAAGAGAGTAGACGACCCGTGGCGCAAGCACAGCAACATTCCACTTTGAGCGCGGGTTGAGGCCCACAACATGTTCACAAAAGTACTGATCGCCAATCGTGGAGAAATCGCCTGCCGGGTCATCAAGACGGCGCGAAAGATGGGTATCAAGACGGTTGCGGTCTATTCAGAAGCCGACCGCGATGCGCTGCACGTGGAGCTGGCCGACGAGGCGGTGTTCATCGGCCCGGCGCCCAGCCGTGAGTCTTATTTGGTGATGGACAAGATCATCGCGGCTTGCAAGCACACCGGCGCGCAGGCGGTGCATCCGGGTTACGGCTTCCTGTCCGAGAACGCCGAGTTCGCACGCCGTGTTGAAGAAGAGGGCATCGTCTTCATCGGTCCGAAGCATGCCTCCATCGCGGCGATGGGCGACAAGATCGCGTCGAAGAGGCTCGCGGGTGCGGCCAAGGTCAACACCATTCCCGGCGTCAATGAGGCGATCGACACGGCCGAGCAGGCGGTAGCGATCGCCAAGGACATCGGCTACCCGGTGATGATCAAGGCCAGCGCCGGCGGCGGTGGCAAGGGCTTGCGCGTGGCGTTCAACGACACCGAGGCATTCGACGGCTTCACCTCGTGCCGCAACGAGGCGCGCAACAGCTTCGGCGACGACCGGGTGTTCATCGAAAAGTTCGTCGAAGAGCCACGCCACATCGAGATCCAGGTGCTGGGCGATGCACAGGGCAATTGCGTTTACCTGTGGGAACGCGAATGTTCGATCCAGCGCCGCCACCAGAAAGTGATCGAAGAAGCGCCCAGCCCGTTCCTGGACGAGGCCACGCGCAAAGCCATGGGCGAGCAGGCCGTGGCGCTGGCCAAGGCGGTGAACTACCAAAGCGCCGGCACGGTGGAGTTTGTCGTCGGCAAGGACAAGAGCTTCTATTTTCTGGAGATGAACACGCGGCTGCAGGTCGAGCACCCGGTCACCGAGTGCATCACCGGGCTGGACTTGGTTGAGCAGATGATCCGCGTGGCCGCGGGCGAGAAGCTTGCATTCACGCAAGAGCAAATTCCGCGCCGCGGCTGGGCGATGGAATGTCGCATCAACGCGGAGGATCCGTTGCGCAACTTCCTGCCTTCGACCGGGCGATTGATCAAGTACCAGCCGCCGCAGCAGACCATGCGGGCGGCCGCACCCGTGCCCGATGCGGGAGGGGTCCGCGTGGACACCGGCGTGTACGAAGGCGGCGAGATCCCGATGTACTACGACTCGATGGCGGCGAAGCTGATCACACATGGCGTGGACCGGCTCGACGCGATCAAGAAGATGCGCGAAGCCTTGAACGCGTTCGTGATCCGCGGCATCTCCAGCAACATTCCGTTCCAGTCCGCGCTGCTGGCGCATCCGCGCTTTGTGGCGGGCGACTTCAACACGGGCTTCATTGCAGAGCAGTATCCCAAGGGGTTCTCAGCGTCGGCCGTGGTCCACCAGCGACCTGAGTTCTTGCTGGCGTTGGCGGCGGCGGTGCACCGCCGCCTGCGTGGCCGCGCGGCGGGCATCGGCGGGCAGTTGGCCGGGCATGAGATGGAGGCCGGTGAAGACTTCGTGGTGGTCACGATGGGCGCCGCCGGCCCGCACCCGCAAACGGTTGTGAAGGTGAGCGGCAACGGCCCGGCGTTCGACGTGACGCTTGACGGCCAGCGCCATTCGATCACCTTGAACGGCTCGTTGCGCGACATCGCAGTGCATGGCCAATTTGCCGGCCATCCGTTCTGCGCGCAGGTCGAACGGGTCGGCTTGAACTATCGCCTCAATCACAACGGGTCGCAGATCGAAGCCCGGGTACTCTCACCGCGTGCGGCTGAACTGAGCACACTGATGCCTTTTAAGGCGCCACCCGACCTCTCAAAATTTTTGCTGTCACCCATGCCGGGCCTGCTCGCCGACGTATCGGTGCAGGCCGGCCAGGCGGTGCGGGCCGGCGAGAAACTGGCCGTGATCGAGGCAATGAAGATGGAAAACATTCTCGTGGCGGCGCAGGATGGCGTGGTCTTCGAGGTGTGTGCCAAAAAGGGCGACAGCCTGGCGGTCGATCAGGTCATCATCCGATTCCAGTGAATACGCGAATGAACATCAACACACGCCCGTTCAAGGTGCTGGGCATCCAGCAAGTGGCCATCGGCGGCGCGAGCAAAGCGCGCCTGCGCGCGCTGTGGGTGGACAAGCTCGGGTTGGAGGTGACCGGCAGTTTCGTCAGTGAACGCGAGAACGTCGACGAAGACATTTGCAGCCTGGGCAGCGGCGCGTTCAAGGTAGAGGTCGATTTGATGCAGCCGATCGACCCTGACAAAAAGCCCGCGGTGCACACCACTGCGCTGAACCACGTCGGCCTGTGGATCGACGACCTGCCGGCCGCCGTGCGGTGGCTCAGTGCCAACGGCGTGCGCTTCGCGCCGGGCGGCATTCGCAAGGGCGCGGCGGGGCATGACATCTGCTTCGTGCACCCGAAAGGCAGCGCTGAATTCCCGGTCGGCGGCGAGGGTGTGCTGATCGAACTTGTGCAGGCCCCGCCCGATGTCGTCGATGCCATGGCGGGCTCGGGCTTGCCGGCCGGCCCAGCACGCTAAAGTCGAGGCCCTCTCCAGCATTTGCCTTCTGCCATGACCGTTCGCGAGATTCTGAAAATGGGCGATCCGCGCCTGCTGCGCGCAGCCCGCCCGGTCGAAGCGTTCAACACCCTCGAGTTGGCGGCGCTGGTCGACGACATGTTCGAGACCATGCATGCGGCCAACGGCGCCGGTCTTGCGGCGCCGCAGATCGGTGTCGATCTGGCCTTGGTGATTTTTGGCTTCAGCAAAAACCTGCGCTATCCGGATGCGCCGCCGGTGCCCGAGACGGTGCTCATCAACCCGAAGATCACGCCGCTGGATGATGTGGAAGAGGAGGGGTGGGAGGGCTGTCTGTCGGTACCGGGGCTGCGCGCCGTGGTGCCGCGCTACGCGCGCATTCGCTACGCCGGCTTCGACCCGCGAGGCGGCCTGATAGAACGCGAGGCCGAAGGTTTTCATGCCCGCGTGGTGCAGCATGAATGTGACCACCTGATCGGCAAGCTCTACCCGATGCGGGTGCGCGACTTCAGCCGCTTCGGCTTCACCAGCGTGCTGTTTCCGGGCCTGGACGCGAGCGGCGACGATTGATCGACGCGGCAGCCGTGCGAGAGCCCGGCTCGCCCGGCCGCCGCGATCCGGGGTGTTTCGGATTTGTAAAGGACTGTGTTCCAACCGATGAACGGTCGGCGCAAGCTGCGAGTGGGGCGTTCAGTGTAAAAGCAAGAACGTCAACAAGACGCCATCTCGCGCCGCGGCGACAACCCGGTTTTGCCTGCGGGCGAACATCCTCCGAGGCCAGCATCATGAAGCTCGCGAATCGTCTCCTTCAACGCGTCACCCAGCTGATGGCGGCCCTGCTGCTCGGCGTCGCTGCCGTTCCCGGCGCCTTGGCCAATCCGGACGCCGACCCGCCCGGCCGTGTCGGCCGGCTCGCCGACGTGATGGGCCAGGTGTGGCTGTTCACGCCAGAGTCCGGCGAATGGGTCAACGCCACCCGCAACCGCCCGCTGACGGCCGGCGACCGCTTGTCCACCGATGCCGGCGCACGCGCCGAGGTGCGCATCGGCTCCACCAGCCTGCGGCTCGATTCGGGCAGCGAACTTGAAGTGCTGCGGCTGGACGATGAACGCATCGCGCTGCAGCTGCACAACGGCAGCGTGGCGGCGCGGTTGCGCAACCGCGAGGCGGCGGCCGAGTTTGACCTGAAGACCGCCGAAGGCCGGTTCAGCACCCAGCGCGCCGGCCGCTACCGCTTCGACAGGACGGACGCCACCAGCCACCTCACCGTCTACAACGGCCAGGCGCTGTATGAAGGGCCGCGCAGCGCGCTGACCGTCAACAGCGGGCAGCGGGCCGAGTTCTGGATCGACACCAGCGACGCCGCCCAGTACAGCATCACGGAACCCCAGCGCGATGCGTTCTCGGCTTGGAACGGCGAGCGTGACCGCAGCGATGATCGCAGCGTCTCGCAACGCTATGTGTCGCCGGAGATGACGGGCGTCGAAGACCTGGATCGCCACGGCCGCTGGGAACAGAGCCCGGACTATGGGTCGATCTGGATCCCGCGTACCGTGGCCCCCGGCTGGGCGCCGTACAGCAGTGGCCATTGGGCCTGGGTCAGCCCCTGGGGCTGGACCTGGGTCGATGACGCGCCTTGGGGCTTCGCGCCATTTCACTATGGCCGCTGGGTGACCATCGAATCGCGCTGGCATTGGTGGCCCGGGGCCTATCAGCGTCGCCCAGCTTATGCACCTGCATTAGTCGCATGGTACGGGCGGCCTGGCCTGAGCGTGAATGTTTCGGTCAGCGATTCGTCGGTGGGCTGGTTCCCGCTGGCACCACGCGAACATTACGTGCCGCGCTACACCAACAACGTGAACTATATTCGTAACGTGAATTACGTGACCAACAACGTCACTATCATCAACAACAATCCGCCCGCGCGTTATCAGAACCAAGTGCCGGGTGCGACGTTTGTGAATCAAAATATATTCGTGCAATCGAAACCGATCGCTGCCAATGCGATTCGTGAGTCGCGCGCCAACCTCGCCAATTTCAAACCGGTTCAGGAAATGAACATACCGCGTCCAGTCGTTCAAGGACAGCCCGTGATGCCTGGTCAATCGTCGTCGTTGCCGCAGCAGCAAGGCAATGGAAACGCAAATTCAGTATGGGCGCGTGGTCGTAATAATGTTGCACCGGTTTATGCACCTCAAATCGCACCACAAGTCGCACCACAGATGCAGGGGCAGGCGCAGGGGCAAGCACAAGTACAACAAGGACAAGATCGCGGACCGCGCGCGGCGCAAGGTCAACCATCAATGCAAGGTGGGCAGATCCAACCACAACAGAATCAACTACCGGGCCGTGTGGGCGGTGAAGTCGTGCAAGGCGCCGCGCCGGGGATGCCGGGTGGCAACAATAATGTGCAGCCTGGACGTGGCGGCGCTAATCGCGACACGCCACCAACAATCAACGCTGCACCAGTGATGAACGGTGGGATGATTGGTGGGCAACCAACTCCGCAGGGCGGCAGCGCTAAGCCACTGCAAGCTGCACCACAGCCCGCAGCACAGCCTGCGCCACAGCCAGGACTCGTGCAACCTCGCGCGGGCGGCGCGCAGAACGTGGTGCCACCGACCGCACCAATCGTCGTGCAATCGCAACAGCGCCCACCGGTGGTGATTCAGTCGGCGCAGCCAGCGCCACAGCAGCCGCAGCAGCCGCAGCAGCCGCAGCCCGCCTATGTGCAAGGCGGAAGACCGAATGCTGTAACCGCTGGTGAGCAAGCCGGGCAGCCCCGCGTTCGTCAGAATCGTGCGCCCGAATCAAATGAACAAAACGGAAATTCCCGCGGTCGGCCGCAGCGTGAAATAACCCAACAAAACGCGCCTGCGAATGTGCCGCAAAACGTGGTGCCGCAGCAAAGAAATGAACAGCGGAATGAACAACGCATGGAGCGCCAAGCACAGCAGCCGCGCATGCAACAGCAGCAGCAAGCTCAGCCCCAGCCGCGTGTGCAACAGCAGCAGCA
>JANNDW010000011.1:0-6781 GCA_031378125.1 Methylibium sp. | reverse complement strand
GATCCATGGGCCTCGTGATCGATACCGATGTGTGGGTGCTGGCCGAAAAGGCCGGCAGCACGCTGGGCTTGGCGCGCTGGGCGCAGTATGGCGGCGCTTACATGAGCGCGGTGACGGCCAGTGAACTGCTGGTGGGCGTGGAGCGTGCCAACACCGCCCAGCGCAGAGCACAACGCGGTGCGTTTGTTGAAAATTTGCTCGCGTCGATTCCTGTTCTGGAATTCTCCATGCCCGTTGCGCGCACCCATGCGCGCCTGGTTGCAGCGCTGTCGAAAAACAGGACGGCCGGCGCCTTTGACGCCTTGATCGCCGCCACCGCGGTGCACCACGGCCATGCATTGCTCACACGCAACGTGGCGGATTTCAAGATATTCGCGGGCCTCAAGGTCGAGGCATTTACCGACGCGCCGTAGTGAGCCGGTTCGCGAGGTGCGCGATTGCTTGAGTTCGCATCTGGTGGCCGGCCCCACCACAACGCGCCGATCAACGGTATCCCGACTCATTCGGGTTGCTGATGATCCAGAGTTCCTCGCAAAGATCGGAGTAACGGCATGAACACCATGAGCTATCGGGGCTACACCGCCCGCATGGAATTCGACCCCGACGACAAGATCATTGTCGGGCGGGTGCTCGACATCGACGACATCATTACCTTCCACGGCACCTCGGTGGCCGAGTTCGAGAGCGCGCTGTGCAGCGCCGTAGACCGCTACATCGCCGCCTGCGAGCAGCTCGGGCAGGCACCCGACAAGCCCGCCAGCGGCAAGATGATGCTGCGCGTTGACCCCGCCGTGCATGCCGCCGCCGTCAAAGCCAGCGCGCGCAGCGGCCAGAGCCTGAACAAGTGGGCCGAGCAAGTGCTGCGCGCGGCTGCGCACGCCTGAAGCGCCGAAGCAGGGCAGCGGCGCGCTGACGACCCGCGACGCGATCGATTCCGACACAGGGCCAGCGGCAGGGCGATAGGCCGCAGCGGCCTACGGCCCGGCAAAGTAGGTCAAGCCGTCGGAGAAAACAACGCGGCTTTATCTCGCGGCAATCGAAAGTAAAACCGCGGGGCCGGTGACGTAGAGGATTGACGGGTCAGGACAGCTTGGTCGCTGCGCATGGCCCGGTTCGGAGGCGAAGCGGTCGCGGTCGGTCAATGACCATGAAATGGGAACATACGAAGTTCCTTTTTCATGATCTGTGACGAGGCCGATTTCTGGGCCACGCACAACAGCGCTGAGCTCGAATTGCTGCTGCTCAAAGGCTCGCCGCGCATCGGCGTGGAGTTCAAGAGACGCCCCGGGGGCGAAGCGAAGCGAGCCCCCTCAAGCCACAACTCATGCACGGGTTTCCCGGGCATAGAGTTGGCGCCCCTTGGGGGCAGGAGCGCAGCGACTGGGGGGCCCTAAATTTCCACCTTCGACCCCAGCTCCACCACCCGGTTGGTGGGCAGGCTGAGGAAGTCGGCCGCGGCGGAAGCGTTGCGGTGCATGCTGGCAAACAGCTTTTCACGCCACATGGCCATGCCCGCACCCAGCGTCGGGATGACGATGTCGCGCGACAGGAAGTAGCTGGTGTCCATCTCGTCCAGCTGCACGCCGCGGCCGCGCAGCAGCGCCAGCGCCTCGGGCACGTCGGGCTCGTTCTTGAAGCCGAAATGCAAGGTCACCTGCCAGCAGTCGTGCCCCAGCGGCTCGATCTGCGCGCGCTTGTCGAAACCGATCCACGGCAGCTCGTGGTGCTTGACGGTGACGAACAAGTTGGTCTCGTGCAGCACCTTGTTGTGCTTCAGGTTGTGCAGCAGCGCCGTGGGCGTGATGCCTTCCTCGCTGGAAAGAAACACCGCGGTTCCCTGCACCCGCGCGGGCGGGCTGACGAACACCGCCTCCATGAAGCTCTTCAGGTCGATGGCGTCGTCGCGCAGGCGCTCGCTCATCAGCCGGCGGCCCTGCTTCCAGGTCATCATCAGCATGAACATGAAGGCGCCGATGACCACCGGGAACCAGCCGCCTTCGAAGATCTTGATGATGTTGGCCGCAAAGTAGGTGAAGTCGACCACGAAGAAGAATCCGGTGGCGGCAATGCACAGCGGCCAGGGGTACTTCCAGCCGTAGCGAATGACGAAGAAGGTCATCGTGGTGGTGATCAGCATGTCGATCGTCACCGCAATGCCGTAGGCCGCCGCCAGCTTGCTGCTGGAGCCGAACGCCAGCACCGCCAGCACGATGCAAACGTACAGCCCCCAATTGATGAACGGCACGTAGACCTGGCCGGTTTCTTTCACCGAGGTGTGCAGGATGCGCACGCGCGGCAGGTAGCCAAGCTGGATGGCCTGCTTGGTGACCGAAAACGCGGCCGTGATCAGCGCCTGCGACGCGATCACCGTGGCGCAGGTGGCCAGGCCGATCAGCGGGTACAGCGCCCAGCTGGGCGCCATCTCGAAGAACGGGTTCTTCACGTTTTCCGGGTGGGCCAGCAGCATGGCGCCCTGGCCGAAATAGTTCAGCACCAGGGCCGGCATCACCAGGCTGAACCAGGCGAGCCGGATCGGCCGTTTGCCGAAGTGGCCCAGGTCGGCATACAGCGCCTCGGCGCCCGTGACGCACAGCACCACCGACCCGAGCGCGATGAACGCAATGTGAGGCTGGGCCCACATGAAGCTGAACGCGTAGTGCGGGCTCAGCGCCCACAGCACCGCCGGGTTGCCGGCGATGTGCACCACCCCCAGCACCGTCAGCACCACAAACCACAGCGCCGTGACTGGCCCGAACCACTTGCCCATGCTGGCCGAGCCGTGCCGCTGCACCATGAACAGCGCCGTCAGCACCATCAGCGTGATCGGCACGACATAAGCGTGCAGCGCGGGGGCTGCGACTTCCAGCCCTTCGACCGCCGACAGCACCGAGATCGCCGGCGTGATGACACCGTCGCCAAAGAAAATGGCGGTGCCGAAGATGCCCAGCAGCAACAGGCGGCGGCGCAACGCGGGCTTGTGCTTCACCGCCTGCGAAGCCAGCGCCAGCATGGCGATCAGCCCACCCTCGCCGTGGTTGTCGGCGCGCAGGATCAGCAGCACGTATTTCAGCGACACGATCACCGTGAGGGTCCAGAACACCAGCGACAGCACACCGTAGATGTTGTGCGGCGTCAGCGGCACATGGCCGTGGGCGAAGACCTCCTTGAGCGCGTACAGCGGGCTGGTGCCGATGTCGCCGTACACCACGCCGACGGCCCCCAGGGTCAACGCGGCCAGGCTGGAGGATGGGGATCTCGAAGAAGGGGAACTCACAAGTGGCTGTGCACGGATCGAAGCTGCCGGATTGTGCGCCCGGCGCAGCGCTCAGATTGGCACGATTGGAGCCGGTTCGAGGACCCGGTCAGAAAGATGTTGCAGCGCAGCAACGTGTCGGCGCAACGGGCTCATTCGGGCGCTCAGCGGTTGGTTCGCAAACGAGGAACGTCATTCGTAGACCTCGGCGTTCGGGTCGGTCGCCTCCAGTTCATAACTGGCCGCCACCATGGCCAGGCGCGCGATCACGCCGTACATGTAGAAGCGATTCGGCGCACTGGCGCCGGGCTTGGCGCCTGGCTTGGGAAGCTGGTTGGATTCGGCAAAGGCCAGCGGCACGAAGCTCGCGCCGGGCGCGTTGAGGTTCTCGTCGAAGCCCCGTTCGGCGTTGACGCGGTAGAAGCCACCCACGACATAGCGGTCGATCATGTAGACCACCGGTTCGGCCACCGCATCGTTGACACGCTCGAAGGTGGGCACGCCTTCTTGCAGCATCAGCTCGCAGACCTCCTGGCCGTCCTTCGTGGCGCTTAACTTGTTGCGTGCGCGGCCACTCAGGTCGGCCAGTTCTTTGGGGTCGCGCACCGTCATGATCCCCATGCCGCAGGTTCCGGCATCGGCCTTGACGATGATGAAGGGCTTTTCGTTGATGCCGTATTCCTTGTACTTGCGCCGGACCTTGCCCAGCAGCGCCTCGGCATGGCTGAGCAGGGATTCGGTGCCGCTGCCGTCGCTGAAGTTCACGTCGCCGCAGCGCGCATACATCGGGTTGATCAGCCACGGGTCCATGCCCAGCAGCTTGGCGAACTTCTTGGCCACCTCTTCATAGGCGGCGAAGTGCTTGGTCTTGCGGCGGGTGGCCCAGCCGGCATGCAGCGGCGGCAGCAGGTACTGCTCGTGCAGGTTCTCCAGCACCTTGGGAATGCCGGCCGACAACTCGTTGTTGAGCAGAATCGTGCAGGGGTCGAAGTTCTTCAGGCCCAGGCGCCCGCGCGTGCGCACCAGCGGCTCCACGGTGATGTTGCTGCCGTCGGGCAAGGCGATTTCGGTGGGCGCCTTGATGGCCTCGTCCAGCGTGCCCAGGCGCACGTTCAGGCCGGCCTGGTGGAAGATCTGCATCAGCCGCTGCACGTTCATCAAGTAGAAGGTGTTGCGGGTGTTCCCCTCCGGAATCAGCAGCAGGTTCTTGGCTTCGGGGCATATCTTTTCGATCGCGGCCATCGCCGCCTGCACGGCCAGCGGCAGCATCTCGACCGTGAGGTTGTTGAAGCCCGCGGGGAACAGGTTGGTGTCCACCGGCGCCAGCTTGAAGCCGGCGTTGCGCACGTCCACCGAGGTGTAGAACGGCGGCGTGTGCTCCATCCATTCGAGGCGGAACCAGCGCTCGATGGCCGGCAGCGATTCGAGAATGCGCTGCTCCAGCTCGTTGATCGGGCCGGTGAGCGCGGTGAGCAGGTGAGGAACCATGACGAGTGCCGGTGAATCTTCGGTGTGAAGGATGATTCTAGGCATCTGGGGGTTTGGCGAGCCTATGCAAGGCGCGGGCTGGCGGCCGGTGGTCGGATTGGCCCGGCCATCCAGCGGCTTGAGCGTCACTGGCTTGCGGGCGGGGCCTTGCGCTCAAGCGAAAAACCGGCGCAGGGGTCGGGCCGCGGTTGGCGCGCGGTGACCCACACCACGTCGTACAGCGCACGTTCCGCGGCGGACGGCGCACGACCTTCGGCGTCGACTTCCAGGAAGCCCACGCTGGCCACGCGCGCCGCCGGTTGTTGGCGGGCCAGCCACAGCGGCACACCGTGGTCGCGCCGCACATGGCCGTTGCCGGCGATCAGCACCGTCGGTGTTGCGCTGTCCGCGGCGGCGCGCAGCAAAGCGTCGGCCATGGCCACGTCTCGTGCGGCCTGGGCAGCGCGCATGCGAGGCAGCGCGGCGGCAGGCAACTGGCCGCAGTGGCCGTCGACCAGGCCGCGGTCCAGCGCTTCGGCCGCGCTGGCGGGCAAGGCTTGTGCGAGCCGGGCGGCCAGGCCGGCGGGCGCGGCACCCGCTCCTTGGCGCGCGATGGCCCGTGCCTCGTCGCGCTCCAGGTTGCCGCCGCGCAGGCGCAGTTGGCCAGCCAGCGCCGCTTCGATCACCGGCCGGTGCAGCGGCCAGGCCCAGCCTTTGCGATCGAAGCCGGCGCGGTCTATCCAGGCTTCAAGGCCGCCGGCCACCGGTGTGGCCAGTGCCGTGTCCGCCGAGCGCGCGAACTGTTCGAACACCACGGTGGGGCGCCGGTCGGCCAGCGCCGCCAGCAGCGCCGCGCGCTCGCGATGGTGCAACGGGTTGTCATGCACTTCGCCGAGCAGCACATGGTCGGCCTGGCGCAGCATGGTCAGCGCCTGCGCCCAGCTCAGTCGCACCCCCAGGCCGGTGGTGAGTTCGCTGCTTGAGGAGGGCGTGGCAGGCGCGGTGGCGCAACCACCGGCCAACAACAAGCACGTGGCGGCCAACGCCCACGGACAAATCTTGCGCCGAGCATGGGTGAACAACAGCATGGGCGGATTCTGAACGACGACTTCTGAACGACGACGCCGGTCCGAAAAGCGAAACGGGCGCCAGAGCGCCCGTTTCACATTTCCACGACGATGTCGAATTTACTAACTGTAGGCCGTCTCACCGTGCGAGCTGATGTCCAGACCTTCGCGCTCGGCGTCTTCCGGCACCCGCAGGCCGACCACCAGGTCGACAATCTTGAAGGCCGCCAGCGAGACCACGCCCGACCACACGATGGTCAGCAACACGGCCTTGAGCTGAATCCAGACCTGCGCGCCAATGCCGTTGGACACGACCGAGGCGGTGACCCAATCGCCCACCAGGCCCGGGCCGCCGAGCGACTGGCTGTTGAACACACCGGTCAGCAGCGCGCCGACGATGCCGCCCACGCCGTGCACGCCGAACACGTCGAGCGAGTCGTCCGCGCCGAGCATCTTCTTCAGGCTGTTGACACCCCACAGGCAGGCGAAGCCGGCAACAAAGCCGATCACGATCGCACCCATCAGGCCCACGTTGCCGGCCGCCGGCGTGATGGCCACCAGGCCGGCCACCGCACCCGACGCCGCACCCAGCATCGAGGCCTTGCCGCGCATCAGCATTTCGCCGATGCACCAGGCCAGCACCGCGGCCGAGGTGGCGGAAAAGGTGTTGGCAAAGGCCAGCACGGCGCTGTTGCCCGCTTCGAGCGCCGAGCCGGCGTTGAAGCCGAACCAGCCGACCCACAACATCGAAGCGCCCACCATCGTCAACGTGAGCGAGTGCGGCGTGAACGCTTCGCGGCCGTAACCGACGCGCTTGCCGATCATGTAGGCGCCCACCAGGCCGGCCACGGCGGCGTTGATGTGCACCACCGTGCCGCCCGCGAAGTCGAGCGCACCCCATTGCCAGACCAGGCCGGCCTTGCCGTTCATCGCGTCGACCACTTCCTTGCTGGCGTAAGCGTCCGGGCCCATCCAGAACCAGACCATGTGCGCA
>JANNDW010000496.1:0-1555 GCA_031378125.1 Methylibium sp. | reverse complement strand
GGCTACCTGCTGCATCAGTTCCTGTCCCCGATCGCCAACAAGCGCGACGATGCCTACGGCGGCAGCCTGGAAAACCGGATGCGCTTTCCGCTCGAGGTGTTCGATGCGGTGCGCGACGCGTTCCCGGCCAACAAGCCGGTGTGGATGCGCATTTCCGCCACCGACTGGGTTCCCGGCGGCTGGAACATCGACGGTACGGTCGCACTCGCCCAGGCCCTGAAAAGCCGCGGCTGCGCAGCGATTCATGTCACCACCGGCGGCGTTTCGCCGGCGCAGGCCATCAAGCTCGGGCCCGGCTTTCAAGTGCCCTATGCACAGCGCGTGAAAGCCGACGTCGGCCTGCCCACTCTGGCGGTCGGGCTGATCACGGAAGCCGAACAGGCCGAAGCCATCATCGCCAAGGGCGAAGCCGATGCCGTGTCACTCGCCCGCGCGATGCTTTACGACCCGCGCTGGCCCTGGCACGCCGCCGCGAAGCTCGGCGCCAGTGTGTCAGCCCCCAAACAATACTGGCGCGCGCCGCCGCGCGAGGTGAAAGACCTGTTCGAGGGCTTACGGCACGGGCAGCGCTGAACGCCGAGCTCGCCGATGGCGTTGGCCCGACGCACCTGGCCCACTCAGGGTCTGTTCGATGGAACGCCCGGCCGAAGGGCCAACGCGGTGGCCTACTTGCGCCAGAACTGTGAAGTGAACAGCACCAGCACGGCAAACAGCTCCAGACGGCCGAGCAGCATCGTGATGCTGCACACCCAGGTCTGGAAGTCGCTCAGGCCTTGGTAGGTGGTGGCCGGTCCGACCTGTCCGAGGCC
This sequence comes from Methylibium sp., assembly GCA_031378125.1. GTDB lineage: Bacteria > Pseudomonadota > Gammaproteobacteria > Burkholderiales > Burkholderiaceae_C > LGRD01. The sequence goes on along the minus strand of JANNDW010000496.1, from coordinate 746 downwards.
CGGGCCGGTGTTGTTGATGCAGGCCACGACCGCGGTGAAGGCGGTGATCACGTCCAACCCGCTGAACAGCAATGCCAAAGTGGCGAACGTCATCACCGCACCGTAGATCAGCATGAAGGCCAGCACCGATTGCATCACCTTCGCGTCGACGATGCTGCCGCCCAGCGTGACCGGCAACACCGCACGCGGGTGCACGATGCGCACCAGCTCACTGCGCGCCTGCTTCAGCAGCAACATGCCGCGCACCATCTTCACGCCACCGCCGGTGGAACCCGCGCAGGTGGCGAAGCCGCACAGGAACAGCATCAGGATGGGCGCAAAGATCGGCCACTGCGCATAGTCCACGCTCGCGAACCCGGTCGTCGTGGCGATCGAGACGACGTTGAACGCCGCATGGCGCAGCGATTCGCCGAACGTGGAGTACACCTCGTGCGCGGTGAGGAACAACGCAATGCCGAGCACCGAAGCCACCATCGTGGCAAAGAACATGCGTGCTTCCAGGTCGTGCCATAGCACACGCAGCGAGCGCCGTTTCCAGACCAGGACGAAGAGCTCGTAGTTCACGCCGCCCATCAACATGAAGAGAACCGCGACCGCCTCGATGGCGTGTTAGTTGAAGTAGCCGAAGCACGCGTCGTACGCCGCGAAGCCACCCAGGCCCATGGACGGTGTACTTCTTCATTGCCACGCTGTGCTTCTTTGCGTATCGCATCGCCGGCATGGGCTGGGCCGATGCTTTCATGCAC
>JANNDW010000477.1:0-2008 GCA_031378125.1 Methylibium sp. | reverse complement strand
TGAAAAACCAGTCGGCGATGGCGTTGCGGTCACTGCCGTGGTCACCGCTCACGTCCAGGCCGGCCACGAAAAAGCTCCCTTGGCGGTCGCGCCGCAGTTCGAGCTCGGCGCCGTCGATCAGCAGCTGTTCGAAGCGCAGTTCCAGCGACAGCAGCGAGCGTGGCGAGATCGCGGCGAAGATGCGCGGCAAGCTCAGCGCGGGGCGTTTCTCGGCATCGAGCACGACCACGTCGCGCAGCTCCAGCGAAGGCACCCAGCCGCTGGAGCGCAGCTCGATTTGGCCGATGCGCACTGGCACTCCGAGTGCCTTGCTCACCCTCGTTTCGATCGGCTCACGCCATTGTTGGATGTGGGGCAGAATCGCCCAGTGCAAGGCCAGCCAGGCGATCAGCAACACGCTGGCCGCCGCGGCGAAGATCACCAGAACGAAGCGCGCCACCCATCGCAGGGGCGCCGAACCCAAAGGGGGCGAGCCAAGTGCTGCCGGGGCAATGGCCGGCTCGGGCAACGCGGGCGGGAATGAAGACATGAAAATATCGGTGCGCCAGCCTGAGGGTCGGCAGAGGGTTCAGAGCGAGCAACACGCCGCGAGGCGTTGTGGGGCGCAGGGTGGAGACGGCGTTTTGTCCGGTCAGCACCGGGCGGCGTCTCCGCGGTCAATCTAGCACAGACCCCGCGCGTGACCATGGGTTCCCTGCCCCCCACTTTGAGCGTTGCAAAGCCCTCTGCGGTCGCGCTCTCGCCGGTGCTCGGCGCCAGCGCCGAGCACAGCCGTTTTGTGCGCCGCATCCGGCGCCGTTATGCCGCCGAACTGGCCCTGCTCGCACCCGGCCGCCCCGACCGCGAAACGATCACCGCGTTGATCGCACTGCTGCAAGCCCAGGGCCGCACACTGGGCAGCGCGATGCGGGTCACGCGCCAGCTGGTGCTGGAACGGCTGGCGGTGCTCGATGTCGAACAAGCCGCCGCGATGCAGGACATCACGCTGTGCATGACCGAGCTCGCCGAGGCCACGCTCAACCTCGCGCTCGCGCAAGCGCGGACCGACCACGACGCACGCCACGGTGCGCCTCTCAACCCGGCCGGCGAGGTGATCGACTTCTGGGTCGTCGGCATGGGCAAGCTCGGCGCGCGCGAACTGAACGTGTCGTCCGACATCGACCTGATTTACGTCTACGAAGAAGACGGCCACACCGCCGGCCCGGTGCCGATCAGCGCGCACGAGTACTTCTCGAAGATCGCCAAAAGTCTGTACACGCTGATCGGCGAGACCACCGAAGACGGCTTCGTGTTCCGCGTCGACCTGGCGCTGCGCCCGAACGGCAACTCCGGGCCGCCGGCCGTGAGCCTGGCGATGCTCGAGGAGTATCTGCAGGTGCAGGGCCGCGAGTGGGAGCGTTTTGCGTGGCTGAAGAGCCGCGTCGTGGCACCCACCGCCAGCGTGAAGAGCGGCCGCGCGCTGGCGCTGCGCAGCCTCGTCACCGCTTTTGTCTACCGGCGTTACCTCGACTACGGTGTGTTCGAAGGCCTGCGCCAGTTGCACGCCAAGGTGCGCGAAGAAGCGCAGCGCCGTGCCGCCGGCCGGCCCGAGCGCGCCAACGACGTGAAGCTCTCGCGCGGCGGCATTCGCGAGATAGAATTCATCGTGCAGTTGCTGCTGGTGGCGCGCGGCGGGCGGTTCCCCGAGATCCGCACGCGCTCGACGCTGAAGGCGCTGACGCGGCTGGCCGCTGGCGGCCTGATGAAACCGGCGAGTGCCACGCGGCTGGCCGAAGCCTATGAATTCCTGCGCCGGGTCGAGCACCGCATTCAATACCTCGACGACGAGCAAACCCACCTGCTGCCGACCGACGACGCCGACCTCGACTGGATCGCCCGCAGCCTCGGCCTCACGTGCAACGCTGACGCTTGCGAGCTGCTCGACCGGCTCGGCGAAGTGCGTGAGTTCGTCGCGATGGAGTTCGATGCCTTGCTGCACGACGGCCGCGCGCCCGGCAGTGCGCCCGGC
>JANNDW010000433.1:0-10575 GCA_031378125.1 Methylibium sp. | reverse complement strand
GTTGCGCGTCATACGGCGCCAGTCTGTTGGCCAGCCAGGCCACGCCGGTGGCGGGGTGGTTGAGCACGCCGGCCGCGAGGCCCGTCTCTTCGATCACGCCGTTCTTGTGCAGCAGCGCGCCGACCCAGCGCAAATCGACATCCAGCGGCCGCACCGGCCGGCCGCCGAGCACGATGCCGGCGTTGGCGGCGAAGTCGCTGATGGTGTCGAACACCTTGCGCATCGTTTTGGTCTCGCGGTCGAACTGCTCGATCCGCGAGTCGATGATCTCGATCGCCGGGGTCACGTAGTCGGTGGCCGAGAGCACATCGAACAGCGTGATGCCCGGGCCCCTGAGCGGCTTGCCGAGGATGAAGGCCAGCTCGACTTCGATCCGCGGCGCGATGAAGCGGTCGATCGGGATGTCGCCGCCCGCGTCGAAGAACATGTCGTCCATCAGCGGCGCGTGGTCGGGCTCGGTGATCTGGCTCGCCTGCTGCATCGCGCGCGAGGTCAGGCCGATCTTGCGGCCGCGAATCGTGCGCCCGTCGGCAAGTTCAAGCTGGACCCAGGCGCGCTGGATCGCGTAGCCGTCTTCGATGCTCATCTCGGGGAAGCGCTTCGAGAAGTGGCGCACCTGCGTCCGCGATTTGCGCGCGTCGTACAGCTCGCGGGCGAGCGCCTGGACGGTGTCGTTCGCCAGCATGGTCAAGGCGCCTTTGCAAACAGCGAATGGAGGTTGCCGAGCTTGGCGTCGAAGACTTCCGGGCCCTCGTCGATCTGCAGCGTGATGCCGATGTGGCGCCGCGCCAGCACCGGCGCGAAGTGCGCGCGGGCGGTGATTGCCAGCGCGTCACCGGCGCGCTGCTTGACGGCCTCGCTGCGCCCGCGGCCCATGCGCAGGTTGAGGTAGGCGAACGCGCAGTCGGGTCGTCCATCGGCGACCGCGCTGTGCGCGGCCGGGTAGGCCAGCACGCGCACGCCGCCGGTCGGGAAGGCTTGTTTGCCGGCTTCATCCCTCACCGTCAACAGCGAGTCGGCGAGTGCGCGGCACAACGCCGTCATGTCGGTCTCGGCTTCGAGGTTCGGTGTGTACAAGAGCACAAGATGCGGCATCAAACGATCTCCATCACGCCGAGCGTGCAAGTCACCGAGAAGATCGGGATCGGCTGGAAGTGCCGGATCGCCCCCTGCCCGCGCGCGGCGGCGACCAGGCTGATGAAGGTGCGGATCTCGAAGCCGCCCTGCCCCGCGTCGCGGTAGATATCGAGGTCGTTGTAGGACAGCAGCGCCGCCTTGTCGTTGCGCGACCAGCGGGCCATGAACTCGCGGTCCCAGGCTTCGTTGATCTTGCCGGAATCGGGTGTCGCCGGCCAGTGGCTGATGCCGCCCGTGGCGACGATGGCGATGCGCTCGGGCACGCTGTCTGCCCCCCGGCGCAGGGCTTCGCCGAAGGCCCAGGCGCGGTGCAGCGGCGTCAGCGGTGGGCCCTGGCAGTTGATGTTGACGGGGATGATGTCGAGGTCGTACTTTGGCGTCAGGAAGTGCGCCGGCACCATCAGCCCGTGATCGAACTTCCATTCCTCGGCGAAGGCCACGTCCACCGTCTGCATCACTTCGGTGATGAGGCGTTTGCTCAGGTCGGGGTTGCCGGGGATGCGCGTGCGGGGAATACCGAGCCAGGCCGGGTCTTCGATCGGGCCTTCGTATTCATCGGCCATGCCCATCGCGTAGGCGGGCATGTTGTTCATGAAGAAGTTGCCGAAGTGTTCGGCGCCCACCAGCACCAGCGCGTCGGGCTTCGCGGCGCGCATCTCGTCGCCGAAGGCGCGGAACGCGGCGTGGAACGGGTCGCACAGCGCTGGGTCGGCCAGCTTGGCGCGGCCGGTGATGCCGGGGGCGTGGCTGCACACGCCTGCGAAGACGAGGCTCATGGCCGCCGCCGGGCCGCCCCAAGGCGGACATGCGCCCCCTCGGGGGGCTGCGAGCAAAGCGAGCTTGGGGGTTTCATACGCCGGCCACCTTTTCATCCATCGCTGTCGTCATCGCATAGACACCAGCACGCACAGGGCCGTGCTTCGCCACGCCATCACGCATGGCCTGGATGTAGTCGGCCCACGGCATGCCCAGGTAAGCCGCGAAGTGCATCAGCAACTGGCCGTTGGCACCGAGCACGTAGATCAAGCCGATGTCACCCGACTCGATGGCCGCGCGCTCTTCTGCGTTCAGCGCGTACTCGTCGAGCATCGCAGCGGGCTCGCTCTTGAAGCCCTGCTGAACCTTCGGATCGCGGTTCAGGTGGTATAGGAACTTCTGCACGCCGTAGAGCGACACGGTCAGGCTCCCCAATGCGGAATGTGATGCGAGCCCATCGACACGGCCACGTTCTTAGGCTCAAGGAACACCTCATAGCTCCAGGTGCCGCCTTCGCGCCCGGTCCCACTCGCCTTGGTGCCGCCGAACGGCTGCCGCAGGTCACGCACGTTCTGGCTGTTGACGAAGCACATGCCGGCCTCGATGGCCGCCGCCACGCGGTGCGCGCGGCCGAGGTTCTCGGTCCACACATAACTGGACAGGCCGTATTGAATGCTGTTGGACTGCCGCACAGCGTCGGCCTCGTCGGTGAACGGGATCAGGCAGGCCACCGGGCCGAAGATTTCTTCCTGCGCGATGCGCATCGAATTCTTCACATCGGCAAACACGGTCGGGCGCACGAAGTTGCCTTTGCGAAGATGGCCCGGCAGGTCGGGTGCGTCCAGCCCGCCGGCCAGCAGCGTGGCGCCTTCCTTGCGGCCCAGCTCGATGTAGCTGCGCACCTTGGCCAGGTGGGCCTGGCTGATCATCGGGCCGACGATGGTGGCGTCAATCATCGGGTCGCCCACCGCGATGCGGCTCGCGCGTTCGGCAAACTTGCGCGCGAAGTCGGCGTAGATGCTCTGTTGCACCAGGATGCGCGAGCCCGCGGTGCAGCGCTCGCCGTTGTTCGAGAAGATCATGAAGATCGCCGCATCCAGCGCACGCTCCAGGTCGGCGTCTTCGAAGACCACGAACGGGCTCTTGCCGCCGAGTTCCATGCTGAACTTCTTCAGCCCCGCGCTCTTCACGATGCGCTGGCCGGTGGCGGTGGAGCCGGTGAAGGAGATCGCGCGCACGTCGGGGTGGGCGCACAAGGGCTCGCCGGCCTCGGGGCCGTTGCCATGCACGATGTTGAGCACGCCTTTGGGCAAGCCGGCCTCGGTGGCCAGTTCGCCCAGGCGCGAGATGCTCAGCGGCGACAGCTCGCTCATCTTCAGCACCGCCGTGTTGCCAAACGCCAGGCACGGCGCGATCTTCCAGGTGCCGGTCATGAAGGGCACGTTCCATGGCGAGATCAGCGCGCACACGCCCACCGGGTGGAACAGCGTGTAGTTCAGGTGCGTGGGCGTCGGGTAGGTGTGGCCGTCGACACGGGTGCACATCTCGGCGAAGTAGTGGAAGTTGTCGGCCGCGCGCGGGATCAACTGCTTGCCGGTTTGCGAAATGGTCTGGCCGGTGTCGCGGGTTTCGATCTGGGCGATTTCGGGCCCATGTTGGGCGACCAGGTCACCGAGCCTCACCATCATCTTCGCGCGCTCAGGTGCCGGCAGCGCGGCCCATTTCGGGAACGCCGCCTTGGCGGCCGCGACGGCTGCGTTGACCTCCTCGGCGCCGCCCGAGGCGACCTCGGCCAGCACCTCTTGCGTGGCCGGGTTGACGGTCTCGAAATACTCGCGGCTCTCGACGGCCTTGCCGCCGATCAGGTGCTGGATGCGCATGGGGGTCGTTCCTCTATCGTCCAAAAATGGCGTCGCCGACGATGGTGTTGACGAGCCGGCCAATGGCGTCGATCTCGCACACCACTTCGTCGCCCGGCATCACGCCCGCGACCCCTTCGGGCGTGCCGGTCAGGATCACGTCGCCGGGCGCCAGCGTCATGAAGCCACTGAGGTATTCGATCAGCGCCGGGATGTCATTGATCAGGTCGCAGGTGTTGCCGTTCTGCGTGAGTTGGCCGTTCACCAGCGTCCGCAGCGACAGCTGGTGCGGGTCGGGCACATCGGCGGCGTCGACCAGCCAGGGCCCGAGCACGGTGCAGGCGTCGCGGTTTTTCACGCGCAGGTTCGGGCGGTAGTAGTTTTCGAGATAGTCGCGGATCGCGTAGTCGTTGGCGACGGTGTAGCCGGCCACGTATTGCATCGCCTCGGCGCGCTTGACGTTCTTCGCGATCCGGCCGATCACCACCGCCAGTTCGCATTCGCAATGCATGAAGGTCGCATCAGCAGGGCGGCGGGTCTGGCCGCGGTGGCCGATCAGCGTGCTCGGGCTCTTCAGGAATGCCAGCGGTTCGTCCTGGGCGCCGATCGTCAGCTCCTTGGCCAGTTCCTTGGCATGGTCGGCGTAGTTGATGCCCAGCGCGATGATGGTGCCGGCCTCGAAAGGCGGCAGCCACACCACGGCGTCTTCAGCGACCACCCGGCCGTCGGCCAGCCGCAGCCCGCCCGGGTGCGGGGTGGCTTCATGGACGGCGCCGGCGCAGACCACGCGAGCGTGCTTCATGCGGGTTGCTCCGCCACCAGCTGGTTTTCCAGCGTGCCCACGGCATCGATGGTGATGCTCACGCGCTGGCCGGCGCGAGCCCGCGGCGCGCCGCCCGGCACGCCGAGCATCAGCACGTCGCCGGGCGATAGCGTCATGAAGTCGCTGATCTCGGCGATCAGCCGCGCGGCCGAGCGCAGCATGCCGGCCGTGCTGCTGCGCTGCACCGTGTCGGCGTCGACCTTCACCGTGATGCCCAGCGCATCTGGGTTGGCCACATGCCGCGCGCTGACGATCCATGGGCCGATGGGCAAAAAGCTGTCGCGGCACTTGAAGCGCAGGGAAGGGCGGTAGTACGACGCGTGAGGGATGCTCACGTCGTTGCAGACGGTGTAGCCGGCGACGAACGTCGGCGCATCGGCCTCAAGCACGCGACACGCCGTGCTGCCGATCACGATGCCCAGCGACGCACCCATCTCCAGCTCGATCACGCCCTGCGGCACAAGGATCGCGCCGCGATGGCCGATGTGTGTGTTGCGCGGCTTGATGTACAGGATCGGCGCCCTGGGCGGCGCTTTGTAGGGCGGCTGGTGCACCGCGTCGCCGAGTGCTGCGAGCGCGTCACGGTGGTTCAAGAGCGTGCCGATCACCGTGGCGACGGGCGGGGGCAGAAAGCTCGGGCCTGCCGCGTCCCGCGCCAGCGCCTCCCAGCGCGCCAACGCCTGGTCGGCCGGCATCGCGGTGCCGGCAAGGTGGGCCAGCGCATGTTCGATCCTGAGCACCGTGTTCTCCTTGTCAGCCCGAACTGTGCACCAAGTTCCAGCCGCCCGCCCGGATTCGGCTCACCCGCATTGTGCCCAGCCCGATTCGGCGACACTGAGCGCCGACGCCGCTTGGCGCAGCCTGTCGAGGAGCCTCATGGAAGCCATCGTTTTTTCAGTAAAGGACCAGGTCGCCACGGTCACGTTGAACCGGCCCGCGCACCGCAACGCGTTCGACGAGGTAATGAAGCGCGAACTGGTGCACGCGGTGCGCCAGGTGCAGGCCGACCGCGACGTGCGCGCGCTGGTGCTCACCGGCGCCGGCGGGGTGTTCTGCGCCGGCGGCGACATCCACGGCATGCAAGGCGCCGCGCTGGACAGCGCAGGCTGGCGCGAACGCATGATGCAGGTGCGCGATTTCATCGAACCGCTGCTCCATCTTGACCGTCCCGTCATCGCGGCGGTGGACGGCGCGGCCTTCGGCGGCGGCTTCAGCCTGGCGCTGACGGCGGACTTCATCCTCGCCTCCCCAAAGGCGCGCTTTTGCATGTCCTTCCTGCGCGTCGGGCTGGTGCCGGACTGTGGTGCGTTCTACACGCTGCCGCGCATCGTCGGCGTGCAGCGCGCCAAGGAGCTGATGCTGTCGGCACGCGAGATCGACGCGCAGGAGGCGTGGCGCCTCGGCATCGTGATGGAAATCCACCCGGAAGCTGAAGTGCTGGCACGCGCCCAGGCGCTGGCGGCCAGCTTCGTGCACGCCAGCCCGGCCGCGCTGAGCATGACCAAGCGCGGCGTGGCCGCCTCCATGCACAACGACCTGAACGCGCTGCTGGAGATCGAGGCGAATGCGCAGGCGGTGGCGTTCGGCACATCACAGCATCGTGACGCGGTGGCGCGTTTCATCGCCAAGCAACGGCCAAGTTTTCAGTGGCCGAAATGAGCATCGTATCGGTCTCGGAGCCGATCGCTCGCCAGTGCGCGGCGGGCCCGGGCCTGTGGCGCGGGTCGAATCGGGCCGGGCCGTCAGACAGGCGCAATTAAACAGCCACCGGCGCCTTGATGGCCGGGTGGTGCGCGTAACCCAGCACCTCGAAATCTTCAAACGCATAGTCGAAGATCGAGTCGGCCCGCCGCTTGATCGACAGTGTCGGGTACGCAAACGGCGCACGTGACAACTGCAGCGCCACCTGCTCGGTGTGGTTGGCGTAGATGTGGCAGTCGCCGCCGGTCCAGATGAAGTCACCCACGGCCAGGTCGCACTGCTGCGCCAGCATGTGCGTCAGCAGCGCGTAGCTGGCGATGTTGAAGGGCACGCCCAAAAAGATGTCGGCGCTGCGCTGGTAGAGCTGGCACGACAGCCGGCCCTCGGCGACGTAGAACTGAAAGAACGCATGGCACGGCATCAAGGCCATCTTCGACAACTCGGCCACATTCCAGGCACTCACGATGATGCGGCGCGAATCGGGGTTGCTCTTGAGCTGCCCGACCACCTCGGCGATCTGGTCGATGTGGCCGCCGTCCGGCGTGGGCCAGGAGCGCCACTGCACGCCGTACACCGGGCCGAGGTCGCCGTTCGGTGCGGCCCACTCGTCCCAGATCGTCACGCCGCGCTCCTGCAGCCAGCGCGCATTGCTGTCGCCGCGCAAAAACCACAGCAGCTCAAGGATGATGGCCTTGGTGAACAGCTTCTTGGTGGTGACCAGCGGAAAGCCCTCGTTCAGGTCGAAGCGCATCTGGTGACCGAACACGCTTTTGGTGCCGGTGCCGGTGCGGTCGCCCTTGGCCACGCCATGCGTTTGCACATGGCGCATGAGGTCTTCGTACTGGCTGCGGATGGGGCGGGCGGAGGTCAAATCAGTAGGATCCAAAGAGGGTGTCGGGTGCGTCCTGAACATCGTTGCGCCATGCGTCGGCGCGCGCTACCGGCTTTCTCAGCGGCGCTGCGGGCACAGGGGCGAGGGCGGCGGTATCGACGACCACGGTCTTGCCGTCGACGTCGATCAGTGGATTGAGACCGCGAGCCGGCGGACCGAATCCCTTGGTCGTTCGCAATGGAAGGACCACGCGTGTGCCCATCGGGCCGAGGTGATCGTTTTGAACATCGAGAATGAACGGCGTATGGCCGCGTTCCGGCGCGGTGGGATTGGGGTAGATATCGAAGCGCGCCATGGCGGTTCAGGCAGCGTCGCTGTCTGCGGTCTTGCGCATGAAGGTCCGATACCGGTCGGAGAACAGGCCTTCGCGCTCGATGCGCGCGTTGTAGTGCGCGATGGCCTCGGCGTTGTCCACCTGCCAACGCTGCCAGTACTGGCGCATGACTTCTTCGGTCAACAGCGAATCGACGGTCTGCGAGATGTTCAGGCCCATCTCCCTGGCCATGTCGAGCGCCTTGGAATTGAGCGACAGGTTGATCGGTCGCTTGGGGGCGTCACGAACGGTGCGCATCGGAGTCTCCATCGTCGATGTGCATTAATTATGCCCAATCAACGTGCATGGCCCCGGCGTCGGCCAATGCGCCGCCTCGCGCGTCAAGCGTCAAGTGCGCACCACCCGCCAGCGACGATGCGGCGGGTGGCGGCGCCGGCCAGGCGGGGGATGGCGGCGTCGACGACGATCAGGCGCGCCACGTCGCGCTCATCGGACGGCGGGTTCCAGGTCGAATTGCGTGGCGGGCGCACGCCCAGAGCAGCCAAGCAATTCGCTGCCTCGGTCAGGCCGGTTCGCGCAGGAAGATCTCGACCCTGCGGTTCTTCGCGCGGCCGGCGTCGCTGGTGTTGTCGGCCACCGGTTCACGTTCGCCGCGGCCAGTGGTCTCGACACGCGTCATCGCCACGCCCCGGCTTACCAAATAGTCGCGCACGCTTTGGGCTCGATCCACCGACAAGGGGTTGTTGGTGGCCTCCGAGCCGGTGCTGTCGGTGTGGCCGACGATGTTGATGCGCGCATTCGGATCGTCGCGCAGGCTGGTGGCAAATGGGTCCAGCACGCCGCGCATGGCAGGCCGGATGGCGGCGCTGCCGACGTCGAAGGAGACGTCGTTCGGAATGTTCAGCTTCAGCTGGTTGTCGGGCGTGCGGCTGACCTCGACGCCGGTGCCGCGGGTGGCCTGCTCCATCGCCACGCGGCGGTCTTCCTGGCGCTTGGACCAGACGTTGCCGACTACGGCGCCGAGCGCGCCGCCCACCACGGCGCCGGTACCGGCCTTGCCGCCGGTGGCCGAACTGAGCACGGCGCCCGCCACGGCGCCGATGCCGGCCCCCTTCGCGGTGCCTTGCTGGCGCTCACTCATGCTCTCGCAGCCTGTCATCAACAGGGAGGCGGCGGCGACGGCACACAGCGTGCCGCGAATCGTTGAATGGTTTGTCATGCTCATCTCCTGGAGGCAATGGTCAACGGGCGAAGCACCCGTGATGGATGCATTGTCCCGGCGCACGCAAACCCCGGCTGTAGGAAAACGCAACTTCGGCCTGTCGGATGAAACCGTCAGTTTCAGTCTCGATGGGTCAGCGCAACAGTCAGGCGGGAGTCGAATCAGCGGTCGAATTGCAGCGCCGCCAGCCGCGCGTACAAGCCGCCCGATTCGCTTAGCCGCGCATGCGTGCCGGTTTCGACAATCTCGCCCGCCTCCATCACCACGATGCGGTCGGCCCGCTGCACCGTGGACAAGCGGTGCGCGATGACCAGCGTGGTGCGGTCCTTCATCGCCGACTCCAGCGCGGCCTGCACCATGCGTTCGCTCTCGGCATCCAGCGCGCTGGTGGCTTCGTCCAGCAACAGCAGCGGCGGGTTCTTCAACATCGCGCGCGCGATCGAAATGCGTTGGCGCTGGCCGCCCGACAGGCGCACGCCGCGCTCGCCCAGGAAGGTTTGGTACCCCTCGGGCAGCGCGCTGATGAAGTCGTGCGCAAACGCCGCCGTGGCGGCGGCCATCACGTCCGCATCACTGGCATTGGGCTTGCCGTAGCGGATGTTTTCCATCGCGTTGGCCGAGAAGATCACGCTGTCTTGCGGCACGATGCCGATGCGTTCGCGCAAGGCGTCCAGCGTCACGTCCTTCACCGGCACGCCGTCAAGCACCACGCGGCCCTCGGCCACATCGTAAAAGCGCAGCAGCAGCTGAAACACCGTGCTCTTGCCGGCGCCGCTGGGCCCCACCAGCGCGACGGTTTCGCCGGGTGCAACCTGCAGGTTGAAGTGCGAGAGTGCCGCCGTCCTCGGGCGCGACGGGTAGCGAAACGTCACATCGTCCAGCGCCACCGACGAGCCCCCCCTTGTCGCCGCCAGCGCCACCGGCCGAGGGGGTGATGTGATCGGCGACTGCGTGCCCAGCAACTCCATCAAGCGCTCGGTCGCGCCGGCCGCGCGCAACAAGTCGCCATACACCTCGGCCAGCACCGCCACGCCGCTGACCAGAATGATCACGTAGACCACCGTCTGCCCCAGGTGCCCCGCGCTGATGTCGCCGCGAATCACCGCCTGCGTGCCCTGGTACAGCCCCCACAGCAGCGCACCGAACGTGGCGGTGATGATGAAGCCCACCAGCATCGAACGCATGCGCGTGCGCTTGATCGCGGTGCCGAACGCGTTGGCGGTCGACGCGTCGAAACGCGTCGCCTCGCGCTGTTCGCCGTTGTAGCTTTGCACCACCGGAATGGCGTTCAGCACCTCGGCCGCGATGGCGCTGGAGTCGGCCACCCGGTCCTGGCTGGCGCGGCTGAGCTTGCGGATGCGCCGGCCGAAATAAATCGACGGTAGCACCACCAGCACCAAAATGCCCAGCACCTGCGTCATCACATACGGGTTGGTGATGATCAGCATGGCCATCGCGCCGATGCCCATCACCGCGTTGCGCAGGCCCATGCTCAGGCTGGAGCCGACCACGGTTTGCACCAGCGTGGTGTCGGTCGTCAGGCGCGACAGAACCTCGCCGGTTTGCGTGGTCTCGAAGAACTCCGGGCTTTGCTTCACCACATGGGCGTACACCGCGTTGCGCAGGTCCGCCGTGACCCGCTCGCCCAGCCAGGTGACCATGTAAAAGCGCAACGCCGAGAACAGGCCGAGTGCCGCGCCAACGCCGAACAAGGCGAAGAAATGTTCGCGCAAGGCCATCACCCGCGCCCCCGGGTCGGTGGCCACCAGGCCCTGGTCGATCAGCGATTTGAGCGCCACCGGAAACACCAAGGTGCTGACGGCCGCCAGCGTGAGGAACGCCACGGCCAGGGCGATGCGGCCGCCGTAGGGGTGCAAAAAGGGCAGCAGCCCGCTCAGCGAGCGGACGTTC
>JANNDW010000409.1:0-1808 GCA_031378125.1 Methylibium sp. | reverse complement strand
AGTACGCCCAGCTCATCAATGACCAGAGCAAGCGCCATGTCACGTTGCGCGGCCTGTTCGAGTTCAAACTTGACCCGAGCAAGGCCGTGCCGCTGGAAGAAGTGGAAAGCGCCGCTGACATCGTCAAGCGCTTCGCCACTGGCGCGATGAGCCTGGGCTCGATCAGCACCGAAGCGCACAGCACGCTGGCCGTCGCCATGAACCGCATCGGCGGCAAGAGCAACACCGGCGAGGGCGGTGAAGACCCGGCGCGCTACCGCAACGAGCTGAAGGGCATCAAGATCAGCGCCGGCACGATGGTCAGCGATGTGATCGGCAGCAAGGTGATCGCCAGCGACTACGAGTTGAAGGACGGCGACAGCCTGCGCAGCAAGATCAAGCAGGTGGCCTCGGGCCGCTTTGGCGTGACCACCGAATACCTGGTCTCGGCAGACCAGATTCAAATCAAGATGGCGCAAGGTGCCAAGCCCGGCGAGGGCGGTCAGTTGCCCGGCGGCAAGGTCAGCGACTACATCGGCAAGCTGCGCTACTCGGTGCCCGGTGTGGGGCTCATTTCGCCGCCGCCGCACCACGACATCTACTCCATCGAAGACCTGGCACAACTCATCCACGACCTGAAGAACGCCAACCCGCGGGCCAGCATCAGCGTGAAGCTGGTCAGCGAAGTGGGTGTCGGCACGGTGGCCACCGGCGTCACCAAGGCCAAGGCCGACCACGTGGTGATCGCCGGCCACGACGGCGGCACCGGCGCATCGCCGTGGTCGTCGATCAAGCATGCCGGCACACCGTGGGAAATGGGCCTGGCCGAAACGCAGCAGACGCTGGTGCTGAACCGCCTGCGCGGCCGCATCCGGGTGCAGGCCGACGGCCAGATGAAGACCGGCCGCGACGTGGTGATCGGTGCGCTGCTGGGGGCCGACGAGTTCGGCTTTGCCACCGCGCCGCTGGTGGTCGAGGGCTGCATCATGATGCGCAAGTGCCACCTCAACACCTGCCCCGTCGGCGTGGCCACACAGGACCCGGTGCTGCGCAAGAAATTTCAGGGCCGCCCCGAGCACGTCGTCAACTTCTTCTTCTTCGTTGCCGAGGAAGCGCGCCAGATCATGGCGCAGATGGGCATCCGCAAGTTCGACGACCTGATCGGTCGCGCCGACCTGCTCGACACCCGCAAAGGCGTGGCCCACTGGAAGGCGAAGGGACTCGACTTCTCGCGCATCTTCTACCTGCCCGAGGTGCCTGCCGACGTGGCGCGCCGCCAGGTCGAGGTGCAGGACCACGGCCTGGAACGCGCGCTGGACGTGAAGCTGATCCACAAGTGCCTGCCCGCGCTGGAGCGCGGCGAGAAGGTGCAGTTCATGGAAGAGGCGCGCAACGTCAACCGCACGGTGGGTGCCATGCTGTCCGGCGAGTTGGTGCGCCGCCACCCCGAAGGCCTGCCCGACCAGACGATCTTCATGCAGATGGAAGGCACCGGCGGCCAGAGCTTCGGTGCGTTCCTGGCCAAGGGCATCACGATCTACCTGATCGGCGACGCCAACGACTACACCGGCAAGGGCCTGAGCGGCGGGCGCATCGCGATTCGGCCCAGCATCGACTTCCGCGGCGACGCCACGCAGAACATCATCGTCGGCAACACCGTGCTCTACGGCGCCACCAGCGGCGAGGCCTTCTTCCGCGGGGTGGCCGGCGAGCGCTTTGCGGTGCGGCTGTCGGGCGCCACGGCGGTGGTCGAAGGCACCGGCGACCACGGCTGCGAATACATGACCGGAGGCACGGTGGTGGTGCTGGGCAAGACCGGCCGCAACTTC
>JANNDW010000405.1:0-7746 GCA_031378125.1 Methylibium sp. | reverse complement strand
AGCTCAACGACGAGCAGGCGCTGATCGCCACCACCGACTTTTTCATGCCCATCGTTGACGACCCGTTTGACTTCGGCCGCATCGCCGCCACCAACGCCATCAGCGACGTGTACGCGATGGGCGGCCGGCCGATCCTGGCGCTGGCGCTGGTGGGCATGCCGATCAACGTGCTGTCCACGCAAACCATCGGCCGGGTGCTCGAAGGCGGCGCCTCGGTGTGCCGCACCGCCGGCATCCCGATCGCCGGCGGCCACACCATCGACTCGGTGGAGGCGATCTACGGGCTGGTGGCGCTCGGCCTGGTGCACCCGAGCCGCGTCAAGCGCAATGCCGATGCCCGCTCCGGCGACATGCTGGTGCTGGGCAAGCCGCTCGGCGTGGGCGTGATGTCGGCGGCTTTGAAGCAAGAGAAGCTGGGGCCCGAGGGCTACGCGCAGATGATCGCCGTCACCACCAAGCTGAACACACCGGGACCCGACCTCGCCGCCCTGCCCGGCGTGCATGCGCTGACCGATGTGACCGGCTTCGGCCTGGCCGGCCATGCGCTGGAGATGGCGCGCGGCGCGCGCTGCGACGTGCACCTCGACTGGAAGGCCGTGCCGCTGCTCGCAGGCGTGCGTGACCTGGCGTTGCAAGGTTTCGTCACCGGCGCCTCCGGCCGCAATTGGGCCGGTTACGGCGCCGACGTGGTGTTGCCCGCGAGCTTTGCAGCCGTTGACCAGGCCCTGCTGACCGACCCGCAGACCAGCGGCGGTTTGCTGGTCACCTGCGACCCATCGGCGGTGGACGCGGTGCTGGCGATCTTCCACCAGCACGGCTTCGGGCAAGCGGCCGTGGTGGGCCGCATCGGCGCGGCCAAGGACAGCGGGGCGCGCCTGGTCGTGAACTGAGGCCCCAGCGGATCGTGTCGCGCGGGCGCAGTTGCGAGTCCAGTCGAGCAAATACCGGCTACAGGCTTTCTGACGGGTCGAAATCAAGTTCCACCTTGGCCCCGTTGGGGTCGAGGCAGAACAGTTGCCAGGTGCCGGCACCGGCCTGCTGGCGCAGATCGTATTTCATGCCGCTCTCGTCGAAGCGCGCTTTCACGGCCTTGAGCCCGCTGCTGGTGAAGGCCATGTGATCGATGACGCCGGTGCGCAGCGTGGGCATCGGCCGGTCCCAGTAAATGTGCAACACGGCCTGCGCGCCACCCGGCGGATAAAGCCACGCGCCGGGAAAGCCGAGATCGGGCCGCGCACCTTCTTTCAGCCCCAGCAGGCCGCAATAGAAAGCCAGCGTTTGCGCGCGGTCTTCAGCCGTGATGGTGAAGTGGTTCATGGCGTGGATCATCGGGTGCCTCCTGCCGCGAGATTGTGGGTCTGAGCCGCACAATCGGCAATGCCTTGGGCAATGCCTTGGGCGATGCCCCGGTGGCTGTCGAGTGCTCGGCCGCGCCAGGCTGGATGCCGCGACGATGAGCGCCCGTCGCAACCGGGGGGTGCGACAGAGCGGGGGAATCGCCCCCGCTCTGCTCTCAGCGCAGCTTGTCGAGCAGCTCGGTAAAGCTGTCGGCCACAGTCACCAGCGCGTGCTCGGGGTCGACCTCGTAGTCGAGGATCACCACCTTGGGCGCGCTGTCCGATTGGCGGTAGTCGAAACAGATGCGGTTGCCCGCCGGGTCGCCGGCGAACACGAAGACGCGCTCGGGCACATCGCCCATTTGCATGCGCTTCTGGTTCTCGACGATGTTGGAGCCCGCCGGGCTGGGCTCGAAGTGGTACAGGTCGTTGAGCGCGGTCTCAAAGCCGTCACCGAACTCGAAGCTCGCCGGCTCCGGCGTCTTGCCTTGATTGACGCGCACGCAGGCGATGTAGTCCTGCGGGAACGCGATGCCCCAGGCCTTCTCGACCGCACGCAGCTTGACTATATCCAGCGGCAGGTCTTGCGGCCAGGTGTAGTGGTTCCAGGTGATCGCCATCTCGTTCACTTGCCCCATGTTGACATGCCTCCCTGGTGCGTGAAGGTGCCGTGCACGTTGGCGTCAACCAGGTGCATCGCCCCATTCTCGCCGTGGTGCCAGGTGAGCCCGGACGGGCTGGTTCCCAACGGAGGCTGCTTCATGATGTGTTCGGCCTGCTGTGGCGTCAAGCCCAGCCGGCTTGCCAGCCCGGGGTCGGCTTTCAGTTTGCCGGCCAGCGCCTCGTTGGCGGCCTTGAAATGCTCGGTGTACTTTTTCGGCAGCGAGGTGTCGATGTGCACCGTGTCGCGGGTGTAGGCCGAGAAGTCGGGCCGCGCCACGCCGTCGGCGCCCTTCTTGTACGGGATTTCGACGTTGCGGGTCCCGTAACCCGCCGTCTCCATCGTCTTGCCGTAGGCGTAGGTGTCGCTCGCCTTGTCGTAGCGCACCGAGCCGTCCCACTTGCTGAACCAGGGCGCGTTCGGCGCACCGTTCTTCGCGCCGTTGATCAGGCCCTTGTCGTCGGGTGTCACGCGCACCGCGCCGGGCAGCACGTCGTCGGCGCCGCGAGCCCCCGGCGCCGCGAACTCGTCCAGCTTCTTCTTCATCGACTCGATCGCCTCGCGCGCCGCCTTGGGCAGCGAATCGACCGGCACGTGCTTCAGCGCATCGGCAATCTTGTCGAGCGCGGGCTTGACGGCCTTCGCGAAGCCGGGGTCGAGCTTGGCCAGGTCCACCGCTTTGGCAATCGTCTCGGCAAACTTGCCCAGCTTGCCGAGTTTGGCCACGTCACCCACGTACGGGATCATGCTCACCACGCTGATGCCGGCGCCGAGCCAGTCGCCGCGGAACACCGAGATCAGCCCGTCCAGGCCGTCGGAGATCGGCGTGGGCTCGAAGATGCCGACGATCGACAGGCCGATCTGGGTCAGGTCCAGCGCCAGCTCGGTCTGCTGCTTGGCGAGCTTGGCGTCGAGCTCTTCGGCCAGTTCACGCGTCAGGTTCTTTTGATCGGCGGCCGACAGCTGGGGCTTGATTTCGGCCAGCAGGTCGGCGCCGCGTTTCGGGTCGGCGGCAACCACCTTGGCCAGGTCGCGCGCCAGCAGTTCGGCGTTGAGCACGCCCATCTGCTTGGCCGAATCGATCATCGCCTGCGATCCCTCGCCCGCCGCGTCGGTACGGCGAGCGGTCTGTGCCGCCGTGTTTGCAGCGTCTGCGGCGCGCTGCCCTCCTGAGATGGGGTTGCTCATGATGGCTCAGGTCCAGCCGGCGGCCGCGACAAACCAGGACATGCCGGGGTTCGAGCGGCCCATCACCATCACGAAGCTGTTGTCGGCGCCGGTGTCGTCCATGCCGCCCAGGCGGGGGCCGCGCGGCGCCTGTGAGCCGCCGGCACGCTCGCCGCAATCGCCCTTGCCGGCAGCCAGGCCGCTGAGAAAGCTGCCGATGAAGGTCAGCGCCAGCAGCCCGGCCATTTGCTGGAACGCCTGGGCAAAACGCTTCTCTAGCGCGCCGCCCTTTTGCAGGTCGGTTTGATTGATGTATTCCTGGTCCACCTTGTGCAACCGCCCGCACGAATCGACCGCCAGGAAGCCCTGGCCGAAGGGGTTCTCGTGGAGCAGGTTGCCGTCGTCGACCAGCGCGTCGAGCAGGCCGCCGAAATGCTCGGTTTCCTCGAACCCGAGATCACCCACCTTGTTGCTGTCGACGCCGCTGACCTGCACGCCGTAGTCGCCGTTGGTGATGGTGACCTTGGACGACAGCGTCATCGACGGGTCGTTCGCCCAAGGCGTGGTTTGGATCGTGAGCTTGGTGCCGTCGTCCAGCGACAACGTGGTCGTGCCCCAGAAGTCGAAAGCCTGCTGGCCATCGACCTGCATGTGCGGGTCGCCCCAGGCGAGGTAGTTCTCGCCGGTGTTCTTGTTGCAGATGTTGACGCTGTTGTCATCGCCCATCGTGATGCGGTAGTTGTCGTTCTCGAAACACACCTTGCCACCGGCCATGGTGGTGCTGGCGTGGGTCGGGTTCGACGTGCAAGCTGTGGGCGGGCGGCAGGACGGGCTGGCGAACGCGGCAAGCGCGGCGAGGCTGGTGGAGGTGGTCATCTCGGGCTCCCGAATAAGGGGGTGGAACACAAGCGCGACTACACCACGGCGCGGTGCGGAAATCACGCTCGGTCGTGCCCGAGCTAGGGTGCGCCCTGAGGCCGTTCTGTGGTGTGCGTTGTCGAGCGCCCTGTCTGACCAAGGACCAAGGACTAAGGGCGCGCCGACAGCGTGTCCGCGCCCAGGCCGATCGTGTTATCGCTGTCGGGGAAAAAGTAGAAGAGGCGCGTCTCGGTGCGGCCGTCGGGGTGCGTGAGCGCGATCGTGTGGCCGTCGAGCCGGTAGCGCGCCACGGCGGCCCGGCTGCCGCCGGTGACCAGGTTGCCGGCGTCGGCCCCGGCGCCTTGCGCGGCGCGCACGCTGCCGTCGCGCGCGAACCGCAGGTTCTTCCACGCCGCGACCACCGCCACGTTCAGGTTCTGGCCGCCGGCGCCAGAGAGGCTGCGGTAAGCGCCTGCCAGCGTGGCGCCAGGGTCGGCCGGCCGGGCCCGCATCTGGGCCGGCACCCGCGCGCGCTTGCCGTCGCGGGCGATGAGCTCAAAGCCGCCGCCGTCGCGACGCCAACGACCATCGATGCGCGGCTGGGCTTGCAAGGCCGAATCCACATCGGTCGTGTAGCTGCCGTCGCGCAGCAGCACCGCCGGCGCGTAGCGCAGTGTGATCGCGCCGCCGTACCCCATGCCATAGCCCTGCTTCAGCACCACCGCCTCGATGCGGCCGGCGGCGGTGGGCGTGCTGATGTCGGCCTTGCCCGCTTGCGCGAGCGGGGTTCCGGGCTCGAGGCTCTGCGCGGCGCTGCCGAAGGCGGCACACAGGCCGAGCACGGCGATGGCGCTGGTGAAAGCGGTCGGTCGAATCCGGCGTTGCATGGTGCGTCCCGCAGGGCCGATGGAGCGGCGCGCGCTACCCACCGAACAGGCGGCCGAGCGTGGGCAGCACCGCGGCGATGCGGCGCGCAAGTTCATCCCCAAACGCCTGCACCAGGTTGCCCAGGATCAGCAGCCAGATCGCGGTGGCGGCCAGGCCCTTGAGCGACATCGAGATGCCGATCAGGTTGAGTTGCGGCGCGTAGCGGTTGACCAGCCCGAGCGACAGGTCCACCGCGAACATCACCACCAGCGCCGGCGCGGCCAGCAGCAGCGCCAGCGCCATCATGTCCGCCAGGTGCTGCTCAAAGATGCTGACCGCCGCCACGCGCGGTGCGAGCCCCGGCTGCGCGAGCGGCCACAGGCCAAAGCTTTGGATCAGCACGCCCACGAAGAGCAGGAACCCGCCGCTGAACACGAACAGAAAACTCGCCAGCCGCCCGAGCAGCACGCCAGTGGGGCTGAGCTGTTGGCCCGACATCGGGTCGTTGATCTGGCCGTTGGCCACCGCGATCTTGGTGTCGACGATCGCACCGGCCGCCTCGAAGGCCCACAGGAACGCCGCGAGGCCGAAGCCCAGCCCCAAGCCGAGCAGCGCCTCCTTAGCGAACAGGCCGATCCACTGCACCGCGTTCAAGCCGCCGAGCGCGAGCGTGGGCTGCAAGGCCAGCGACAGCATCCCGAGCGCCAGGAAGACGGCGTTGCGCACCATCGCCGGCACGGTGTCGGGCGCGAAGATCGGCAGCAGCAAGAAGGCCACCGCGATGCGCGTGCTCGACAACCCGATGAGGAGCGCGGCGTCGCCGAGCGTGCCCAGCGAGAGCAGCGCGTCCATGGTCCTGTCAGCGCCGCACCATGCCGGGAAAGCCGGTCATGATGCGGTCGGTATAACCCAACAGCGTGCCGCCGAGCAGCGACGCGGTCAGGAAGATCGTAACCACGATCGCGAAGAACTTGGCCGCGTACTGGAAGGTCTGCTCCTGAATCTGCGTGGCCGCCTGGATGAAGGCGATCACCAGCCCGACCAGCGCGGCCACGATCACCGGCGGCGCCGACAGCACCAGCACCAGCCACAGCGCCTGGTAGGTCAGCTGCAAGGCTTCGGTCTGCATCATCGCGCGGCCCTGTTCACAAGGAAACGCCGGGCCGCTCCCAAGTTTCCTTGACCCCCTCGGGGGGTCTGACGCGAAGCGGCAGGTTTGGGGGCGCTCATGCGTAGGACAGCACCAGCCCCTGGGCCAGCTTGACCCAGCCGTCCACCAGCACGAACAGCAACAGCTTGAACGGCAGCGACACGGTGGTGGGGGTGAGCATCTGCATGCCCATCGCCATCAGGATGTTGGCAATCACCAGGTCGATCACCAGGAAGGGCAGGAAGATCAGGAAACCGATCTCGAACGCGGCGGACAGCTCGCTCACGGTAAAGGCCGGCAGCACGATGATGAAGTCGCGCTCGGCGAGCTGCCCGGCCTTGGCCGGTTCGAGCGACTTCTGCGCGGTGCGCAGAAAAAACGCGCGCTCGCGCGGCTTCGAGTGCGCGACGAGGAAGTCGCGCAGCGGCTCCTTGGCCTTGTCCACCGCCGCGAGCAGCGATTGGGTCGAGCCGCCCAGGCTTTCCAGCGGGCCGATCCGGTCGCTCATTTTTTGCCCCACCGGGAACATCACGTAGACGCTGAGCACGATCGCAATGCCGTTGAGCACCACGTTCGGCGGCGCCTGCTGCAGGCCCAGGGCGCTGCGCAACAGGCTGAGCACGACGATGATCTTGGTGAACGAGGTCACCATCACCGCGACAAACGGCGCCAGCGCGAGCACGACCACCGTGACCAGCGCCGAGGCCGGCGAAAACGTGGTCAGGTCCATCGTGTCAGGCAGCCATCCACAGGCCCGCGCCGCCCAGCGCGGGCGCGATGTTGCCGGCCCGGGCCGCCCCATCCGGGCCGACCAGGCGTGCGGCACCGTCCGGGCGCGGCGGCGCGGCCGGCGCCACCCAGCCTAGCAGTTCGGGCAGCGAGCGCTGCAAACGCGCGTCGAGCTGGACCCGCCAGGCGGCGCGCTGGGCCAGGCCGGTCTGCGGTGGCCCGAACAGCGCGAGTTCTTCGCCCGGCCCGCGCCATTCGGCCTCGGCCACCAGCGCCAGCGTGCCGGCGTGCAGCAGCACCCGCCAGGCCGGCTCGAAGGCCGGCGGCAGCAACAGCACACCCGCACCGGCATCCGCCGGCCTGGGGGCGGTGTCGAAGCCGGCGACATCGATCTCGAAGCTGAGTTCGGGCCACTCGACGGGCAGCATCGGCGCTGCCAGCGCCGGCGGCGCGGCGGCGAGCAGCGCCCACGGAAAGCCCAGGCGCAGCACGCCGCTGCGGGCCCACAACAACGGCTCGCCGGCGCCGGCCGCAGGCGCCGGGCGCGGGTCCAGCGGCTGTTGCAGCCAGCCTTCCAGCGCCACGATCAGCGCCTCGTGTTCGGCGAGTGCCAGCGCCGCGGCCACGGCATCGCCGGCGCCGCATGGCAGGGCCAGGCGCAGCGTGCCGCCTTCGGCCGCCGCTTCGAAGCAAAGACTCATGGGTGAACTCCGATTGACGCGTTCATTGAGGCACCCTGCGCGCTGCGCGCGATCCCGCCGGGCGGGAACATGAGCGCTTGGGACGGCCCGGCGCGCTCATTGGGGCACCCTGCGCGCTGCGCGCGATCCCGCCGGGCGGGAACATGAGCGCTTGGGACGGCCCGGCGCGCTCATTGAGGCACCCTGCGCGCTGCGCGCGATCCCGCCGGGCGGGAACATGAGCGCTTGGGACGGCCCGGCGCGCTCATTGGGGCACCCTGCGCGCTGCGCGCGATC
>JANNDW010000367.1:0-1698 GCA_031378125.1 Methylibium sp. | reverse complement strand
CCGCGGCTGAAGCAGATCATGACGGCGCTGGTGACGCACCTGCACGACTTTGCGCGCGAGGTGCGGTTGACCGAAGGCGAGTGGCTCCAGGCCATTCAGTTCCTCACCGCCACCGGCCAGAAGTGCGATGCCAAGCGGCAGGAGTTCATCCTGCTGTCGGACACGCTGGGCCTGTCGATGCTGACGGTGGCGATGAACCATGCCCTGCCGCCGCGCGCCACCGAGGCCACCGTGTTCGGGCCCTTCCATGTCGGCGACGCGCCGGTCGTTGAGCAAGGCGCCGACATCGCCGACGGCGCGCCGGGCACGCCGCTGTTCGTGCAGGCGCGTGTGCTGACCCTGGCCGGTGCGCCGATCGCCGGCGCCGAGGTCGATGTATGGCAGGCCGACGACGACGGGCTGTACGACGTGCAGCGGCCCGAGCTGGGCGACACGCGGCGTGCACGTGGCATTTTGCGCAGCGATGCGCAAGGCCGCATCCGCTTTCGCAGCATCGCGCCGACCGCCTACCCGGTGCCGACCGACGGGCCGGTGGGCCAGATGCTGGTGGCCTGCGGGCGCCACCCGTGGCGGCCGGCGCACGTGCACTTCAAGATCAGCGCGGCCGGTTTCGAGCCGCTCACCACGCACATCTTTCGCGACGGCGACCCGTACCTCGATTCGGACGTGGTGTTCGGCGTGCGCTCGTCGCTGATCGGCGACTATGTGAGGCACGATGGCGGCACGGCTCCCGACGGGTCGACAATTGACGGTCCGTTCTACACACTGGCGCACGACTTCGTGCTGGCGCCTGCCGCGTGAGGGCGCCTGGCCCCCTCTCCCTGTGAAAGAGGGCGCAAGACGGAGAACCCTGAACCATGATCGACAAGATTTCCGAATCGGTAGAGGCCGCGCTGCAAGGCGTGCGGGACGGCGCGACCGTGATGATCGGCGGCTTCGGCGGCGCGGGCCAGCCGAACGAGCTGATCGATGCGCTGATCGCGCAGGGCGCGCGCGACCTGACGATCGTCAACAACAATGCCGGCAACGGCGAGACCGGCCTGGCCGCGCTGCTGAAGACGGGGCGGGTGCGCAGAATAATTTGCTCATTCCCGCGCCAGGCTGACGCGCAAGTGTTCGACGGCCTGTACCGCGCCGGCAAGCTGGAGCTGGAACTGGTGCCGCAGGGCAACCTGGCCGAACGCATTCGTGCGGCGGGCGCGGGCATCGGCGGTTTCTTCACGCCCACGGGCTATGGCACCGAGTTGGCCAAGGGCAAAGAGACGCGCAAGATTGCTGGCCGCATGCATGTGCTGGAGTGGCCCATCCATGCCGACGTGGCGTTGATCAAGGCCGAGCGTGGCGACCGCTGGGGCAACCTGGTGTACCGCAAGACTGCGCGCAATTTCGGGCCGATCATGGCGGCGGCGGCGAAGCTGACGGTGGCGTCGGTGCATGACATCGTCGAGCTGGGCGCGCTGGACCCGGAGCACATCGTCACGCCGGGCATCTACGTGCAGCGCGTCGTGCAGGTGCCGCGCAGTGCCACGCGGCCGGCGGGTTTCAAGGCCGCAGCGTGAGGATGTGGACATGCACAGACTGACCCGCGATCAAATGGCCGCCCGCGTGGCGCGCGACATCCCCGAAGGCGCGTATGTGAACCTGGGCATCGGCCTGCCAACGCTGGTGGCGAACCACCTGCCGAAGGATCGCGAGATC
>JANNDW010000358.1:0-5279 GCA_031378125.1 Methylibium sp. | reverse complement strand
TGGCGCGCGGGTGCGCCGCGTCGTACACCTTGCTCAGGTGGCCGAAATCGAGCTTGGTGTAAACCTGCGTGGAGCTGATGCTGGCGTGGCCCAGCAGCTCCTGCACTGCGCGCAGGTCCCCGCTGCTTTGCAGCAGGTGCGACGCAAACGAGTGCCGCAGCATGTGCGGGTGCACGTGCGTGGGCAGGCCGGCCAGCAGCGCGCCGCGCTTCAAGCGGCCCCGCACTTGGCCGGCCGTGAGGCGGGTGCCCAGTCGGCTGACGAACAGCGCGGGCTCATCGGAGCGGGCAAACTGCGCGCGCATCAGCAGCCATTCGTGCAGCGCCTTCAGCGCCGCCGCACCCACCGGCACGCTACGGCGCTTGGCGCCTTTGCCCAGCACCTGCGCGCTGGCGTCCGCGGCGTCGATCCAGCCTGCCGCCTGGCCGCAGGCCTGCAGGTCCAGCCCGACCAGTTCGGCCACGCGCAGGCCGCAGCCGTACAGCAGCTCGACGATGCAATGATCGCGCGCGTCGAGCGCGGCCGCGCCTTTTGCGCCGCCCACCGGCGCGCGCCGCTCGGCCAGCGCCACGGCCTGATCGACCGACAGCGCCTTGGGCAGCGGTTTGGGCGCGCGCGGCGCGCGCACGCCGTCGACCGGGTTCAGCGCCACCAGGTTGTCGCGGCCGAGCCAGCGGTACAGGCCGCGCCAGGCCGACAGCGCCAGCGCGATGCTGCCCGGCGCAAGGCCTTTGGCATGCAGCTGCGCGGCCCAGCGCCGCACATGCTGGGGTTGCACCTCGCGCAAAGCCACCGGGTACAGCGCCGCGAACCCGGTCAGCCGGCGCAGCGCTTCACCATACATGGCAAGGGTTCGCGCCGCGAGCCGGCGCTCCACCCGCAAGTGCAACAGGTAGCGGCGAATGTCCTCGCTGGCCGCGATCGTGTCGGCCGCGACCCCGTCAGCAGGCGTCGCGTCGGCAGCGACCGCGTTAGCAGGCGTCGCGTCGGCAGCGACCGCGTTAGCAGGCGTCGTGTCGGCAGCGACCGCGTCAGCAGGCGTCGTGTCGGCAGCGGTCATGTCAGCAGCCATCCGGCCGGCTTGCAGCGGGCCTTCAGCGAAGCGGCAGCAAGCGCGCCAATCCGGCGCTGGCGATCTCGCCGATGCGGGTCAGGAACTCGGTGCCCATGTCGGCGGTGTAGCGGGTGGGGTCTGGCGACGCCAGCATCAGCAGGCCGAACGCCTCGGGCGCAGTGCCATGGCGCAAGGGGATCAGCGCCATCGACATCACGCGCGCCGGTTCTTCTGCCCACTGCACGACCTCGAAGCCTGAATTCGCGCCGCAGTAGGGCACGCTGAGGCTGGATGAAAAGGTCTTCACATCGGCGCTGACGCCGCGTGCGAAGGGCAGCGATTCAAAGGCAGCGTCGCCGCCCCAGATGCGCACGCCGGCCTGCGGGACCATGAACTCATGCATCAGTTCGTTCACGAGCACGCCGGGCAGCTCGGCGGCGTTGGCGGTGAGCATCAGCGCGCGCGTCCAGCGGTGCAGCTTGTCGGCAATGGCCACGTTTTCCTGGCCATGGCGGATCATTTCGATGATGGCCATCTCCATGCCCTTGAGCTTGTCGCGCAACATGTCCATCTGCCGTTCCTGCAGCGACACCGCGCGCCCGCCGTGCGGGTTGCCGAGTTGCACCGCGCCCAGCAATTCGGCGTGGCGCTCGAAGAAGCCGGGCGTGTTGGCCAGGTAGTTGGCGATGTCGTCTTCGGTGATGCCCTGGATGCCCGATTTATTGTTCACGGTGTGTTGCTCACAGTTCAATTTCGCCTTCGAACACGGTTTGCGCCGGCCCGGTCATCAGCACGTGGCTGTCGCCGCCGGCCCATTCGATTGTCAGGCGCCCGCCGCGCGTGTCCACGTCGACACGCCCGTCGAGCCAGCCCAAACGGACGCCGGCCACCACCGCCGCGCAGGCGCCGGTGCCGCACGCCAGCGTCTCGCCCGCATCGCGCTCGTACACGCGCAGCCGGATGTGCCCGCGGTTGACGATCTGCA
The DNA here is from genome assembly GCA_031378125.1 of Methylibium sp. GTDB lineage: Bacteria > Pseudomonadota > Gammaproteobacteria > Burkholderiales > Burkholderiaceae_C > LGRD01. The sequence goes on along the minus strand of JANNDW010000358.1, from coordinate 3,240 downwards.
TGAAGCCGGCGTTGACCTTGCGCGGAAAACTGGCATGGCGTTCGATCAGCGGCCCCTGGGTGCCGACCGGCGCGGCATCCACATCGTCGACCACTTGCACGGCGTGCGGGTTGCCCATCGACAGCACCGCAACAAACACGGTCTCGCCGTCCACGTTCAGCGGCCACAGATCGGCGTTGCCAACCCGCTTGGGACGCGCGCCCGCCGCGTGGAAAGGAATGCGCGGCAACTCGAAGACCGGCGCGTTCATGTCCACTGTCACGCCGCCGTCGGGCTGCAATCGCAACTCGAGCAGGTTGTTCATGGTCTGCACGCGCAGGGTTCGTTTGTCGGACAGGCCCTTGTCGCGCACGAAGTGCACCAAGCAGCGCGCGCCATTGCCGCAGTGCTCGACCTCGTCGCCGCCGGCGCCGTTGAAGATGCGGTAGGCAAAGTCCACGCCGGGCGCCGGGCTGTTTTCGACCACCAGGATCTGGTCGGCGCCGACACCGAAACGCCGGTCGCCCAGGCGCCGCATCGCGTTTGCATCCAGCGGCAGCTGCGTCTTCGTGGCATCGAGCACCACGAAGTCGTTGCCTGCGCCCTGCATCTTGGTGAAGCGCACTTTCATCGCGCAATTATCGCCGCCTCAGTACACATCGGGGCCGCCGGGGGGCCGCGTCTTGAAGCGCTTGTGCACCCACAGGTACTGCGCCGGGTTGGCCCGGATTTCGGCTTCGATCCAGCGGTTCATGCGCGCGGTATCCGTCAGCGGATCGTCGCTGGGAAAGCCATCCCAGGGCGGCAAAAATCGAACCACGTAACCCTGCCCGCCCGGCAACATGTGCGCCACCACCGGCTGCACGATCATGTTCAGCGCGCGCGCCATGCGCGACGGCGCCAACAGCGTGGCGGCGGGCACGCCGAAGAACGGCACGAACGCGGCATCACGCGCGCCGAAGTCCATGTCGGGCAGGTTGAAAAACGCCACGCCGCGGCGGATGGCGCGCAGCAGCGGCTTGGCCGAATCACTGCGCGGAAACACCTCGCCCTGGCCAAAACGCAGCCGGCCGCGGCGCATGGCCGCGTCCATCACCACGTCGCTTTGCTGCTGGTAGATCGACGCGACCCATTGCTTCTGGAACAGCTGGGTCGCCGCGCCGGCCACGTCCAGCGCCATGAAGTGCGGCACCAGCCACATGACCGCGCGGTCGCTGCGTTCGGCCAGGTGCACGTCGCCCTCGATGCGGATCAGGCGCTTCAATCGTTCGGGCGAGGCGTACCACAGCAGGCAGCGCTCGACGATGCTGCGCCCCAGCCACTGGAAATGTTCGCGCGCCAACGCGCGCCGACGGTCGGTGGCCCAGTCGGGAAAGCAGAGTTCGAGGTTGCGCAGCACCACCCGCCTGCGCGCGCCGGCCAGCGCATGCAGCAGCAACCCGATGGCGCGCCCCATCGGCGCCAGCAGCGCCAGCGGCAGCCAATGCAACAGCCACAGCGTGGCCAGCAGGATTCGAGCGCCCAACAATCGGTCCTTGCGGTTAGGGTCTGTTGAGCTGGGAATCCAGCGCCTCGCCGGACGCCGGCGCACGCGGCTGCTTGTAGCGGTTGTAGCCCCACAGGTACTGCTGCGGACGCCGCAGGATCAACCGCTCCATGGCGCGATTGATGACCGCGGCGGATTCTGCCTGAGCGCTCGGGTCGGCCGGCAGGGCTTCATCAAACGCCGAAAAGCGCACCGCATAACCCGCCCCGCGCGGCAGCCGTTCACCCCAAACCAGCAGCGCCACCGCGCCGGTTTGCTGCACCAAGCGAGCCGCCAGCGTCATCGTGTAGGCGGGCTTGCCGAAAAACGGCGCCCATACGCCCATGCCCGCGGGCGGCACCTGGTCGGGCAGCAGGCCCACCGCCTCGCCGCGGCGCAGCGCCCGGATCAGCTGCCGCACGCCGGCCAGCGAGGCCGGCGCCGTGGCCACGCCGGGCCGCGCGCGCGCGCCTTCCATCAGCGCGCGCAGCCACGCCTGGCGGGCCGGCCGGTACAACACGGTGATGGGGCCATGGCGGGCGGCGAAACGCTCGGCAATGGCTTGCGCGGTCACCTCGAAGCAACCCAGGTGGGGCGTCAAGAAAACGATGCCGCGGCCCTGCTGGTGCGCGGCCTCGACCAGGTCTTCGCCGTGCAGAACCAGCGCGGGGCGAATCGGCTCGCCCGCCGGGCGCAACCACAGGCTTGGCAGCTCCAGGGCCAGGCGGCCGGCTTCGGCAACCGCCGGCCTGAAGGCCGTGGCGGGCACGCCAGCCTGTTGTGCATTGGCTTGAAATCGATGCCGGTAAGCGGGCGACACCGCATAACTGAGCCAGCCCAAAAAGCTGCCCAAACGATGCAGAACCCACAAAGGGCGGCGGGACAGCCAGCGAACCAGGATCGACATTTTCTATAATCGACGCATCGCCGAGTTAATTGAACTACTTGCGGGGCGATGCACAGACCGTGATGCGCGGTCAGGTGCCGGGCAGCGAACCCTTTCGCGGCTCCACAAATCCTGCTAAAGCGTTCGCCGCTCCTCCAAAGATTTCAGGCCGGCAACGCAAAGTGCAACCTGAGTCATTTTTACATTGGAGTTCCGAGTGGCCAACGATTTCCTTTTCACCTCCGAATCCGTCTCTGAAGGGCACCCCGACAAGGTGGCCGACCAGATCTCCGACGCGATTCTCGACGCGATCTTCAAACAAGACCCGCGCTCGCGCGTGGCCGCCGAGACGCTGACCAACACCGGCCTGGTGGTGCTGGCCGGCGAGATCACCACCAACGCGCATGTCGACTACATCCAGGTGGCGCGCGACACGATCAAGCGCATCGGCTACGACAACACCGAATACGGCATCGACTACAAGGGCTGCGCGGTGATGGTTTGCTACGACAAGCAGAGCAACGACATCGCCCAGGGCGTGGACCATGCGAGCGACGACCACCTCAACATCGGCGCCGGCGACCAGGGCCTGATGTTCGGTTACGCCTGCGACGAAACACCCGAGCTGATGCCCGCGCCGATCTACTACGCGCACCGGCTGGTCGAGCGCCAGGCGCAACTGCGCAAGGACGGCCGGCTGCCCTTCCTACGCCCCGACGCCAAGAGCCAGGTGACCATGCGTTATGTGGACGGCAAGCCGCACAGCGTCGACACCGTCGTGCTGTCGAGCCAGCATGCGCCGGAGATGAGCGACGGCAAGCACATGTTGCCGGCCTTCATCGAAGCGGTG
>JANNDW010000349.1:0-3236 GCA_031378125.1 Methylibium sp. | reverse complement strand
TTGCCGCCGTCGGGGATCTCGCCGATGAACAGCGCGAACTCGCCGAAGGGGTGGCGCACCATGTAGGTCCAGGCCGCATTGCCCGCAGGCAGCTCGGGCCGCCCGGGCCAGCGCAAGGACGCCAGCACCGCTTGCGGCATGCGCTCCAGTGCCAGGCGCTGGTTGGCGTGCACCGCGTCCAGCGCGGGTGCGGGCGGGGCGGGCGTGACGGAGACAGGCGCCACGCTCAGCACCGCGCCGAGCACGGCATTCGGCCGGTAGGTGGCCAGGCCCTTCAAGCCCGACTTCCACGCGCGCAAGTAAAGGTCCTGGAAGTCGGCGTATGGGTAGTCGGCCGGCACGTTGACCGTCTTGGAGATGGCCGTGTCGACGTACGGAGCCACGGCTGCGACCATCTCTTCGTGCGCCTGCGCACTCATCTGCAGGGCGGTGACGAAGGCCGGCGTCAACGGGGCTTCCTGCCCCTTCAGCTGGCGGTACAGCCGCCAGGCATGGTCCGCGACAGCGTACTCCTTGAACCCGCCGGAAGGCTCGCGCTTCTTGCGCGTGTAGGTCCACGAGAACGGGGGTTCAATGCCGTTGCTGGCGTTGTCGGCAAAGGCCAGGCTGATCGTTCCGGTGGGTGCGATGGACAGCAGGTGCGAGTTGCGCAGGCCCGTGGCGCGGATGCGATCCTTCAGCGGCCCGGGCAGGCGCGACGCGAAGGTGCCGCGGCTCAGGTACAGGTCAGCGTTGAAAAGGGGAAAGGCGCCGCGCTCTGCGCCCAGGTCGACCGACGCTTCGTACGCCGCATCGCGCAAGGTCGCAGCCATACGGCGCGCCGCGTCGCGGGCCGGTGCGCTGTCGTAGCGCAGGTTCAGCATCACCAGCGCGTCGCCCAGCCCGGTGAAACCCAGGCCGATGCGGCGCTTGTTGCGCGCTTCCTGCGCCTGCCGCTCAAGGGGCCAGAAGGTGGCGTCCAGCACGTTGTCCAGCATGCGCACGGCAACCCGCGCGTTGAGTGCGAATGCGGTTTCGTCGAAGCGCGCGGCCGGCTCGAACGGGTCGCGCACAAAGCGCGTCAGGTCGATCGAGCCCAGGCAGCAACAGCCGTAGGACGGCAGCGGCTGTTCGCCGCAGGGGTTGGTGGCGGCGATGTGCTCGCAGTAGGACAGGTTGTTGTCCAGGTTGATGCGGTCGAGGAAAAGCACACCGGGTTCGGCATGGTCGTAGGTCGACCGCATGATCTGCTCCCACAGCGCGCGTGCGGGCAGCGTGCGGTAGACCCACAGGCCGCTGCCGCTGCCGTTTTCACTTTCATCGTCGATGGGCCGCTGAAAGGCGCCGGCCGCCTGTTGCCTGGGGCTGGGCGCCGCGCGGTGCACGAGGTCGATGCTGGCGTTGCCTTGCACGGCCTGCATGAAAGCATCGGTCAGGCCGACCGAGAGGTTGAAGTTGGCCAGGTCGCCGCTGTCCTTGGCGTGGATGAACTCCTCGATGTCCGGGTGATCGCAGCGCAGCACGCCCATCTGCGCGCCGCGGCGTGCGCCGGCCGACTCGACCGTCTCGCACGAGCGGTCGAACACCCGCATGTACGACACCGGCCCCGAGGCGCTGGACTGCATGCTGCCGACCCACGCGCCGCGCGGGCGGATGCGTGAGAAGTCGTAGCCGACACCACCGCCGCGGCGCATCGTCTCGGCCGCCTCGGTCAGCGCGGTGTAGATGCCGGGGTGGCCATCGTCGTCGTGCGAAATCGAGTCCCCCACCGGCTGCACGAAGCAGTTGATCAGCGTGGCCGCCAGTTCGGTGCCCGCCGCGGAGTTGATGCGGCCGGCCGGAATGAAACCGTCTTGCAGCGCCTGGAAAAAGCGCGCCTCCCACTGCGCCCGCGCCAGCGGCGCTTCCACCTGCGCGAGCGCGTGCGCCACACGCCGGCGCACGTCGTCGATGCTGCGTTCGCCCCCCTTGGCGTATTTTTCGATCAACACCTCGATGCTGACCTCTTGGGCGGGCAGGGCGGGCAGGGCAGGCGAAGTTGTGGCCGGCGACTGCATGAGGGAGGAGGGCGGCATGGGTGCTCCGTGGTGCTCGCTGGGAGGCGGGCACTGAGCTTAGCGGCCTGTCGCCCGCGTGGTTTTGATCGCGGCCAGCGTCAGTTCGGAGCGCCGGCCGACGGGGAGAAGCTCAGCGGCTGGCCAGCCGGGTCGAGCGCCAGCAGGCCGTCGAACACCCCTGCGCGCACACGCTCGACCATCGCCTGCAAGGCCAGCTCGACCTGCGGCTCGGTGGGCGCCCGGCCGAAGCTGCCGGCCAGTCCGGCCGCGAAGACCACCTGCCAGGCCGGCCCCGCGTCGCGGGATTCGGCAACGAATGCATCGAAGCCAGCCAACTCGCCAGGCCCCTTGGCCACGCACATCAGCGGCGCCAGCGAGCCCCCACCGCCGGCCGCAAAACGTCGGCGTTGCGCCGGCGTGGCGTCGTCGGGCAACTCGGCGGCGGCAAAGACAAACAGCAATTGCTGCGGATCGGGCTGCTCGGACGCGGCGCGCAGCAGCTGATCGAAATGGGTGGGTGTGTTCATCGAAGCGAGCGTCGCCGCGAACCCGCCGCGCCGGCTTGCGCTGCGTCAAGCGCGGCGCCATCCACCTTGAACCTCAGTGCGTGGACGACGCGCTTCCGGGGGCACCCGGCGGCAGCTGGAGGGTCAGCAGCAAGGACGTGTCTTGCAACGCGCGCACGGCGTGCCTGGCGCGTGCGGGCAGTAGCACCAGCTGGCCGGCACGCAATGCGAATGCGCGTTCATCGAGCGTGACTTCGGCCGTGCCTTCAATGCACAACAGCGTCAACTCGCCCTGGACTGCGTGCGGCGGCAAGGCCTCGCCGGCACGCAGCACGACGCGCATCAATTCGAGCGCGTGGGTCTTCAGGATCGCGTGGGTCGACGACGTGCGCAGGGCGGAGCCCAGCGGCGTGAGGTCGACGGGCTCGCCCGGTTGTGCGTGGTCCAGTGCCATGGCGGTGTCCGTGTGGAAGCTGATGGAGGCTGATGGATTCCGATGCCGGTGCCAGCTGCGCATGCACTTCGGCGTATTCGATCACGCGGTTTCCAGGGTTATTGGACCAGCGGGGTGTCGGCCGCGTCCAGGTCGACGCCTTCGACGACGGCTGCGCCCGCCAGCACCTGCAGGCACTGGCGCAGCGCCGCGACGAAAGTCTGCTGGCGCAGCGCCATCGCCACCGCGCCTTGCACCGCC
>JANNDW010000327.1:0-7601 GCA_031378125.1 Methylibium sp. | reverse complement strand
GCCAGGCGCCGCACGCGGCATTGCACGCAGTGTCGCCATGAACCAGCCCGACAAAGCACTCGGCGCTGCTGGACCCGCGGGAGCGGGGGCGATGATGCGTTCGACCGGCAACGCGGGGCTGGCGGCGCGCAGTGCCATCCGATTCTTGGTGGCCATGGCCACGGTGGCGGCGGCGCTGACGATGCTGGCAGGCTGCGCCAGCACGATCTTCAGCGCCAGCAAAGCCCCTGGCGATGTGCCTCCCATCGATGCGCCGCGCTTCGAAGCGCGGGCCCAAGGCGCACCGCCGCGCGTCGCGCTGGTGCTCTCCGGAGGTGCGGCGCGCGCCTTCGCGCATTTGGGCGTGCTGCGTGTGCTCGAACGCGAAGGGCTGAAGCCCGACCTGATCGTGGGCAGCAGCGCCGGCGCGATGGTCGGTGCGTACTTCGCCTTGGGCCTGCCGGTCGCAGAGATTGAAGCACGTGCCGCGCGTCTCAATCTGCCGACGCTGATCGACATCGATCCGGTCAAAACCCTGCTTGGCGGCTTCGGCTTGGGGCTGGCCAGGGGCGAGCGGCTCGAAGACTTTTTGCGTGAGTCGCTCAACGTGCCGCTGCAGACGATGCGAACGCCCTTCGTCGCCGTCGCAACCGACCTGAACACCGGCGAGCCGGTGCTGCTGAACCACGGCGACACACCGCGTGCATTGCGGGCTTCCTCGGCGGTTCCGGGACTCTACGAACCGGTGCGTTCGGGCGAGCGGGTGCTGGGCGACGGCCAGATCGCCAGCCCGATGCCGGTGGGTGCCGCGCGCACGCTCGGCGCACGCGTGGTGGTCGCGGTCGATGTGGTGTACCCGCCGCAAAACGCATCGCTCAACAACCCCATGTCGGTGTTGTTCCAGACGGTGACGATTTCGACCTATCGCCATCTGCTGCGCGAACGCGAGCAGGCCGACCTGGTGGTCAGGCCTGTCATTCCACCGACCAGCGATTTGGCGCTCTTCGACCGCGAATGGTTGATCGCCGCGGGTGAAGCGGCGGCCGAGAAGATGCTGCCGGCGCTGCGGGCCGCGTTCAAGGGATGGCAAGCGAGTAAGGAATAGCCCAGCGCGATTGACGAACGATTTATCGCCTCCGAAGTCTGACCGACACCGCAGTCCAAATTCTCATGGCCCCGATGAACCAGCATCCTTTTCGGCTGTGCCGCCTGCGGTTACGCCGCTGGATCGTGGCTGCACTGTTGCCGCTGCTGCTGTTTGCGCAGTTCGCGACTGCCGCTTACCTGTGTCCGCAGCTCACGCAGGCGGTCTCGCAATCGGCAATCATGCCGGTGAACTGCGACCAGATGAACGCCGACCCGGATCAACCGAGCCTGTGCAAGGCCCATTGCCAGGCCAACGAGCAGGCCAGCGGAACGACGTTGGACTTTGCTCCTTCGATGCTGGCCTTCGAATCGCACCCTGCATGGCGCTTGCCACCGCGCACGATGGCGGGGGCTCGCGTTGCGCCCTCGAACGCACCGCCACGAGACGGCCCACCGCTGTACCTCCTGCACATGGTTCTTCGCAATTAGCGGGCCGTCTCGGTCCGCCGGCATGAGCCTGCTCATGCCCCGCAGTGCGCCAGGCCGCAAGGCATAGCGCCCCTGTTCTTCCGTTGGAGACCGTTGTGCGGAGACCCAGTCACGCCGGCGCGATCTTCGGCACACCGCATTCTGGAGAAAATCATGACCTTGCAATTCATCAAGCCGGCGTTGCTCGCCGCAATCGTCTCTGCGTCTTTCTCGGCGTTTGCCGCCGACCGCGACAGCCACATGTGGCTGCATCCCAAGCTCGGCTACGTGAAGGTGCAGCACTCGGCCTCCGATGCCGCAAAGGCCGGCGCCACAGCACCGAACGCGATGCCGGATGCAGACAGATGCAAGCCCAGGTTCTGGCTGCCCCCCAAGGGCGGACTGCGGCGCATCACGCCGAAGGACTGCCGGTAGCAAAACCAGCCGCCACCCCGCTGCCGAAGCGGTCCGCGTTTCTTCAACGCCCGTGCACGCCGCCACCCCTGCGACAGCGCAAGCACGAGAGCACCCGGTCGCTCGAGCAGCACCGCAGCGAACAGCACAAATGCCGATGCCGCCCGAGACGAGGCCGGCGCGAATGCCGTCGGTCGGGTCGTCGATGACGACCGACGACAACACAATCGGTACCAGACAAGCGAAGACGACGCCGTCGGTAAGCCAGTCGGGCGCCGGCGGTTCGACGCTGTTGCGGCGACAGCTTGCGCGCCCTGTCAGTCCATCGCCAGCGCGTGAATGATGGGACATGCACCGGCGCTGCCCATCGAGCCGCATTGGCGCACCAGCTTCGAAAGCGCCTTGCGCATCGCCGCCAAGTCGGCCAGCTTGCTCTCGATGTTCTCCAGCTTGAGGGCTGCAAGCTCGCGTGTCTCGGCGCAGGCATGCGCTTTGTCCAGGCGCAGCAGGCCGGAAATCTCCTCCAGCGTGAAGCCCAGCGCCTGAGCACGCTTGATGAACCGCACGCGCTTGACCAGTTCAGGCGGGTAGCGGCGGTACCCACTCTGCGGCTTGTCGGGCTCCGAAAGCAGGCCGCGCCGCTGGTAGTAGCGGATCGTCTCCACGTTGACGCCGGCCTGACCGGCCAGACGCCCTATCGACAACTCGGGAACCATGCGATGCCCCTTGACTCCGTACCACGGTACGGAATCTAGACTGCTTTCGATTCAACAAGTTCGAAAGCTCCTGAATGAGTTCACTGAAGGTCAAAGGATCGTTGGTCGCCGGGGTGCTTGCCGGCCTCGGCGCATCGGTGTGCTGCGTCGGGCCGCTGGTGTTGCTGGGCTTGGGCATCAGCGGCGCGTGGATTGGCCATCTCAGCGCACTGGAACCGATTCGGCCGATCTTCGTGGTCGTCACCCTGCTGTTCCTGGGCTTGGCCTTCCGACGGCTGTATCTTGTGCCGCAAGTGTGCGAGCCGGGAACCGCCTGCGCCGACCCCGCAACGCTTCGGCGCCAACGCGCGATCTTCTGGCTCGTCACCGCTGCCTTGCTCGGCCTGCTGGCCGTTCCTTGGCTCGCGCCATACATCTACTGAAAGGAAAATTCCATGCGACTTCTCATTGCCGGCATCGCCTTCGCGTTCCCGCTTGCCGCGTTGGCCACCACCCCGAAGACAGCGGTCCTCGACGTGCAGAACATGAGTTGCGGCCTGTGCCCGGTGACGGTCAAACAGGCACTGAAAAAAGTCCCGGGTGTCACCGAAGCGAACGTCGATCTCGACAAGAAGACAGCGACGGTGACGTTTGATGCCGACCGGACCGACACCGCCGCCTTGATCAAGGCGACCACCGGCGCCGGTTTTCCTTCAACAGTACGGCCGTGACCGAATGAACGATGCGGTCCTCGAATCCGTGCTGACGTGTCCCCAATGTGGCCACGTCAAGCTCGAAACCATGCCCACCGATGCATGCCAGTTCTTCTACGAGTGCAAGGCTTGCAAAACCTTGCTGCGCCCGGAACCAGGCGACTGCTGCGTGTTCTGCTCGTTCGGCTCGGTGAAGTGTCCGCCGATCCAGGTGCAGCGTTCCTGCTGCGGCTGATCTCAAGTCGCGTCATCGGTGCAGACGCAGGCGTCTCGCCGCCCCTCGCCGCGGGTTGAATGCCGTTCGTGATCCGGGTGTATGCACAAACCGAAACGCGCCCCTCGCTGTGGGCCCCTATACTCATCTGCTATGTTTTGTCGGTGGATCGCCCTGCTGCTGTTGTGCTGGTTGCCCGTGCAAGGCGCGTATGCCCTTGCCTCGAGCTATTGCGCACATGAGGTGGGCGCGGCCACTCACATTGGACACCACGAGCACCAGCATGCGGATGCCCGCACCGCCGGTGACGCGGGCTCGGCCAACCTGGGCGGCGCAGACAACGATTGCGCGCAATGCCATCTCACGTGTGCCTGCGCACTGCCCTGCCAAGCTGGGCCCGGGTCGATCACGCCCCCGCAAGGCGCGCCGGTCGCCTTCGATGCCCCACCGACCTGGCACCACCCCGACCCTCTCGAACGCGTTCCGCTCATCCGCCCGCTGACCCTCGCCTGAAGTCGGCGTCTGGACACAGCCAGCGGCTGTCCGCCGGCTTCTCATCGTGTGTTTCACGGAGAAGCGGATGTTGTTCATGTTTCGGCGGGCCTGCGGGCTGGCCATTTCCTTTTCGATGGCGGCTGCACTGCCGCTGGCCCCGTGGTCGCCCGCCTCGGCCGCGGATGCGGCAGCACCGGCGGCCGAAGCAACCACGGTATTGACCCTGGCGACGGCGATCTCGTTGGCGCTGGCTGCCAATGCAGAAGTGGCCGCAGCAGCGCGTGAACTCGAAGCCACCGAGGCGGCCGCGCAGCAAGGCGGGGCCCGACCGAACCCCGAGTTGTCACTGCAGCTCGAAGACACACGCAACGCCACGCGCACCACCACACTGCAGTTCAATCAGCCGATCGAAATGGGCGGCAAGCGGGCTGCCCGAATCGATGCAGCCGAACGCAACCGCGACATCGCCGCTGCCGAGCTGGCGGCCCGGCGTGCCGAACTGCGCGCGGCCGTGGCAGCGGCCTTCCAGGACGTGCTCGTGGCGCAAGAGCGCATCACCTTGGCAGCGGACTCGGTGGCCCTGGCCGCGCGGGCCACCGACGCCGCGGGCAAGCGCGTGCTCGCGGGCAAGATTTCTCCGGTGGAGGAGACCCGGGCCAAGGTCGCCGAGTCGACCGTGCGGCTGGAGGCCACGCAGGCGCAAACGCAGTTGCGGTCTTCACGGCTGCGCCTGGCCGCCACTTGGGGCAACCTGACACCACGTTTCGAACGCGCCGTGGGCGGTGCCGCGGACCTGCCGGCGCTGCCCACGCGCGACGCGATCGATGCGCGCCTGGCCGCATCACCGAACCTGAAGCGCGCGCAGATCGAAGTGCAGCGGCGGCGCGCGCTGGCCGAGGTCGAGCGCGCACGCGGCGTGCCGGACCTGACGGTGAGCCTGGGCGTGAAACGCAGCGCCGAACTCGGCCGCAACCAGGCCATCGTCGGGCTGGCGATTCCGTTGCCGGTGTTCGACAACAACCGCGGCAACCTGCTCGAAGCGCTGCGGCGCGAAGACAAGGCGCGCGACGAACTGGTGGCAACGCGCATCAAGCTCGCCACCGACGTGCTGCTGGCGCGCGAGCAACTGGACGCTGCGCGCGCCGAAGCCCAGAACCTGCAGGGCGACATCCTTCCCGGCGCGCAGAGCGCCTACGACGCGGCGACCAAGGGATTCGACCTGGGCAAGTTCAATTTCCTTGACGTGCTCGACGCCCAGCGCACGCTGTTCCAGGCCAAGTCGCAGTACCTGCGCGCGCAGGCCAACGCACACCGCGCGTCGGCCGATATCGACCGGCTGCTGGGCGACAGCCCGGAGCCGGCCGCGCAACCACCCAACGCATTCACGAGGAGTTCACAGTGACATCCGAATCAACTGAAAAGAAGGGGCTGCCGAAGCAGGCGCTGCTGGTGGCGCTGGTGCTGGTCATCGGCGTGGCGGCCGGCGCCGCCATTCTCGGCAGCAAACGGTCCACGCCCGCAGGTGACTCGCACGGCGGCCATGCCGAGGCCAAGGGCGAAGACAAACACGACGACAAGGAGTCCCACGCCGACGAGAAGAAACCGAAGAAAGGACCGCACGGCGGCAAGCTGTTCACCGAAGGCGCCTATGGCCTGGAGCTGAGCATTTTCGAAACAGGCGTCGAGCCGCAGTTCCGCATCTACACCTACCGAGACGGCAAGCCGGTCGATCCGGCGAAAAGCCAGGTGACCGTCACGATCGAGCGGCTGGGCCGCAAGCCGCAGGCGTTCACCTTCACGAAGGAAGCCGACTACCTCAAGGGCAACGCGAACGTCGAGGAGCCGCACTCGTTCACTGTTGCGATCGCCGCGCAGCACGAGGGCAAGGCGTACAACTTTGCATTCGAGCAGGTCGAAGCGCGGGTCGCGATGAGCGACAAGCAGGCCGAAAGCAGCGGCGTGCAGGTTGCCGCCGTGGGACCGGCACGCATCCACGTGGTGCTGCAGTTGCTGGGCGAAGTGCGCCTGAACGAGGACCGCACCGTGCATGTGGTGCCGCGCCTGACGGGCCAGGTGGAATCGGTGGCGGGCAACGCGGGTGACCGGGTGCGCCGCGGCCAGGTGCTGGCGGTGCTGTCAAGCCAGACGCTGGCCGACCAGCGCAGCGAACTGCTCGCTGCGCAAAGGCGGCTGGCCTTGGCGCGCACCACCGCGGAACGCGAAAAGAAGCTGTGGGAAGAAAAGATTTCAGCCCAGCAAGACTACCTGCAGGCGAACCAGGCCCTGCAGGAAGCCGAGATCGCCGAACAGTCGGCACGCCAGAAGCTGGCGTCGCTGGGCACCACGCTGCCGGCGTCGGGCAACCTGACGCGCTACGAGATCCGCTCGCCGATCGACGGTGTGATCACCGAGAAGAAGATCGCCGTGGGCGAGGTGCTGAAGGACGACGCCAACATCTTCGTCATCGCCGATCTGTCCACGGTGTGGGTCGAGATGGACGTGCAGGCCAAGGACGTGAATGGGGTCAGCGTCGGCCAGAAGGCGACCGTCAAGGCGACAAGCTTCGAGGCCCAGGCGGACGGAAAGCTGTCGTATGTGGGCGCGCTGGTCGGCGAGCAGACGCGCAGCGCCAAGGCGCGCGTGGTGCTGCCCAACCCCAAAGGCGTCTGGCGCCCGGGCTTGCCGGTCAATGTCGAACTGGTGGCCGAAGAGGTCGAGGTGCCACTGGCCATCGCGGCCGACGCGGTGCAAACCTTGCGTGACTCGAAAGTGGTGTTCGGCCGTTACGGCGACAAGTTCGAGGCGCGCCCGGTCGAGTTGGGCCGCGGCGATGGCAAGACGGTGGAGGTGCTCGGTGGCCTGGAACCGGGCGAGCGCTACGCCTCGCGCAACAGTTTTCTGATCAAGGCGGACATCGGCAAAGCCGGTGCCAGTCACGATCACTGAGTCGGAGCCCACCATGAAGCAGATCACCGCGATCATCAAGCCACACATGCTCGAACCCGTCGACCATGCCCTGCACCAGTTGCCGCACTTTCCGGGTTTTTCGACATGGCACTGCAAGGGCGAGAGCCGCGGCACCGATGCCGGGCGCGCCTGGCACCCGGCGGGCACCGACATGGCCGGCCATTCGGACGTGGTGCTGCTGATCGCCTGCGCCGACGAATTCGCGCCGGCCATCGTGCAGACGATCCAGCAGCACGCCCGGACGGGCCGTCCCGGCGACGGCCTGATCACCGTCATGACCCTCGACGAGGTGGTGCGCATCCGCACCGACGAGCACGGCGACGCCGCCGTTTAGTCAACGCCCAGTCAAGCACCAGACCGGAAAGAACCATGCTCGACAAACTTCTTCAATTCGCCATTCAGCAGCGCTGGGCCGTGCTGCTGCTGGCCTTGGCCATGGGCGCCCTGGGCGCCTACAACTACCAGCGCCTGCCCATCGACGCGGTGCCCGACATCACCAACGTGCAGGTGCAGATCAACACCGAGGCGCAGGGCTATTCGCCGTTGGAAACGGAACAGCGCATCACCTTC
>JANNDW010000276.1:0-7501 GCA_031378125.1 Methylibium sp. | reverse complement strand
CGGCCACCGAATGGCCTGCACGCTGGGAAGGCAGGCCGCTGCGGCCGCTGGCGCTGAGTGCCGTGGAACAGCGCTTCGCCGCACGCTTCCCCGGCCAGATGGCGCGCCTGACCGATGGCGAGCAGGTGCTGGTGCTGCGTGAGGTGCGCCAACCCACCCGCATGCTGCATCCGGCGGCTGACTGTTATCGCGGTCTGGGCTATCGCATCCATCAGGCGCAATTGGAACGGGATGCGCGGCAACGTTTGTGGCGCTGCTTCGTGGCCGAACGCGATGGCCGCCAGACGCGCGTGTGCGAACGCATCGTCGACGCGCAGGGCCAGGCCTACACCGATGCGTCGAGCTGGTTCTGGGCCGCGCAGCTCGGCCAGTCGACGGGTCCGTGGCAGGCCATCACGACGGCGAGGGCGCTGTGAACCTGCCGTGGACGACGATCGCACCGCGCCAGACGGACCGGCTTTGGAAAACGATCGCGCGGTGGGGGTTGGCGCTGTGCGCGGTGGTGCTGGCATGCACTGCTGCGTTGAGCTTCAGCCTGCTGCATCACTTGCGACCCGCGCCCGGCGAATGGTTCGAAACGCTGCGGCTGGGGCGCTGGCAGCAGCGGGTCAGCATGCCCACGCTGCTGCGCATGGCCACCCACCCGTTCACGCTGGGCCTGCTGGAGGGGCGCACGCTGAACACCCGTTTCGGCCCGGTGCGCTGGGCCGCGGGCGCCAAGCCGGGCAGCTGGGTGATCGTCTGCGCGCCGTGTTCGTTGGACCGCGCTGAACTGGGGCGCGACCGCATCACGCTGGCGCGCGCCGAGTTCACGCTGGAGCGCGACCTGCGGTTGAATTTGCACGGTGGGTTTGCTCTCGGCAATGCGCCCAAGGCGGTGCGCGGGCGCTGGAGCGCGCGCATCGAGGCCAGCCAGGCGGAAGTGACCTTCAAGCTGCCGCCCACGCCGCTGGACCATGCATTCGCATTGTTTGGCGGCGCCATCCCCGAACTCGGCCGTGCGCAAATCGAAGGCAGCATCGGCCTGAGCGCCAGCCTGCGTTTGCCGTCGCGCGAGTTCAGCATCCAGCCCCGGATCGACGGCTTCAGCGTGTCCGGTCTGGGCACCGAGGTCTTGGCCGGCGCGCTGCCGGCCTGTGCGGCCAAGGGGCCCGCAGGATCGTTCGGCACCTGGCTGCCACGTGCCGTGATCGCGGCGGAAGACCAGCGTTTCTACGAACACACCGGCTACGACCTGACCGAAATCATGGCCGCGTGGTCCGCCAACCAAAGCGCCGCGCGCGCTGAAGGCGGCCGGCCGCGAGGCGCCAGCACGCTGTCCCAGCAACTGGCCAAGTTGATCTACACCGGCGACCGGCCCAGCCACGCGCGCAAGCTGCGCGAACTGCTGTACGCCGTGGAGCTGGACCGCACGCTGGGCAAGGCGCGCGTGCTCGACCTCTATCTTGCGATGGCGCCGTGGGCCGATGGTCAATGTGGCGCCCACGCCGCCGCGCTGAACCTGCTGGGCAAGCGTGCCGCGGCGCTCACGCCGGTGGAAGCCGCCTGGCTGGCCAGCCTGCTGCGCAACCCGAACGCCGCATTGGCGCGCATGGTGCATGGCGGTGCGGTGGATGTGAATCGCGTCGCGCTGGTGATCGAAGGCATGCGGCCCATGTCGCCGGCACGCCGGCTGGCTGCGCTTGAGGCGCTTGAAAGCTGGCGGCCCGCCTGGTTGGGAAACGCTGCGAACCTCGCGCAGCGCTCTGAGGCCGCGCGTGCGGCGGCTCGCGCCGAACCGAAGCACCTGCGCAGTTGTGCAGGGAAGGCGCGAGTTTGAGCCGCCTGCGCTGCGCAGTTGCACAGGCGCTTCACTTTGGCGGCTCAGCCGGGTTTGTGATCGGGTGCTGCCGACGGGTCGGCCGCCAGATCGCCCCCTGCCAGCATGAAATCGGACATGCTGGCTTCGCTGACCTGGAGCTTGTGCTCCATGAGAAACGGCGACGGTTCGCGGAGCTTGATCTGCACCTGGGCGCTTTCCTCGCGCGCCACGATGGTTGTGGCAAGCCTGGCTTGCAGCAGGGTAAAACCCTCCAGCAGCGGCTCTTGTGCCAGGCCATCGAGCTGCGCGGCGGCACGCTGAAGAACCTTCAGCGGCAGCTGGCTGAACACGCGCATCCCGCGTTTCTTCAGCTCATGTTCCAGCGTGGCCAGGTGGGGCAGGGCGGCACGGGAATTGCCGCACCGGTCGAGATGGGCCTTCAGGTCCGAGCGCATCAGGGTGGCTTGGGTCTCGGGTGCCACATCCGCGCGGTGCTCCTGGGCCTTGCCCTGTGCCGCGCCCGAACCTTCTTCGAGGGCCGCGCGCGGTTTGCTTTGCTCGCGCTCGATGCGAACCGGCCGGCTGAAAACGCCGCGCGCGGCGCGGATCAGCGAGCGCAGCGGCATGCCGCCGGGATTTGGCGATTGGCCTGGTGTGGTTGAAGACTTGGAGCTCATCGACGTGTTCTCCCGAACCGAATGGCTGGGATATCGGCATTCGCCCGGCGGACTGAAATGTTCCTTCGGTCCCGGCTCTTGAGTCGGCCGCCGCGCAGATTGAAAAGAGGCCGGCAGTCCCCAGCTGATTTGGCGCGGTACCATCCGGCCCGCAACATTCCTGTGTCGCCGCCGGGCCGCCCCCAAGGCGACGACGCTTCCTTCGGGGAGCCGGCGCCAAAGGCGCCTTGGGGGCAAACAAGGAGACCTTGCATGCTTCACGCCTTTTTCACCTCCACCCGCCGCCGTGCCGGTGCCGCGGCGCTGGCCGTGCTGGCCGCTGTGAGCCTGAGCGGCTGCGGCTACAACGACTTTCAGCGCCTGGACGAGTCGGTCAAGGCGTCGTGGTCCGAGGTGCTGAACCAATACCAGCGGCGTGCCGACCTGATTCCCAATATCGTGGCCACCGTCAAGGGTGAAGCCAACTTCGAGCAAGAGACGCTCACCAAGGTGATCGAGGCGCGCTCCAGGGCCACCAGCATCCAGGCCACGCCGGAGCTGATCAACGACCCCGCCGCGTTCGCCAAATTCCAGGCTGCGCAAGGCGAACTCACCGGCGCTTTGAGCCGCCTGATGGTGGTGGCCGAGCAGTACCCCAGCCTGAAGGCGAACGCGGGATTCCAGGATCTGCGCACCCAGCTCGAAGGCACCGAAAACCGCGTGACGGTGGCGCGCAACCGCTATATCAAAGAGGTTGCCGCCTACAACGTGCTGGCGCGCAGCTTCCCCACCAACCTGACGGCGATGATGTTCAGCTACACCGTGAAGCCCAGCTTCACGGTGCAAAACGAAGCGCAGATCTCGGCGCCGCCGGCGGTCAACTTCGAGAAGCCGGCACCGAAGTGAGCGCAGTGGCTTGAGTGCGCTGGCGTGAGCTCAGTGACCCGGAGCCGATGATGCGCCGTGCCTTCCTCGCGTTTGTCGGTTTGGCGGCCTGGCTGCTGCTGGCCGCGGGCCTGGTGCGGGCGCAGGACGTGCTGCCGGTGCCGCCGCTGTCGGGCCGCGTGATCGACCAGACCGGCACGCTGACCGCGGCGCAGGCCCAGGCGCTCACCACCAAGCTGGCGGCGCTGGAAACACAACGCGGCTCGCAGCTGGTGCTGCTGCTGGTGCCCACCACGCAGCCCGAAGACATCGCGTCGTACGGCCAGCGCGTGGCCGATGCCTGGAAGATCGGCCGGCGCGAGGTGGGCGACGGGCTGCTCATCATCGTCGCCAAGAACGACCGCCGGGTCCGCATCGAAGTGGCCAAGACGCTCGAAGGCGCGATTCCCGACCTGGCTGCCAAGCGCATCATCGGCGAGCAGATCAGCCCTGCGTTCAAGGCCGGCGACTACGCGGGTGGCTTGAACGCGGCGGTCGACAAACTGAGCGCACGCATTGCCGGCGAAGGGCTGGCCGAACCGGCGCCACGCGGCGATGGCACCGGCCTGCTGCAAGGCTTCGACCTGCAGAGCCTGTCGATCTTTCTGTTTGTCGGCGTGCCGATCCTGGGCGCGGTGCTCACCGGCATGTTCGGCCGCAAGTTCGGTTCGCTGCTGACCGGTGGCGCGGTGGGTGGCATCGGCTGGTGGCTGACCACCAGCGCGCTGATCGCCGCGGGCGCGGGCCTGGTAGCGCTGTTCCTGGTGGGCGTGATGGGGCTGGGCGCCAGCCGCGGCGGCGGCTTGGGCGGGCGTGGCGGCGGGCCGGTGATCTGGGGCGGCGGGGGCGGTGGCGGCGGAGGTTGGAGTTCCGGTGGCGGTGGCGGTGGTTTCAGCTCCGGCGGCGGCGGCGACTTCGGTGGCGGTGGCGCGTCGGGCGACTGGTGAACACATCATGAACAGGCTGCTGCGCATCTTGAGACACCGCTGGTTCGACGAGCGTGATGCACAACGCGCGCTCGGCGCCGGCGGATTGAAGCGCCTGGAGGCGCGCGTGACCGAAAGCGAACGGCGCCACATCGGCGAGATCCGCGTCTGCGTCGAATCGGGCCTGCCGCTGAGCTACCTGTGGCGCAACGCCAGCGCGCGTGAGCGCTCGGTGGCCATGTTCAGCAAGCTGCGCGTGTGGGATACCGAACACAACAGCGGCGTGCTGATCTACCTGCTGCTGGCCGAGCGGCGCATCGAGATCGTTGCCGACCGCGGCCTGAACCAGCATGTGAGTGATGACGAGTGGCAGCGCATCCTGGGTGCGATGCGCGCCGCGTTTCAGGCCGGGAAGTTCGAAGCCGGCCTGAACCAGGCGATCGACGCGGTCGACGCCTTGATGCTGCGGCACCTTGCGCTGGGTGAGGGCGATCGGGATGCGGGCAACCCGAACGAGTTGTCCAACGCGCCCGTGCTGCGCTGACGCCGGCGCGCGGTTCCGGCAGCCGATGTGGCGCTGGCCACCGTGCGCCGCGGCGCTACTTCGCCGGGCCGAGGCCGGCAACTCGTTGGGCGGCCGGCTTCCACGACCCGGTGCGGATTTCATCAAACGTGATGCGCCGCAGCTCGACGTGGGCAAGCCCCGAAATGCCCAGCTTGCGCGCCGCCGCACGGCTCAGGTCGATCACGCGGCCGTCCTTGAACGGACCGCGATCGTTCACTCGCACCACCACCTCTTTGCCGTTGCGGCGGTTGCGCACCACGCAATAGCTGGGCAGCGGCATGGTCTTGTGCGCCGCGGTCATCCGGTTCATGTTGTAGACCTCGCCGTTGGCGGTGCGGCGGCCGTGGAAAGGCTCGCCGTACCAGGAGGCGATGCCGGCGTCCGCCAGCGGCACGTCGCTGTTGCCGGGCTCGTAGTCCTGCCCACGCACGCGGTACTGCAGATTGGGCAGGCTCGCGGAGATGGGTTCGATGCGCGGCACCGCGTCCGGGGGGTCGGCGGTGGCGCGGGCGGGCCGCGCGGTGCTGGGCGGCACGATGGTCAAGGGGTGGGGCGCGCGAGCAGCCTGGCGCTCGGGTTGGGCCACCGGCTCGGCGGGCGGTGGCTTCACGCGGGTGTCGGCAATCGCAGGTTTGGACGCGCTGCCGAGGAACGGCACGCTGCCGCAGCCCGCCGCGAGCAAGGGGATGGCCAGCACCAACAACCCGCGCCCGAAAACGCCCGGCCACAGCGGCGCGACAGAGAAACGAATGGATCCCATGACCGCCGTTGTCGGCAGCCGGCGCGGCGGCATGAGCGGCGCGGGGACGGCTCAACCGGGCAACGTGACTTGCTGCGCGAAAGGCGGGATCCCGGCGCCCGCCCGGCACCCGCCCCGCGCTGCGTGTCAGGTCTTGGCCGACTTTCTCTCGGCCTTCTTCGCGGCCTCAAGGTTTTCGGCCTTCTTGGTCAGCTTGTCGGCGCGCGATGGTTTGTGGTCCTTGGCCGATTTTGCTTGCTTTGGTTCCTTCGCGGCCTTGGGTGCCTTGGGTGCTTTGGGTGGCTTGGCCGGTTTGACCACCCTGGCGGCCTTGGGCTTGGGCAGCTTGGCCTGAGCCTGCCGCTTCGCCCTGGCCTCCTTGAGCGAACGGCGTTCGGCCAGCAGCGCCTGCTCGTCCTGCGACGCCGGCTGGTCTGCTCCTTGCGAATGGGCGCGGCTCACCATCGCCAGATGAAGCCTCGCGCCGTTTTTCTGGATCTGATGGGTCAGCGATGCGGTACGAATGGGCATAGGAGTGCTCCGGGTTGAATGAGCGCCGAATGTAGGCCAGGTTGGGCCGCCGTGCCAATCGCCTTGCACGCGAGTGAACCGGCGGCGGAGCGTTGTGCCGACTGTGAAGAACGGCAAGTCCGTCACGGCTGCCTGAGGAACGCGGCAACCGGCGCGAGAGAAAGCTCCGCTGCCTCTTCATGCGGCAGGTGGCCCACCCCCGGCAGCGGGACCAGGGTGATGTTGGGAACGGCTTTCACGTAGTCCGCCGAATTGCTGAACGGGATCATCGCGTCGCGTTCGCCCCACAGCAGCAAGGTCGGCGCGCGAATGCGCCGCAACAGCGGCAGCGGGTCGACCAGCACGGTCTGCTCCAGGCGCGCGACCATGGCGTTGCGCGCACCGGGGGCCAGCATCAGGTCGTGGTAGCGCGTGGCCAGCGCGTCGGTCATCACGACCGGGTCGGCGTAGGCCGGCGCCAGGCTCATGCGCAGCAGCGGTTTTGGCAGTGCGTAGCGCATCAGCTTCACGCTGGCCGGCACCTCGGGCGTTTTGCCGTACTCGAAGCCCATGCTCGCAAAGCCGTCGGGCGAGATCAGCACGAGTTTGTCCACGCGCTCGGGGTGAAGGGCCGCGAAGGTCCAGGCCATTCGGCCACCGATCGAGTGGCCCACCACGCTGACCCGCGCCACCCCCAGCGTATCCAGCAGCGCGGTGAGCACCTGCAGGCTGCGCTCGTCGGTGTAGTCGCCGGTGGGGTCGGGCGTGCTCAGGCCGCTGCCGGCCAAGTCGAAGCGGATGACGCGGCGGTCGGCTTGCAGGCCTTGCGCCCACGGCTCCCAGGTGTGCAGGCTGGCGCCGAAGCCGTGCAACAAGACCACCGCCGGCGCGTTCTTTGGGCCGCTGTCGCGCACATGCAGACGCAGGCCCGCCACGTCGATCATGTCGCCGGGAGCGTTCAGGTACCTGGCTTCGAGAGAGGCACGGCTTCGGTCCGGCGTCCACAGCCAGAACAGGAGCACGACGACGATGAGGGAAATGGCGGCAATAGCGGCAAACTTCAAAAGGGGGCGCTTTCAGAAAATGGGTGAGTCGGTCGGCGTTGACTCCTGCACTACCGCCACCGAGTTGTGCGCCACCGAGCATGGCGGCTACTCAGCGGTAAAACGCCTCCACCTTGCCCTTCAACTTGATCATCAGCGGGTGGCCTTTGCGGTCCACCGCCTTGCCTGCTGGCACCTTGATCCAGCCTTCGCTGATGCAGTATTCCTCCACATCAGAGCGCTCTTTGTCGTTGAAGCGAATGCCGACGTCCTGTTCGAACACGGCAGCGATGTGATGCGGGCTGCGTGGGTCGGTGGACAGCCGGTCGGGCAGAGG
>JANNDW010000254.1:0-3218 GCA_031378125.1 Methylibium sp. | reverse complement strand
CATGAGAAACCAGAACGCCGAGCGACGAATCTCGGGTTCTTTGAACTGGCCAATGAAGCCAGCCGCACAAGCCTCAGTCAAAGCGGTCCGAAAACGCACAAGTCCGAATGCGATGTGAGCAACGCCAAGCGCGAACAGCGCACAAGAGATGATATTTGCCATTCGATTTTGACCCTGCTTGACCAACTGGACCAATTGAACTGCATCGACACCGAGTCATGGCCGGCCCGCGGCGATGGCTCTCGAAATACGGCGCCTGCCTGTTGTCGCGTCCATCGGCCGGCTCGGCATGGGTCAGGCCAAAGACAGGCCCGGGACCGATCTTGTCGCCGGCGCCCTATCTGGCCTTGTAGGCCGCCGGGATGTTGACAGGCTCGGTCATGCCCGCGAGCGCAGCGATGATGCTGGCCGATGCGGCGCTTCCAACCAGGACAACCCCGCCGATCACGCAGCGCCTGGCGTGTGCGGACGTCGCTTTCACGTGCCCAGTCAGCGCACAACCGAGATGGGTGAAAAGCGCAACGACCGCAAGGAAGTAATAGGGGCCGAAAAACCAAGCGCCTGCACCCGCGTGCAGGCCAGCGGCGGCAAAGTAGAAGTTGGTGTCGAGCCCCAGCACCGATCGGCCGTACAGCACCGACGCCACGTGCACCAGCAAAAAGGTCGCCAGGCCAGCGCCAGATGCGGCCTGCAGCCACGCCAGCCATCCCGTGCGGCGACGCCACCCGCGTACGACGAGCCCCCATCCCGAAACGCACTGCACGCCGGCGCTGGCGAGCAAGAGCGGCTCGACCAGCGGATGCCGGTAGACCAGGCGCAGGCTGTCCATCAGTTCGATATGTGCCGCCGCGCCGCGCAGCGCCCAGAGATGGTTACCGATGTGCGCGCACGCGAAGGCCACCAGCAGAAGTGCCGATGCGCGGTGGACCCGCCGCAGATTCAGGTGGAGCATCTGGCGCCCCGTGCGTCCTGCAGGGTCATCGCTTCAACGACCCAGGGCCACCAGCGCAGCCGCAGCAAACAGCGCCAACCAGGCCGGGTGTCGTCCGCGGTTGCTCACCAGCACGAGCACGCCCGTCACGGCCATGGCCATCGCGACGCACCATTCCACCCGGCCAGCAGAGGCGGCCTGTGCGGCCGGATGGGCCAGCCACAGCAAAACGGCGGCCAGGCCGAGCCCCATCGCGCTCAGCCCATGCCAAGTCGCCCAGAGGATGCGAACCTGGAACTCTCGCAGCAGGGTGCCGCCCTCCGTTGGAACGATTTGACCCGCGCGGCGCAGATGCCGAAAGATGCGCTGTTCGCCGAGCACCGAGTGGGCCAGTGCAATCAGCGTGCTCAAGCCTGCCGCGCAGATGAGCCAGGTGTTCATAGACGAGCCTCCAAGTTCAGGCGCAAGCCGCCAGCGGGTCGCAGTGTGACGGCCAGATGCGGCGTGGGCGGCGTGTCGGTCAGGGTCGAGAGCCGAAAGCGCTGCAGCAGCAGGGCCGCGATCACGGTCATTTCCAGCTGCGCGAAGTGCTGGCCGAGACAGACGCGCGGCCCCAGGTCAAAGGGGATGTAGGCGCCGCGCGGGATCGGGTCTGGGTTCCAGTCGTCGGTCGCTGCCATGAAGCGCTCGGGCCGGAAGGCTTGGGGCTCGCGCGGCCACCAGCGTGGGTCGCGGTGCAGCAGCCACGGCGTTACGCGCACAAGGGTGCGTGCGGGCAGCCGCACGCCGGCCAATTCGATCTCTCGCGTCAGCCGCCGCGTCATCAACGCCGCCACGGGCGGGAACAGGCGCATCGCCTCCTTGAGCGTGGCGGTGAGCCAAGGCAAGGCTTGCAAGGCGTCTGCGCCCGGTGACTGGCCCGCGAGGCCGGCGTCGATCTCGGCTGCGGCGCGTGCGTGAGCCTGCGGGTTGCGGGCCATCAGCCAGCTCCACCACAGCAAAGCGGTGGCGGTGGTCTCATGCCCGGCTTGGAAGCTCAGGACGCACTGGTCAAACACTTGTTGTGCCGACAGCGCCGCGCCACTGTCTTCGTCGCGCAAGACGAGCAGCATGTTGAGCAGATCCGCCCTGCTGCTGTCGGGATGACGTTGGCGCTCATCCAGATGGGCCTGGATCAGCCCTTGGATGAGTTGGCGCGACTGTCGCTTGGCCGCCTTGCCTGGCAGCGGCAGCCAGTCCGGCAGGGTCATGAGCCAGAACATTTCGCGCAGCGCGGTCGCACTGAGCACCTGCACCGCATGGGCCGCGGCCTGGGTGTCGCCGCTGATCGGCGCACTGAACAGGGTCCGCGAGATCACATCCATGGCCAGGTGGCTGAAGAGGCCGTCCATCGCCAACTCACCGGGTCGAAGTGACGTCAAACCCAGCGTGGTCGCCTCTACCATCTGTGCCACATGGCCCGCCACGCGCTTGGGCGTGAACGCCTGCATCAGCGCGCGCCGCTGGCGCTGCCAGACCATGCCTTCGGTGACCAGTACCGACTGGCCCAACCCGTAAGAGAACACCTCGGGCCCGCGTTCCCAGCGCATCCATGCGTCAGCGTCGTCCACCATGACCTGGCGCAGCAGTTCGGGGTCGAACACATCGACGATGCGCTCTGTGAGGATCTGCTGCCGCACCAGATCGCCAAAGCGCTGCTGCGCGGCGATCGCGCTGAGGTAGTCGCGCCGCATCGCCACGAGCGCGGGCAGCCCCCACCAGCGGGTGGATGGGCCAGGGAGGTCGCTCCAGGTCATTTCCATGGCCGGTATGGTGCTCTGGCGCTGGCACTTCGGTCTTGAACAAATGCGACACTGACCTCCGATGAACGACGCAGGCAGCCGACTCTGGATCCCGCCACTGGCGCTGGCAGGCTGCGTACGCGCCGCGATGCTGCGTGACACCCGCGGCCGCGAGTTGAACGCCGCGCAACTCGAAAACTACTTTCCGGCGGCGCCGCTGGTGAAGCTTTTCTGGTGGTTCGTCGGCGATGGTGAATGGTTGACCAGGCCCGGTTTCTCGGTGCCGCCGCCGGGCTACTGCCTCAAGCCCTTGATGCTGTCGGGGCCGTTCACCCTGCCCACCCATACCCGCAACCCGGGGCCGGTACACGCGCTCATGCTGCTGTTCCCGCCCGACGCATTCCAGGCGCTCACCGGCATCGACGTGGCGCCACTTGTCAACCACGTGGTACCCGCCCAGACCCTGCTTGCGCCGGACTGGTTTTTGTGGGCCATGAGCCTGCACG
>JANNDW010000253.1:0-11742 GCA_031378125.1 Methylibium sp. | reverse complement strand
CAGCTTGTGATCGAGCAACTTGCGCCGCAGCGTATTGCGATTGATGCCCAGCCAGTCGGCGGCGCGGCTCTGGTTGCCGTCGGCGTGTTTCATCACCACGTCGAGCAACGGCTTCTCGACCACGCCCAGGATCATCTGGTACATCGCCGCGGGTTCCACGCCATGCAGGTCCTTGAAGTAGCTCTCCAGGTTCTCGCGCACGCATTCCTCAATGTGCTTCTTGCTGCTCATCAAGCAACCTCCGTGCGGCGCGCTGCGGTACTCGCCTTGGGACGGCCCGGCGGGCTCATGAACGCGCCCAGACGCTCATCGAACGGCGGGGGACGACGTTGTCACGCGCGCAGCTCGACGAGGGCTTCATTGGCCGCATCGGATCGCGCGGGCAGCAGCACATGCGTGTCAGCCAGCGTGTCGAACCAGTCGGTCACCGCGCTCACTTGGGCGGCGCAGGTTTCAAGCGTGTTCATCCGGGCCCGGAACATTTCGCCGCCGGGCAAGGCGCGCACCGCCCAGCCGATGTGCTTGCGCGCGGTGCGCACGCCAGCAAACTCACCGTACAGAACATAGTGGTCGTGCAGATGCTCCAGCAGCCAGCGCTTGGCCTGCAGCACCTCGGGGGCGGGCAGGTGAACGCCGGTGGCCAGGAAATGCGCGACCTCGCGAAAGATCCACGGCCGGCCCTGCGCGGCGCGGCCGATCATGATCGCGTCGGCGCCGGTGGCGGCCAGCACGTCGCGCGCCTTCTCGGGGCTGGTGATGTCGCCGTTGGCCACCACCGGGACGCCAAGCGCGGCCTTCACCGCGGCGATGGTGGTGTATTCGGCGTCGCCTTTGTAGCCCTGCTCGCGGGTGCGGCCGTGCACCGTCACCATCGCCACGCCGGCACTTTCGGCGGCCCGCGCGATGCGCACCGCGTTGCGTTCGGCGTCGCACCAGCCGGTGCGCATCTTCAAGGTCACCGGCACGTTGCGCGGCGCGCAGGCCGCCACCACCGCTTCAATGATTTGCAGCGCCAGCGGCTCGTCCTGCATCAGCGCCGAGCCGGCCCACTTGCTGCACACTTTTTTGGCCGGGCAGCCCATGTTGATGTCGATGATCTGCGCGCCCCGATCGATGTTGTAGGCCGCGGCCTCGCCCATCATCCGTGCGTCGGTGCCGGCGATCTGCACCGCGATCGGCGCCACCTCGCCGTCGTGGTTGGCGCGCCGGCTGGTCTTCAGGCTGTTCCACAAATCCTTGCGCGACGTCACCATTTCGCTGACCGCATAACCGGCGCCCAGCCTTTTGCACAGCTGCCGAAACGGCCGGTCCGTCACGCCCGCCATGGGCGCGGCGAAGAGTCGATTCGCCAGCGGAATGTGGCCGATGTGCATGGGCAAAAGGGGAGCGGGTGAGCGGGTGAAAAACGAGGCCGGAGTATAGCGGCGTCGCGGAGCAGGCCGGGCGCAACGCGGTGTCCCGCCGCGCTGTCGATAATGGCCCGCGATGGACGCCTGGATCGACTCACTGCTGACCCTGCTGGCCTTGCCCAAGTTCGGCCTGAGCACGGTCTTCGTGGTGGCCTTTATTTCGGCCACGCTGTTGCCGCTGGGCTCGGAGCCGGCGGTGTTCGGCCTGGTCAAGCTCAACCCGCAGCTGTTCTGGCCGGCCGTTCTGGTGGCCACCGTGGGCAACACGCTGGGCGGTGCGCTGAGCTGGTGGATGGGCTATGGCGCGGAGCGTGCGTACGAAAGGGTCACGCACAAGCCGGTGCAGGCGCGCGCGCTCAAATGGCTCCAACAGTTCGGCGCCAAGGCCTGCCTGCTGTCGTGGCTGCCGGGGGTGGGCGACCCGTTGTGTGCGCTGGCCGGCTGGCTCCAGCTGCCGTTCTGGCCCTGTGTGGCCTACATGGCCATCGGCAAGTTCGCTCGCTATGTCACGATGACGGTGTTGCTGCTGTGGGTCTTTCCTGGCTCGCTCACATCCTGAACCTGGGCCGTGCTGAACAATGCTTGAACCAAGCTTCCGAGGACCATGATGGCTCACCCCGCCTACGACGCTTTGACCCAGACCTGGACGCGGCTGTACCACTTCAGCCACGTTCAATCCATGGCCGGCTGGGACCGCGCCGCGATCATGCCGCCCAAGGGCAACGCTGCACGCGCCAGTGCGATGGCGGAGATGGATGCGTTGCTGCACCGCCTGCGCACCGATGCGGGCCTGGCCGGCCTTGTCGAGCGCGCCCGGGACGAGCCGCTGGGCGATCTGGCGCGCGCCAACCTGCGCGAGATCGAGCGCGACTGGCGTGCCGCCAACGCCCTGCCCGAGGCGCTGGTGCAGGCACAGTCACTGGCCAGCGCGCGCTGTGAACACGCGTGGCGCCGCCAGCGCCCCTCCAACGATTGGACTGGCTTCCTGGAGAACTTCCGCGAGGTGCTGCGCCTGGCCCGTGAAGAGGCCACGCGGCGCGCCGACAGCAGCGGCTTGTCGCCTTACGACGCGCTGATGGACCGCTTCGAGCCCGGCATGACCAGCGTCGAGGTCGACCGTGTGTTCGGCGACCTGCAGCAGTGGCTGCCCGACCTGGTGCGCCAGGTGCGCAAGCGGCAGTCTCGCGAAGCGGTGGTGGCGCCGCAGGGCCCGTTCCCCAAGGCCGCGCAGCGCGCATTGAGCCTGGAGGTGATGGGCCTGCTGGGCTTCGACTTCGAAGCCGGCCGGCTCGACGAAAGCACCCATCCGTTCAGCGGCGGTGTGCCGGAAGACGTGCGCCTGACCACGCGTTATGGTGAGGACGACTTCGTGCAAAGCCTGATGGGCACCATCCACGAAACCGGCCACGCCCGCTACGAACAAAACCTGCCGCGGGATTGGCTCGGCCAGCCGGTGGCGCAGGCGCGTTCGATGGGCATCCACGAAAGCCAGAGTCTGAGCTTCGAGATGCAGCTGGGCCGCAGCCGCGCCTTCATCGGCCTGCTGGCGCCGCGCCTGGCCGCGCAATTCGGCCGGCAGCCGGCGTTCGAGCCCGAAGCGCTGCACTGCCTGCTCACGCGCGTGGAGCCCGGCTTCATCCGCGTCGACGCCGACGAGCTGACCTACCCGGCGCATGTGATGCTGCGCTATTCGCTGGAACGCGCGCTGATCGAAGGCAGCGTCCAGGCCGAAGACATCCCGGCGCTGTGGGACGAAGGCATGGCCTCGCTGCTCGGCGTGGACACCCGCGGCAACTACAATGACGGTTGCATGCAGGACACGCACTGGGCCTCGGGCCTGTTCGGTTATTTCCCCTGCTACACGCTGGGCGCCATGTACGCCGCCCAGTGGTTTGCGGCGATCCGCCGCGGCGTGCCCGGGCTCGACGCGCACATCGCCCGTGCCGACCTGGCGCCGGTGTTCGACTGGCTGCGCGACAACATCTGGACGCAGGGCAGCCGATGGAGCACGGCTGAGCTGGCCGTGCGCGCCAGCGGCGAGGTGCTGAACCCGGTGCATTTCAGGCAGCATCTGGAAGGGCGCTACCTGGGCTGAGGTTCGAGCCGCAAGCGCGCGTCTCCAAACGGACAAGGGGCGCCGCACGGCGCCCCTTGTCGTTGACGATGTTGAACTCAGGCCGTCTTGCGGGCCGCGCGCTTGGCCGCCACCTTCGCCGATGGCTTGACGGCCGGTGCCGCCGTCTTTGCCGCCCCGCCCTTGGACAGCTTGGCCACCTGGGCCGACAGCGCGTCGATGCGGCTTTGCATCGCGCTCACGTCCTTGGCCGACGGCACGCCCAGCTTGCCCAGGGCCTTGGCGGTGCGCTCTTCGAAAATGCTCTCCAGCTTGTCCCACTGCTGGCCGGCCTTGGCTTGCACTTCGCTGGCCATGCCGGTCATCTTGGAGCTGACTTCGCTGAATTTGTCTTCGGCGACGCTTTGGGTCTTTTTCTGCAGCGACACGCCTTCTTTCACCAGCGCGTCGAACACCTTGCCGCCTTCGGCCTGCGCCTTGGAGAAGGCGCCCATGCCGGCCAGCCAGATCTGCTGGGCCGATTCCTTCACCGAACCGGCGAGTGCGCTGTCGAACAGGCCGGAGGCCCCCGCAGCTTGTTTTTCAGCCATTTGCTTGAGCTTCTTGACCATGGTGTTGTGTCCTCTGGGTTGATCGCGCGGGCCCCGATCGGCGCCCTTGGAGAGACAAACTATAGAAGGCACACCTGGAGCGCACAGCCTATTTCTCTAGGGAGACGGCTCTATGTGCGCCCCACGGGGTTCGGGAAATCGCGCAGGGCCGTGCGCGCGACTCTGGTCAAGAATGCCTTTCCACAAATCGACGCCCCGCGTCAACCGCGAGCAAAGGACCAGCCCCATGAAGTATTTCGTGACCGGAGCCACTGGCTTCATCGGCAAGCGCCTCGTCAAGACCCTGCTGGCACGCCGCGGTGCCGTTGTGTACTTCTTGCTTCGGCCCGAAAGCCAAGGCAAGGCCGCCGCGCTGCTGGCGTACTGGGGCGCCAACGAAAAGGGTGCCAGGGCGCGCGCAATCCCGGTGTTCGGCGACCTCACCGCCAAGAAGCTCGGCGTCTCGGCCGACGACGTAAAGAAGCTCAAAGGCCAAATCGACCACATGCACCACCTGGCCGCGGTGTACGACCTGTCGGCCGACGAAGAGTCGCAGGTCAAGGTCAACATCGAAGGCACGCGCAACGCGGTCGAATTCGCCAAGGCCATCGACGCCGGGCACCTGCACCATGTGAGCTCGATCGCTGCGGCTGGCCTGTACGAAGGCGTGTTTCGCGAAGACATGTTCGACGAAGCCGAGGGCCTGGACCACCCGTACTTCATGACCAAGCACGAGAGCGAGAAGATCGTGCGCAAGGAAAGCAAAGTGCCGTGGACGGTGTACCGCCCGGCGCTGGTGGTGGGCGACTCCACCACTGGCGAGATGGACAAGATCGACGGCCCGTACTACTTCTTCAAGCTGATCCAGCGCATGCGCCAGCTCCTGCCGCCGTGGATGCCCAGCGTGGGCCTTGAAGGCGGGCGCATCAACATCGTGCCGGTGGACTTTGTGGTGGCGGCGCTGGACCACATCAGCCACTCCAAGGCCGAGCTGAACAAGAAATGCTTCCACCTGGTGGACCCCGAGGGCTACCGCGTGGGCGACGTGCTGGACATCTTCAGCAAGGCCGCGCATGCGCCCAAGATGAACCTGTTCATCAACGCCGCGCTGCTGGGCTTCATCCCCAAGAGCGTGAAGAAGGGAATGATGGCGCTGGCGCCGGTGCGGCGGGTGCGCACCGCGGTGATGAAAGACCTGGGCCTGCCCGACGACATGTTCACCTTCATCAACTTTCCCACCCGCTACGACTGCCGCGACACTCTCGCCGCGCTGAAGGGCAGCGGCATCGCCTGCCCGAAGTTGCCCGACTACGCATGGCGGCTGTGGGACTACTGGGAGCGGCATCTCGACCCCGCGCTGTTCATCGACCGCTCGCTGCGCGGCACCGTCGGCGGCAAGGTGGTGCTGGTGACGGGCGGCTCGTCGGGCATCGGCCTGGCGGCGGCCGTCAAGTTTGCTCAGGCGGGTGCCACCACCATCATCTGCGCGCGTGACCAGGCCAAGCTGGACGAAGCCAAGAAGGAAATCCTGGCCGCAGCCGGCAAGGATGCCAAGGTCGTGACCTACTCGGCCGACATCGCCGACGAAGCCAGCTGCAAGGCCTTCGTCGGGCAACTCATGGCCGACCACGGTGGCGTCGACTACCTCATCAACAACGCCGGCCGCTCGATCCGCCGCGCCATCGAGGCCAGCTACGAACGCTTCCACGACTTCGAGCGCACCATGCAGCTCAACTACTTCGGCTCGCTGCGCATCACCATGGGTCTGTTGCCGGGCATGGTGGCCAAGCGCAAGGGGCACATCGTCAACATCAGCTCGATCAGCGTGCTGGTCAACGCACCGCGCTTTTCGGCTTACGTGGCCAGCAAGGCCGCGCTGGACGCCTGGACGCGCTGTGCGTCGAGTGAATACGCCGACCAGGGCATCACCTTCACAACAGTCAACATGCCGCTGGTGCGCACGCCGATGACGGCGCCGACCAAGATCTACGACAACATGCCGCTGCTGTCGACCGACGAAGCCTCCGACCTGATCGTGCAGGCCTGCGTGGACAAGCCGGTGCGTGTGGCCACGCGCCTGGGCGTGTTCGGCGAGGTGCTGCACGCGCTGGCGCCCACCGTCACGCAGATCGTGATGAACACCACCTTCCGCATGTTCCCCGACAGCGCCGCCGCCAAGGGCGACAAGAGCGCCAAGCCCACCTTGTCACCCGAGGCGATTGCGATGGCGCAGATGATGCGGGGGATTCACTTCTGAGTCGGTCTCGCGTTGAAAGGCTTTGGTCGGGTGGTGCACAGGTGGCGCGGGATCAGGCCGGCGGGGCGCTCCGCTGCGCGAATGTCCCCCGCCGTCGGCCTTCGCCTCGGCTCCTCCTTTACTTCGCTCCACAGAGCGCCCCACCGGCCCGATCCTGCAGCGTTGCGGCATGGCGAGGCTCTTTGACGCAGGACCAACCACGGTGGCAGGCCGAGGGCGTCGGGTGACTGGCGAAGGTTCTATGGTTTTCGTCAAGCGTGAAGTAAAGCAGGAGAGCCGGTATTTCCGGCTCGGGGGACTGAGCCCGGACACAAACAGTCCAGTGGACTGTTTGTGCCTGGCGAAGGCACGGGCCTCTGTGCCCGGGCATGAGCGCAGCAGAGTGCCCCGGCGGCTTGATCCCGCGCCACTGCGCATTGCCGCATTGATGCATTTGAACGCAAGGAGGTAGACGACACATGTCATCCACCTGGGCGCGCTCTCATCGCTTCAAGGCACGGCCGTCCAGCCGCCACCCAAGGCACGGTAAACGCTGACCAGCGACCCCACCGTGCCGCCTTGCGCCTGCACCAGTGCATCGCGCGCCTGCAAGACAGTGCGTTCGGCGTCCAGCACCGTCAGGTAGTCGGCCGCGCCGGCTTCGAAACGCACGCGCGACAGGCGCGCCGCTTCTTCGGCGTAGCGCGCCGCGCTGGTCAGCTTGTCGGTCTGCTGGGCGTTGCGGGTGTATTGCGCCAGCGCGCTTTCGGTTTCTTCCAGCGCCAGCTGAACCGTCTGTTCGTAGACCAGCAGCGCCTGCAGCGCGCGCGCTTCGCTGGCGCCGATGCGTGAGCGCACGCGGCCGAAGTCGAACGGCGTCCAGCTCAGGCTCGCGCCCAGGCTGGAGCTGCGTGAGTCGGCCTGCAGCAGGTTGGACAGGCGGTTGCTGGTGAAGCCCAGCAGGCCGACCAGGCTGATGCGCGGGAACAGGTCGGCACGTGTCACGCCGATCTCGGCGGTGGCCGCGGCGAGCTGGCGTTCGGCCACGCGGATGTCGGGCCGGCGCTCCAGCAAGGCTTGCGGCGTGCCGGTGGCCAGGGTTGACAGGTCGGTCGTGGCAAAAGTCGGCAGCAGCCGTTCGGTCGCCAGTTGTGTGTTCAGGCTGCGTGCGTTCTGCCCGGTCAACGTGGCCAGCCGGTAGGGCAGCCGTTCGATCGATGCCTGCAACGCCGGCACCGTGGCCTCGGTGCTGTCTACCAGTGCGCGGGCGCGTGCCACGTCCAGCGTGGTGCCGCGGCCCACCTGCGCGCGGGCTTCGACCAGGCGCAGGCTTTCGCGCTGGTTGACCAGCGACTCTTGCGCCACCCGCAAGCGCTGCTGCAAGGTGCGCAGCGCGAGGTAGTTGCTGGTGACTTCCGCGCTGACCAGCCGCTGCGCCGCCTGCACGCCGGCCTCGCCGGCCTGCACCCGCGCGGCGGCCGACTCACCTGCGCGGCGGTTGCGGCCGAAGAAGTCGAGTTCCCAGTTGACGCTGCCCGACAGGTTGAACTGGTTGGCACTGCCGCCCGGGCCGAGTGGGTCGACCCGCGCAACGCCCGCGCCGGTGTTGAAGCTGGGCAGGCGATCGGCCTGGGTCTCGCCGGCATTCGCACGTGCCTCCTGCAGCCGCGCCTGGGCGATCCTCACGTCGGTGTTGGCGGCCAGCGCCTGGTCGATCAGCGCGTCGAGTTGCGGGTCGTTGAAGCCGCGCCAGAACGCGGCCACCGGCTGTTCGGATTTGCCGGCCGCGGCCTGCACGAAAGCCGCCTCCATGGGCGGTTGCGGTGGCTGGTAGTCGGGCCCGCTGGCGCAGCCGGCCAGGCCAGCCAAGACCGTCGCGGTCAGCGCCGCCGTGAGGGTTGCAATCGGCGCCATGGCGTGCAGGCGCTCAAACATGGTCGCCTCCCGAGGGCAGCGCCGGCGCGGCGCGCGCCGCATCACGGCGCTTTTGCGTGAGCTTGCGCATCAGCACATAGAACACCGGCGTCAGGAACAGGCCGAACACCGTCACACCCAGCATGCCGCTGAACACCGCGATGCCCATCGCGCGGCGCATCTCGGCGCCGGCGCCGGTGGACACCACCAGCGGCACCACGCCGGCGATGAAGGCGATCGAGGTCATCAGGATCGGCCGCAGCCGCATGCGGCAAGCGTGCACGATGGCGTCCACCAATTGCTCGCCGCGGTCTTCGAGCGTCTTCGCGAACTCGACGATCAGGATCGCGTTCTTGCACGCCAGCCCCACCAGCACCACCAGCGCCACCTTGGTGAAGATGTTGTTGTCGCCCGGCGCGCCCAGCAGCCCGCTGATCCACACGCCGGTCATCGCGCTCAGGATGCACATCGGCACGATCAGGATGATGGTCAGCGGCAAGGTCCAGCTCTCGTACGTGGCCGCCAGCACCAGGAACACCAGCAGCACGCACAGCGGGAAGATAACGACCATGGTGTTGCCGGCGATCTTTTCCTGGTAGACCAGCTCGGTCCACTGGTAGCCCACGCCGCGTGGCAGGGTTTCGGCGAGGATCTGTTCCATCTCGGCCTGCGCCTGCCCCGAGCTGACGCCGGGCTTGGGCGCGCCGTTCAGGTCGGCCGAATAAAAGCCGTTGTAGCGCGACACCGCGCCGGGCCCGAAAGCCGGCTGCATGCTCATGATGGAACTTAAGCCCACCATCTGGCCGCGGTTGTTGCGCAGCTTCAGGTTGCCCACGTCTTCGGCCTTGGCGCGAAAGCCGGCATCGGCCTGCACGATCACCTGGTAGGTCTTGCCGAAGCGGTTGAAGTCGTTCACGTACAGCGAACCCAGGTAGGTTTGCATGGTCTCGTACACGTCGTTCAGGTTCACGCCCATCTGCTTCGCCTTGGTGCGGTCGACGTTGGCAAACAGCTGCGGCACGTTGATCTGGTAGTTGCTGAAGAACTGCGTGATGCCTGAATTCGGGTTGCCGTACACGCGCCCCATCAGCTGCTGCGTGACGCCGAACAGTGCGCCCTCGCCGACCGAGCCGCGGTCCAGCAACTGCAGCTTGAAGCCGCTGGCATTGCCCAGGCCGCTGACCGGCGGCGGCGACAGCACGAACATGAACGCGTCCTTGATCTCGCCCAGCCGCATGTTGACCTGGCCGACGATGGCATCGGCGCTTTCGGAGGGCGATTTGCGATCCTTGAATTCGTTCAGGCCGAAAAACACCAGGCCCGAGTTCGGCGCCGCGGTGAAGCCGTTGATCGACAGGCCCGGAAACGCCACTGTGTCCCTGACGCCGGGCACGCCCGCCGCAATCTCGCTCATGCGCCGGATCACCTCGGTGGTGCGCTGCAGGCTGGCGCCTTCGGGCAGCTGCGCAATGCCCACCAGGTACTGTTTGTCCTGCTGCGGCACAAAGCCGGGCGGCACGCGCATGAACAGCAACACGGCGGCGCCGAGCAGCAGCGCGTAGACGATCAACGCGATCGACTTGCGCTTCACCACCACGCCGGTCACGCCAGCGCTGTAGCGCTCGGAGTTGCGCCGGAACATGCGATTGAACCAGCGGAAAAAGCCGCCGAGCACGGCGTCCATCCAGCGCGTCAGCCGGTCTGGCGGCGCGTCGTGCGGGCGCAGCAAAATGGCCGCCAACGCGGGCGACAAGGTCAGCGAGTTGAACGCCGAGATCACGGTGGAGATGGCAATCGTCACCGCGAACTGGCGGTAGAACTGCCCTTCCAGCCCCGACACAAAAGCCAATGGCACGAACACCGCGCACAGCACCAGGCCAATGGCGACGATGGGGCCGGAGACCTCTTGCATCGCCTTCACGCTCGCGTCATAAGGGCTCAGGCCGGCTTCGATATTGCGCTCGACGTTTTCAACCACCACGATCGCATCGTCGACCACGATGCCGATGGCCAGCACCAGCCCGAACAGGGTCAGCGTGTTGATCGAAAAGCCCAAGGCCAGCAACACCGCGAAGGTGCCGACGATGCTGACCGGCACCGCCAGCAGCGGGATCAACGAGGCGCGCCAGGTCTGCAGTAAGACGATCACCACCAGCACCACCAGCGCTATCGCCTCGGCCAGCGTGATCACCACCTCTTCGATCGACGACTGCACGAAGCGCGTGGGGTCGTAGACGATTCGGTAGTCCACGCCGGGCGGGAAATCCTTCTTCAACTCCGCCATGGTTTTGCGAACGTCGTTGGACAGCGCCAGCGCGTTCGAATTGGGGGCCTGGAACACCGCGATCGCCGCCGCCTCCTGGTTGTTCAGCAGCGAGCCCAGCGCGTAGGTGTTGGGGCCGAGCTCGACCCGGCCCACGTCTTTCAACCGCACCAGGCTGCCGTCGCTCGCATCGGCGCTGACGATCACGTCGGCGAACTCTTCTTCGCTGCTCAGCCGCCCTTGGGTGTTGACCGCCAGCTGGAACTCGGTGCGGTTCGGCGCCGGCGGCGCGCCCACCACGCCGGCGGCGACTTGCGCATTTTGTTCGCGCAGCGCTTTCACCACGTCGGCCGAGGTGAGGTTGCGCGCGGCGAGCTTTTGCGGGTCGAGCCAGATGCGCATTGCGTAGTCGCCCGAGCCGAAAGCGAACACCGCGCCGATGCCCGGCAGGCGCAGCAAGGCGTCGCGCACGTTCAGCGACGCGTAGTTGCGCAGGTACAGCGCGTCGTAGCGCTTGTCGGGCGAGACCATGTGCACCACCATGATGAAGTTCGGCGAACTCTTCTCGGTGGTCACGCCGATCTGGCGCACGATGTCGGGCAGCCGCGGCAGCGCGCGGTTGACGCGGTTTTGCACCTCGGTGGTGGCGG
Source organism: Methylibium sp. (assembly GCA_031378125.1). Taxonomy (GTDB): domain Bacteria; phylum Pseudomonadota; class Gammaproteobacteria; order Burkholderiales; family Burkholderiaceae_C; genus LGRD01. The sequence continues at coordinate 606 of JANNDW010000253.1, read as the reverse complement.
CGTCCGGGTTGGTGCCGATCTTGAAGCTGATCGACAAGGTCATCGCCCCGTCGGCGGTGGACTGGCTGCCCATGTAGAGCATGCCTTCAACGCCGTTGATCTGCTCTTCCAGCGGCGTGGCCACCGTCTCGGCGATGACGCGCGGGTTGGCGCCGGGGAACTGCGCCCGCACCACCACCTGCGGCGGCGTGACCTCGGGGTATTCGGAGATCGGCAGCCGGGTCAGCGAGATCGCGCCGACCAGGAAGATCAGGATCGACAACACCGCCGCAAAGCGCGGCCGGTTGATGAAGAAGCGGGAGATGTTCATGCGTTCAGCCCTTCTTGGCCGGCGCTGCGGCCGGGGCCGCGCCCGATGCCGGCCCCGATGCCGACCTCGATGCCGACCCCGATGCCGCAGGCGCGGCCGGTGGCGGCCCGGCGGGCTTGATGACCGGCATGCCTTTGTCGTCCACCGCCAGCACCTCGGCATTCACCGGTGCGCCGGGGCGCACCCGCTGCAGGCCGCTGACGACCACCATTTCGCCGGCCTTCAGCCCGCTGCTGACCACGCGCATGCCATCCACCAGCGGGCCCGGCGTGATCTCGCGGAACTGCGCTGTTTTG
>JANNDW010000215.1:0-2327 GCA_031378125.1 Methylibium sp. | reverse complement strand
CGGCATCCACAACGAAGACACCATTGAGCAGTACCGAAGCAATGGCCGCCGCCTGGGCCGGCTGCTGTACCAGGGCCGCTGGTTCGACCCGCAGTGCCTGATGCTGCGCGAGACCGCGCAACGCTGGGTCGCGCGCGCCGTCACCGGCGAGATCACACTGGAACTGCGCCGCGGCAACGACTACTCCTTGCTCGACACCACCAGCCCCAACCTCACCTACCACCCCGAGCGGCTGACGATGGAAAAAGGCGAAGGCGCGTTCTCGCCGCAAGACCGCATCGGCCAGTTGACTATGCGCAACATGGACATCAGCGATACGCGCGAGAAGTTGCAGATCTATGCCAAGGTGGGGCTGCTGGGGGGTGGGGCTGACAGCGCCTTCCCGTTGTTGTCTAACCCCGACACCAGCGGCGACTGATACGCCTTCGCTTTCAATCACATAAGAGTGACTGCCTGCAATCGGCCATCAGGTTGGAGTCGCGCGGGGCCAGGCAAATGTCGGCAACCTTGCGGGCAACGGTGATTCACCGACTTGGCTTGGTTGGCAACCTCCGACCGAGGCGGACACTAGTATATAGACACATAAGTACTGATGCATGAGTACACTAGCGACACTTCCACTACCGACGAGGAGTACTCGCTATGCGGCAAACAGAACTTCGCCTCGCATCGGCCGACCGCGTTGCCGCCGAAGCGGTGCGCACCAGCGGTACGCGTCTGGTGCGGGAGGTCAATCGGGCGCACATCTTGCTGGCGCTGGATCGGCGTATTCCGGAAGCGCAGATCGTTGACGTGCTGGGTATCCGACGCATGATGGTCTGGCGCACCCGCAGGGCGTATTTGGACGGTGGCCTGGAGTCGGCGTTGCGCGATGTGGCGCGCTCCGGGCGGCCGCCAAAGTGCGACACCAACACCGAGGCGCGGGTTGCCGCGCTGGCTTGCTCCAAAGCCCCGGCGGGCAACGCGCGCTGGACGATTCGACTGTTGCACGAGGCGGTTCTAGCCGAAACTGGACTGCCCGGCATCAGCCGCGAGACGGTTCGCCGGTTGCTAAAAAAAACTGCCTCAAGCCCTGGCGCAAGTTGATGTGGTGCATTGCCGAGATCAACACGCAGTATCGAAAGCGCATGTACCACCTGCTCGATGTGTACGCGCGCCCGCTGCGGCGCGACGAGCCTGTTGTTTGCGTTGACGAGAAGAGCTTGCAACTGCTGGCCCACAGCCGCACACCCAGGCCCATGAAGCCCGGCAGCCCCGCCAAGGAGGACTACGAGTACGTGCGCCGCGGCACTTGCAACCTGTTCGTGGCCGTGCAACCGAAGGCGGGCCGCCGAACCGTCGTCGTCACCGACAGGCGCGGCAAGGCTGACTTTGTCGATTTCGTGCGCCACCTGCTTGCCACGACATACCGAAGGGTTCGGTGCCTGCACTTGGTCCTGGACAATCTGAACACCCACTTCGAGAAGAGCTTTGTCGATGTCCTGGGCACGCGCCGAGCCGCTCAGCTGCTGCGCCGGGTGCGGTTCCACTACACGCCCAAGCACGCAAGTTGGCTGAACATGGCCGAGATCGAAATCGGCGTGCTCACACGCCAATGCCTGAAAACGCGCTTTGAAGCGCGTGGCGACCTTGAGTCCCACGTCCAAGCCTGGCAAGAGCGCAGCAATTGCAAGCGTCGCACCATCGAATGGACGTTCACAAGGCAGCGGGCAGACCAGAAGCTTGGGCATCACTATGTATCTTAACTTATGTGCATAGATACTAGGAGCTTCTTAGGAGCGGTCGTTATGATGGGCCTTGACTCGATGCGTGATTGCCGCTGTCTGTGCTGCTACGGCATGCCTCGCCGCGGTGGTCCACGTCCGCGTGCGACGATGCCGTACCGCCACTGAGCACATGGCTACGCCCGCTGCTCACCCGAAGGCCATGACCGACGACGAGTTAGCCGCATTGGTCGCCGAAACCGCGGCGCTCGACCCGCATACGAACGAAGGCGTCACCGCGATGTTCGCGCTGGCTGGCAAGCTGGTCGGCGAACCCGAGTTCGCGACGCCGCGAGTCGTTTCGACGGGTAGTGGCTCGCACAGTTTCGCGACGAGTTTTGTGGCGCAGCGAATGCTCAAGATTGCACGCGACACCGGTAGTCCAGCCGCAGGCGTCGCATGGTTGCGAAAGGCGTCTAACGACTGAAAGGGACTTCCCCGTCCCGAGCTATCCGCCAGGTTGCGCAGACCGGCAACTCAGTGCCACGATGGGAAGTGCGAACTCTCATCAACTCGCTCGAAAGGGGAAGTCATGGCCATTCTGACCGTTGGAATCGATCTCGC
>JANNDW010000182.1:0-1819 GCA_031378125.1 Methylibium sp. | reverse complement strand
CACCGGCGCGGCACTGGCACCGGCGCATCTTGGCATCGTGTTCAGCCGGCGGCCTCGCCGCAGGTTTCCCTCTCCCCCATCAGATGGGGGAGAGGGTCAGGGTGAGGGGGTTCCGCTGGCGCAACACAGGCGGCTGGCGGTCGTGCGACGAACGTTCCCGGTGAGCCTGTCTCGGATTGGCGGACAGTGTTGGGTAGAAGAGGCGGCATCATCACCATGAATGAAACGACACCTCTAAACAGCGAAGCCAAGACTGCTTCCAAGCCACCCCGCCGGCACTACGATGCGGCGTTCAAACAATCGGCCGTCGCGCACTGCCAGCGCCACGGCGGCGAGATTAACCGCACGGCCCAGGAACTGGGCCTCAACCACTGGACCCTGCGCGACTGGGTGCAGGCCGATCGGCGAGCCAAGCAGCCGCCGCAGCCGGCCCGCACTCCGGTCGAACTGGAGGCGGAGAACGTCCGCCTGCGCGCCGAGCTGGTGCGCGTGACCGAGCAGCGCGACATCCTAAAAAAATCCTTGGGCATCCTCTCCCACACGTGAACGACCGCTACACCCACATCCAGCAGTTGGCGCCCGAGCATCCCGTGCGGATGCTCTGCGCCCTGCTGGGCGTCTCGCGCAGCGGTTATTACGACTGGCACGGTCGCGGCCCCAGCCCGCGCCAGCAGGAGGATGCCCGGTTGAGCCAAGAACTGGAGGCCGTGTTCATCGAGAAGCGCCGCACCTACGGCCGCGTGCGCCTGACGCACGAACTGCGGGCACGCGGCCACACCTGCGGCCAACGCCGCGTCGGCCGGCTGATGAAAGCCCTGAGCCTGTGGGCCCGTCCGCGCCGCCGGTTCCGTCCGCAGACCACCGACAGCCGGCACGACGGCCCCATCGCCCGCAACCTGCTGGCCCAGCGCCCCGCGCCGCCCAGCCGGCCCGACGAAGTCTGGGTCACCGACTTCACCTATATTCGCACCGCCGAAAGCTGGCTGTTCCTGGCCGTGGTGCTGGATCTCTACAGCCGGCGGGTCGTCGGCTGGGCCTTTGGCCCCGAACTGAACACCGCCCTGGCGCGGGCCGCGCTCCAGATGGCGCTGAACCACCGCCGCCCCCAGGCCGGCCTGCTGCATCACAGTGATCGCGGCTGCCAATACGCCAGCGCCGACTACCGCACCCTGCTGGCCGCGCACGGCCTGGTGGCCAGCATGAGCCGCACCGGCAATCCTTACGACAACGCCGCGATGGAGAGCTTCTACTCCACGCTGAAGATCGAATGTCTGCACCGCCACAAACTTGCCACGCACGCGCAAGCCCGCGCCGTGACGTTTGATTACCTGGAAACCTTTTACAACCGGGAGCGGCGCCACAGCGCCCTGGGCTACAAGTCACCTGTGGACTTCGAACAACAACTCAACTAAACCACCCGTGCTCTTCTACCCAACACTGTCCGCCAATCCGAGACAGGCTCAGAGCAATCAGGTGGGGTATTACCACGTTTTTATCATTTACGGCCAAGGGGTGCATCGCTTGGGCCTAACAATTGGTGAACCAAGCTATTCCCTTCCCGAAGGTGCCCGCGGTGTTCCTCGTCGGTGCGCCCGGTGCGTCGGTTGTACCGCCTCCTCCCGCCGCTTCAACACGGGTAACACCAGAACGGGCAACACCAGAAACATGCCTGCCGTTTTTTGACGACAATGACGATAAAGTCGAAGTTAACGTAGGTGGTCTCGTCGACATCACACCGAAACCTCCGACGCTGAATGCCTTCGACAGGGCTCTCAACGCCACGTGCGGGGCGCCGGGCAAGGTTGTTGCAGCCGACGAG
>JANNDW010000179.1:0-5825 GCA_031378125.1 Methylibium sp. | reverse complement strand
GCGGGCATGGCCGCCGCTCAACAACTCGCCCGTGCCGGCCACGACGTGACACTGTTCGAGAAAAACGACGCCATCGGCGGCCTGCTGCGCTACGGCATCCCCGACTTCAAGATGGAGAAGTCGCACATCGACCGGCGCGTTGCGCAGATGCAGGCCGAAGGGGTGAGCTTCCGCACCGGCGTGATGGTGGGCGCACTGCCCGAAGGCAGCAAGGTCACCAACTGGGCCAAGGAAACCATCTCCTCCGAGCAACTGAAAGAGCAGTTCCACGCCGTGCTGCTGACCGGCGGCGCAGAACAATCACGGGATCTGCCCGTCCCGGGGCGCGATCTGGAAGGCATCCACTTCGCCATGGAGTTCTTGCCGCAGCAGAACAAGATCAACGCCGGCGCCAAGGTCAAGAACCAGTTGCGCGCCGACGCCAAACACGTGATCGTGATCGGCGGCGGCGACACCGGCAGCGACTGCGTAGGCACCAGCAACCGCCACGGTGCGGCCAGCGTCACCCAGTTCGAACTGCTGCCGATGCCGCCCGAGCAAGAAAACAAGCCGCTCGTCTGGCCCTACTGGCCCACCAAGCTGCGCACCTCGTCGAGCCATGAAGAAGGCTGCGAACGCGAGTTCGCCATCGCCACCAAGGAATTCATCGCGGGCACCGGCAAAGACAAAGGCAAGGTCAAGGCGCTGAAGACCGTGCATGTGGAGTGGCAGGGCGGCAAGATGGTGGAAGTGCCCGGCTCCGAGAAAATGCTGCCCGCCGACCTGGTGCTGCTGGCGATGGGCTTTGTCAGCCCGGTGGCCAGCGTGCTGGACGCGTTCGGTGTCGAGAAAGACGCGCGCGGCAACGCCCGCGCCAGCACCGACTTCATCGGCGGCTACGCCACCAGCGTGGACAAGGTGTTCGCCGCCGGCGACATGCGGCGCGGCCAGTCGCTGGTGGTGTGGGCGATTCGCGAAGGGCGCCAGGCGGCACGGGCCGTGGATCAGTACTTGATGGGGGCGAGCGACTTGCCGCGATAGCCCTTTGCGGGCGCGACGGGCCTACCGATCCCAGCAGGTGGCCACACTGGCGCCGCCGGTTGTTCCCGAGATGGTCTTCGCACCGGTGCTGTCGAGTGCCAAGTTGCCGCACTTGTCGTTGGTCATCGATCCCGTGGGCACGACGCGCAGCCAAAATTTAGTCGCAGTCGGGGCCGAAGCCGCTGCCGCGCTACCGAGCGAGAGTGTGTAGGACTCGGCGGTTTTCGCCTTCAGCGGGGGCAGTTCGGCATTGGCCATCGCTGTTGTGCGATCTGCTTTCATGTTGTATGCGTTGCTGACGGTGTACTGCCGCTCGATCCATTGCGCCGTCTCCAGCAGCGCGGCCTGCCCATCCCCCCGCCGGCTGCGTGCCACCTGCTCGGTGTAGCTCGGGTAGGCGATCGCGGCCAGGATGGCCACGATCGCCACGGTGATCATCAGCTCGATCAGCGTGAAGCCTTTGCCAAAGTGTTTGGAGTTCATGTTCGGTACACCGGTGTGGGGTTCGGGCATGCGCGATTGGGGCGACGGTCAGCCATCGCTACTTCAGTTGGCGCCACGAGACGCGCGGCTTGCCGGCCGCGCAAAGCGAAATGTCGAAGCCGGCAATCGAGGTGTCCGAGCCACCGGCGAGCAGCCACTGCTTGCAGTCCGAGGCGGTGGTCGGCTTGTTCTCAACACCGCCGAGGCGCTCGCTGGTCTGGCCGCGGGTGCCCACCCTTTCGGTGACCACCTGGTCGGTGAATGCCTCCTTCTTGGTCTGCAGCGCGGGCAGCGACAAGACGGCGCTGGAAAACGACTTCACGTTGTAGCCTTTGTCGGCACTGTTGATCTTCGTGTCGCCATTGGAGTCGAAGACGCCGAAGCCCGGCGCGCCGCCCGTGATCGGGTCCAGTGCGAACAGCCGCGAACTGCCGGCGCTCTTGCATGGGTCGCTGTCGGCTTTGTTGGCCACCACCAGCAAGGTGCTCTTGGCCTGAAACGGATTGACATTGACACGCTCGCCGCCGGGGCCGAGGTTCAGGTACCAGCCACGGTGAGTGGTCCAATCGACGACCGTCTCGCCGGCCCCTCCTCCAAGCCTTTGGCTGGTGGTTCCGCTGAGCGAGCCGTCCGCAGCGGCGGGCAGCCCGGCGCCCAGCCGCGGCACCAGTGTGCCGTTGCCCGAGAAGCCGGTGGCTTCACCGGGTTTGTCCCAAATGCCGTAAATGGCCTGGGTGTTGAGGTTGACGTTCGGCGGCACGTTGCCGGTGGCGGCCGTGTCCTCCACATCAAACAACTTGCCGGTGCCGAAAGACAGCAGCGTTCCGCCGTTGGGGTGGTAGGTGATCTCGGGCATCACGGTGATCGGCTGGGTGGTGGCGCCGGTGAACAACGGCGCGCCGCCGAACGCGACCTTCCACTGGGTGGAGTCGGGGTTGTCGACATCAAATTTCCACAGATTGCCCTTCAGGTCGCCCGCGTAGATCGCGGTGACCTCGCGCTTGTTGTTGACGGTGAAGTTGGGTTGGCTCAAGCCGTTACCGCCGGCCGCGCCGACGCTCCTTTCCCATACCACTGCGCCGGTCTGCAGGTTCAGGATGAACAGCTTGGCTTGGCCATTGGTGCTGTCGTAGCCATTGCCGAAGATTGCGACCCATGCGCCGCCGGTGCCGTCTGCGTTGGCCTTCGTGCGTGCAATGTGCGGGTAGCCGATGACGTAACCCATGTCGGGGTTGTTGGCCTCGGAGAACTCCCACAGCAGCTTGTTCTGGTCGAAGCGCGGGTAGGCCCCGGGGGTCACCGCCGGGTCGGTGATGTCCATCGGGTTGCTGATGTCCAGTGCAAAGACCGAGCGCGCCCCGGCGCCCGTAGAGCCGAGTAGCACGGTCTTCCAATCCGCAGCGGCAGCGCCCGTCCCGATAAAGGCGTCGCCAATTTGCGGCGGCCCGTCCACGGTGTAGCGATGGCTGTAGTTGGGGTCGGACAGCATCTTCAGCTTCAGCTCGGTGCCCGTCAACGAACGCGGCACGCTAAAGACCGAATTCGGCACGAAGGCAAAGCGTTCCTCGCCAGCCTTGACTCCCTCGGTCAGGTCGAAGGCATGCAGCATGCCGTCGTTGGCAGAGGCGAACAAGGTGTTGCGCATGTTGTTCAGCTTGGTGTTGCCGGTGGCCCGATAGTCCTTGTACGTACCCTGGCCCGGAACGCCCGTTGGCAGCCTTTCGTACCCCCCGCCCGCGCTGGGCCCCTTGATCGGAGAGCCGTTGACAATGTCGCCGAGCACGCCGCCTTTGACGGCGCCGATGGTGTAGCGAGCGCGGTTGCGGAAGGGGCCGCCTTGCGCCACTTCCTTCGTCTCGCTGCCGCGCAGATAGTCCAGCAAAGTGCTGTCATCGGACAAGTTGCTTTTCTGTGTTGTGGTCAGGTTGCCCCACTTGAACAAGGTTCCCTTGGTAGTCGGGTTCCACGTGTAAATTTTTCGATCAGCGGGTGCCAGCATCTTGTTGGAGGCTTCCCATTTTTGCGAGGGATTCGTGTAGCCCGAACCGGTATCAGTCGGCTTCGTGTTGACCACGCCCGAGGCCGACTGGCTGAAGGCGTAGAGGCGACCCGACCATTGACTGGGGGTGTAGGTGGCCTGATAGACCTCGGTATCGACCGAGACCTGGGGCGTCTCGGTTACGACGTTGGCCAGGCTGCCGGGGTTGGTGGTAACTTCGGCCAGCGCGGAGGACAGGCCTGCCGCCAAATCGGTCGGGTTCGTCGCCGAGAAGTACCGGCCGCGCCCGTTCATCGACGCATGGATCAAGTCATCGCCAGTGGCCGGGTTGTCGTCTGAGGGTGTTGTCCAGTCCAGCTTGGTCTTGTTCGCAACTAACCAATCGCGCGAGTCTTGGTTGGCCAACCATGGCTGGCCGATGTACGGGAAAAGCGGGTGGCCACTGGCTACCGCGGGAATCGTCTTGCTGCCGTCCGAGTTTCTCCTAACTTCGCCGGAACCGCTGATTCCCAGCCCGATCGTGAAGGTCGTCAGGTGCTGCCAGAAGGCAGGGTCACGTGCAGTCGGCACGACGTTGTTGACCAGGACCGATCCCAGGGTGTCCGAGCGCAAGTCTGTCTTCCAGTAGTACGCTGCCACGTCTGCCAGCGTGTCAGGGTTTCCATCCGCGAACGGGTTGATCATGAATTGACTCGACGCATCGGAATAGGTGAACTTGGTGATGCCATCGGCCATGGGCGGGGTTTCGCCGGAGAAGTTGTCGTTGTTGTTGTTCGCCAGCGACGAGGCTGAGGCATCGTTCCAATAGCCGTCGGTGCTCAGGAAGTGAAAGTTGCGCCGACAGCTGAACTCGGTCCCGATCGACGTACCCGGGCTCTGTGCCCACGGGCTGTTGACGTCGGTCGTCGTGAAGTGCGCCCCGACATCATCCATCGCTTTGCGCAAGGGGGTAAAGACAGACGCTTGGTTTCCGAGGGGGTACAAGTCGTTGTAGAAAGCAGTTCTTGCCGCGCCTGAGAAGTTGCGAACTCCGCGGCGAACCACCGGCGAAGAGTTGATCGAAGCAAAACCTACGCGCAGGTTGGTGCCTTGCTTGGCGAAGGCGGCAGCGACGCCCCCTTTGGCCATCAGTCGGCGGTTACGGTAGTACTGCAGCCAGTTGGCGAAGTTTTTCAACTCCTGAGCGTGGGTGCACACGAGCGCACCTGTGCCGCAGTCGGTCCGCGCATCGTCCAGGACCGTGAGGCCCGCAACGACTTTCGTGGCACGAGCAAAAGTCGGCGTCGCCGCTGCGGATTTGATCTCGACCTTCGTGAAGTTGCCGATCGTGTTCAACCCCGTGTTGGGCGCAGCGAGCGGTAACGGTGTGGCACCCGTGTAGACAAAATACGTCGCGGGCCAGTAGTTTTTCGTGTCGTTGTCCGCAGCGCCTGCGCCACCAGAGACATTCACCCGCGCGGTAAGGTTGATCGTCGTTCCGCCGCTGAACGGCGTGTCCGTGCTGATTCTTACCGCAGTCGACGTGGCGTTGGCACTGAGTACTTTGTCATCCGCTGCCGTGGGCCACGGGAGATAAGTGATCCGCCGGTCGTAGTACAGCGGATTCCCCGCCGAGGACCGCATGTAGCGAGCAATGGCATTGCCTTTTTGGTAGTACAAAGCGCCGCGGTACAAGGAATTGGATCCCCACATGTTCGGATACCTCAACAATCCAAAGAAATTGCTGTCGATGCCAGGTGGCATACCGGCGGTGTCCGAGTTGAAATCCGGAATCGCATCCGCCTGCATTGACCCGGAATCGTCCAGCGTGAACATCACATTCGGCTCTGGCGGCGCGGTGTACAGCCCTGGCAGCTGCGAGACGACGGCGTAGACCGGCCCCACGGCTTGCAGCAGCATCATCGCAGCCACCGCCATGGCGCCCAAGCGTTTGGTCTGGCGCCGGTTTGATTTGGTCTTCATCGTTTTTCCCCTGTCAATTCTTTGCCGCCGTCGGCGCAACTGCCGGGCCGGTCAGGATGCTGGTCATTCGGTCGAGAACGTGGCTTGCAGGATCACTTCGGTCAGTGATGAGCCGCCGACGGCGCGGCCGGTGACACGGTAGTTCCCGGTGCCGGCGCCCAGCGCCTCGTACATGCAGCGCGGCTGCGAGGCCAGGCCGGCGGCGTCGACGGTCTTCACCACCGAGTTGGCGTTGCTCCAGTTCGCCGCCACTTCCCAGTTCGGCGTGTTAGCCGCTGTGGCCGGCGTCAGCGCCGTCACCACGGAGGGGTCGGTCTGCAACTGGGCCAGGCACAGCTGCACGGCGGCCTCGGCCGCCTGG
>JANNDW010000170.1:0-14013 GCA_031378125.1 Methylibium sp. | reverse complement strand
GCCCCACGCCAGTTCAGGCCAAAGCCTTCAGACTGCTCGACGTGAACCCCGTTTGTTCCCAGTAGCGCACCCACACATTTCAAAAATCTCTCGACGATTCATGGGGTTGATGTACGGCAGTCTCCAAAGTTCGGCCTAGCGAGGAACCAAGATCTCTGAAGAGTGTGTCAGCTTCCGCTTGGTGTGAAGCATCAGGCCGCCTGCAGCCGTCGCACTGGAAAAGCTTACGGCCGCCAGGCGCGACGACATATCGAGATCAGTCCCTTTCATGCTTGCGGCGTGTTTGCTCCATTGCAGCCTCAAATCGTCCACGGCTTGCCGCGCGAAGGCGTTGCAGGCCGAGTTCTCGTGCCATCACAACAATCGCTTCTTCGACTCCAGTGCCCCTACCAGTGATCTGTCGAGCCAAGTCGACAAGCTCAGGCATGCAGATCTCATCCACTGACCGGTTGGCATCGTCTGCAGAATGGCGGAACACCGTTGGCAGTTCCGGACCACGTGCCGCCGACCAGTAGAAAGTGCCGACATCCTCTTCCGTCGTTCTGTGCGCTTTCGCTGCCAGCCTCGCGACACGCTCCTGAATCTTCGACCCGGTCCGCTGCCACCCATGCGCTCGCGCAATGCGTCGCGCCAGCACCGCGTCCAGCACCGGCCCTTCGACCTCCACGACGTGCGCAATCATCGCCAGCAGTACCGCGTCGTAGCCGCTGTCGAAAAACGCGTCGGCCTTCACTGCGTCAACGACGGACGCAGGGTCCGACTCCACGAACACTGCAGCCGACGCCGCAGCGCCGGCCGCATTGCGCGCATAGACCTCGGCCTCCTGTTCTTCTGGCTGCTGTTCGGCAAGCGGGCTCTTCAGGCCCAGCCCCAATTGAACGGGCGTTGCGCAATCGGTGCCAGCGCCGGTTGAGGCAGCAGCATCAAGCGGCGCAGCTTCCTCTTTCGCCTTGGCAAGAGCCGCTGCCGCCGCATCCGCTGCCGCCTGCCTCTGTGCTTCTTCTGCACGCCTCGCCCGGCTGGTCTCCAGCAAGCTGTGCAACTTCGCATCCAGCTTCTCCAGTGTCCCCACCCGGTCCACCCACCAGTCGGTGGACCACACGCGCTCGATCTGCCAGCCCAGGCCGCGCAGCACCTGCTCGCGCAGCATGTCGCGGTCGCGGGCGGTGGCGCTGCGGTGGTAGGTGGCCCCGTCGCACTCGATGCCGGTCAGGTAGCTACCCCGCGCATCTGGGTGCACCACGGCCAGGTCGACGCGGAAGGACGATGCTCCGATCTGGGTGTGCAGTTCCCAGCCCTTGCCAGCCAGCGCCGAGGCCACGGCTTCTTCGAACGGGCTTTCAAAGCCGCCCAGGCTGCCGCGTGTGGCTTCGGCCAATGCGCGCGGGCCGCGCTCGGCAAACTCCAGAAAGTGCTTCAGGTCGCGCACACCCAGGGCCTGCGTGCGCGCTAGGTCCATCTGCTCACCCTTCAGGCTGGAGAACACCCGCAACTCGTGCCGTGCCCGCGTGATGGCCACGTTCAAGCGGCGCTCACCACCCGTACGGTTCATCGGGCCGAAGTTCATCGACACCGCACCGGCCAGGTCGGGCCCGTAGGTGATGGAGAAATACATGATGTCGCGCTCGTCGCCCTGCACGCTCTCCAGGTTCTTGACGAACAGCGGCTCCAACTCCACCTCGTCAAAGTAGGGCTCGATCGCGGGGTCGCGCCGGCGTTCTTCATCCAGCAGGTCTTCGATCAGGTCCTTCTGCTCGGTGTTGAAGGTCACCACGCCGATGGTCAGCCGGCTCTCGCGAAAGCCCGGAGCCTTGAGCCGCGCCACGATGTCGGACACCAGGGCCTTGGCCTCGGGTTTGTTGATGCGCGCACCGCCTTTCTCGTAGGTGCCCTTGACGTGGTGGAAGCTCACCGCCCGGTCTTCAGTGACGGGGGACGGAAAGGTGACGAGTGATCCGCCGTAGTAGTGGTGGTTGCTGAACGCGATCAGGCTCTCGTTGCGGCTGCGGTAGTGCCAGGCCAGGTTCATCGTGGGCAGGTTGGCGCCCAGGCACTCGTCGAGGATGCTTTCCAGGTCGCCTTCAACATCTTCTTCATCAGCCGACGACTCCGCACGATCGAAGAAGTTGGTCGGCGGCAGCTGTTTCGGGTCGCCCACCATCACCACCTGCTTGCCGCGCGCGATGGCGCCTACCGCGTCCCACACAGGGATCTGGCTCGCTTCGTCGAACACCACCACGTCGAAGGCGTTGGCGTCGGCGCTCAGGTACTGGGCGATGGACAGCGGGCTCATCAGCAGGCAGGGCGTCAGTTTGGTCAGCGCCGATGGAATGCTGCTCATCAGCGCGCGCAAAGGCATGTGTGCGCGCTTCTTGTTGATCTCGTGCCGCAGGATGCCCCACTCCGAATTGCGGGTGACGCCGTCTTGCTTCGGCAAGTCGGCACACAGCGTGGCGCGCACCCAGGCGCGGGTCAGCTCGGTGTACTGGGCTTCCAGCGCGCGGAAGTCGCCGATGCGCTTTTCATGCTCGGCCGCGACGAAGCTGCGGATGACGGGCTCGTTGTCGACCACCGCGTTCAGCCACCAGCGGCTGTAGCCCGTCTCGAAGGCGCGGCGCACGGTGCCGGCCGCGATGGCGCCGTTCTCGACGCCTGCGACCATCGGCGCCAGGCCGAGAGAGATCGCCTGTTGGCAGACCTTGCGCCAGGCGCACCAGGCGTTTAGGCGGGCGGCTGATTGAACGATGGCAGCGCAGCGTTGCGCCAGTTCATCCAACGCCACCTCGCCGAAGGCGGCGTGGGCGGCTTGCGTGAACGCACCGGCCGCGCTCAGCCGGTCGATGGTGGGCTGCAAAGCGCCCCATGCTTCCAGGTAGGCCTGGCCGGCGGCGACGATCGGGCCGGTCGGCTCCAGCAAGGCATTGCCTTCGCCGATCAGTTTGTTCAGTGGCGCCTTGAGTTCAGCAATGTCCTCAGGCGTCGTCGCCAGGTTGGCAATGGCGGCAGCCATGGAGGCCTGGAACTTGGATGCTTTGTCCAACTCGTCGAGCCGCGTGCCGAGGCCGCACCACAGGCCTGCTGTCAACGGCGTCAGGTCGTCGAAGGCGGCCAGCTGCTGCTCGACGGCGGCGCGCTGGCGCAGATGCTGCCAGTCGGCGGACATGGCTGCGCCACAGTCGCCGTTGGCCACGCTCTGGTGCTCGCCAGCCAAAGGGCCTGCGTCGCGCACGGCTTCGCGCGCGGCGTTGAAGGCCAGCGCCGCCTCGACCAGAGGTTCACGCGTGGCTTGTCCCACCCACAGGCCGGCTGTTGCCGAGCCCAGAGGTCCGAGTGCGGCAATGTCGGTGTCCAGTGCTTTCAGGGCGCGAACGCGTTCCAGGTCTTTGGCCAGGCGTTCGCCGCAGCGGCCGTTGGCTACGGCGTCCAGTCCCTCGTCGACCCAGGGCTGCTCCTGACGAACCGCGGTGAGCACCTGCTGAAACCGCAATGCAGCACCCGCCAGATCGAGCCGGGTCTTCAGGCCGACCCAAATGCCTTCGGTGCCTGGCGCGATCTCAAGGGCCTGCACCTCCGACCGCAATGCCCGGATGCGCACCAGCAAGCGCAGATCGTGCGCGACATCGAGTTCACCTTCGCCGGTGACAGCTGCCTCCATCGTTGCGCGCAGCTTGCGCTTGGCCAGCCAGGACATGGGCCAGAAAGCCTTCTCGGCCTTGGTCCAGTCGCGCAGCAGCTGGGTCACGTTGAGTTGTTCGACCTGTTCGCCGTAGCTCACTGACAGTTGCTGAGTTGTCTTCGTGATCTGGGCAAGCAGCGCCAGACCCTTCTGCAACTCGGTCTGCAGTTCTGCGGCCCAGGGCAAGCCCAGCCCGGCATGTGCGGCGCGCCGCTGTGTGAGCAAGGTCAGGCCCCGCCGGCATGCGGCCACAACGGGCGGGGGCCAATCTGCGGCAAGCTGGGCGCTGATGTCGTGATGCTGCCTCAACAGGATCGCGCCAGCCTGCATCCGCTCGCCCAGGCTGCGTGCGTCGGCGCGCAGCACGAACCGCCAATCACGCCCAGCTGCGTGAGGCAGGGCCCTGGCCAGCACGCCGACCGCGCCACGGGCTCGCCGCGTCAACGGCAAGGGCGGCAGGCCGATGGCGCCGGCAAAGCGTTGATGCGCTGCCTGCACGGCCTGCACCGCTGGCAGCACACCGCGTGCTGCATCCACCAAGGCTTGCTGCCAGGCTGGCGACCATTCGCCGTGCGTCACTGCGGCCAGTGGATGGTTCAGCAGCGCGCCCTGGCCCACGGCAGCAGCGTTGATTTCCAGACGGTCTACGACGTCACGCATGGTGTCGAGTGCAGTGCGGTCATGAGCGTTGGCGCTGCTCCAGCTCAGGCCGAGTTCGGGCACGTCTTCGCCATCGACCACCCGCCCGATGGCTTCGAAGATGCTCATGCCGTTGGGGTGCCGGAAATGCAGTCGGTCCACATAGCCATTGAGATCGTCGCGCAGCCGCTGCAGGCGCTGCGCCTGTGCACGCCAGACCTCGGGATCCGCGTCGCCCCGTGCTTCCCAGGCGTTGTGGAGTTGCGCCAGTACGTCGAGCTTGCGCGCCTTGCTGGAGTGCAGCTCCAGGCAGAACTCGCCAAGCTTCACCTCGCGGAGGCGCCTGTAGACCACATCGAGCGCGGCGATCTTCTCTGAGACGAACAGCACCCGCTTGCCCTCGGCCAGGCACTGCGCGATCAGGTTGCTGATGGTCTGGCTCTTGCCCGTGCCGGGCGGGCCGATGAGCACGAAGTCCTTGCCTTTCACCGCGGCCATCACTGCCGACAGCTGCGACGAGTCGGCCGGCAGCGGGCAGAAGGTCTTCTCGGGTGAGAACTCGCGGTCCAGGTGTTTCGGGTTCGGGAAGGCGACGCCCTGCGGGTAGCTCTCGCGCGGCGTGTCGATTAGATGCTTGACGACCGGGTTCTCGCGCAACTGGTCGGTGCGTTCAGTCAGATCCTTCCACATCAGGTACTTGGCGAACGAGAACATGGCCAGCACCACGTCTTCGGCAACTTCCCAGCCCTTGATGTCCTTCACTGCTCGGGACACGGTTTTCCACACCGCCCGCACGTCCAGGCCCGCATCGTCTCTTGGAAGTTCGCCGTCGGCGATGCCCAGGTCGAGTTTGAAGTCCTGGCGCAACATTTCGATCAGCGTCGGGTTGAACCGAGGCTCATCGTCGTGCAGCGTCAGCGTGAAGCCCGAGCGCATGCTCTTGCGTTGCAGCGTCACCGGCACCAGGATCAAGGGCGCGCGGTATTTGCTGCCGGGCTTGTCGTCGCGGTTCCATGAGAGGAAGCCGAGCGCGACGTACAAGGTGTTGGCTCCGCCTTCCTGCAAAGTGGTGCGGGCGGTGCGGTAGAGGTCTACCAAGCGAGGTTCGAGTTCGTCCTGTGCGACGCCGATGAACACCTCTCGGCGCTGCAAGGCATCGAGCGCATGCTCGCGGCGCAGGTCTTCGCGTTCACGACCTTCGTGTATGGCCTGGTTGCGCGGGTCAGCACCATCCATCAGATCGGGACGGGCCAGCAGCTTCAGCGCCTGCCCGTCGGCCAACAAATCTTCCAACGCGCCCGCGTCTGGCGCTTCCAGCTTCAAGGCCTTCTTGCCCGACTTGAAGTTCAGCAGGTTGTTGCGCAGAGACAGGTCGAGCAGCTTGCGTTGCCAACGTGCCAGCCGGTCCTTGGGGTTCAGCGTCGCTGCGTCCGGTTCGGCATGTGCGTCGTCGTCGGGCAGATCAGGCGCCTCGTCGAAGGGCGGCTCCACGATCTGGGGCTGGCCCGCGAACGGCGTGGCAACCAAGCGCTCGTTGCTGGCCAGCGGCTTGATTCGCTGCAGTCGCGCGCGGCGGATATCGACCGCAAGTTCGAAGGCTTCTTCGTTCTCTTCCGCGATCTGCTGTGCCGCATGCTGGCTCGCGAAGCTGAAGCTTGGCGCTGGCCGTTGGGTGACCAGTGTGGTCTCGAACAGCAGTAGTTCCTTCAGCTTGACCCGCTTGCGCAGCGCCGTCACGTCGTCGACCACCGTCGTCGAGAACTCTTCGGCCTTGAGCCATACGCCGGCGAATGTGTGGCCCTTGGTGAACACAATCAATGGGTTCAGGCCGGCCTGCTCGATGGCAGCACAGAAGAACAGAGCCAAGTCTAGGCAGGTGGCCAAGCCCGACTCGCCGATCTGCCCCGGGCTGCGAACCTTCTGCCCGCTGTGTTCAAAGCTGGCGGGCGGCAGCGCGTAGTCCAGGCCCATCCCAGCGACTGCGCTCCAAATTGCGGATGTCAGCTCCCAGGTCCGTTTGCTGCCACCCCGGTAGCCATCGAGCGCCGGGGGCTTGCCGTTCTTGCGCAGGACGTCGGCCGCTTGTTTCAGCAAGCGCTCGACGGCGGGCTCGTTGGGCTGCACGAAGGCGGCGACCATATCGGGCAGATGGTGGGAGATTCCGCCCCATTGGTTGCGCGGCAGCAGCTCAACGGCACGCTCCAGCTTTGCAAGCACCTCTGGGCCGGAATCGCGCCGGCACAGCGACAGTGTGACGGTCGCTGCTTCGGCCTCCGTCAGTCGCGTCAGCAGGGCGCCATCCAGTTGCACATCCAGGTCAGTGATGCGGCAGTCGCCACCAGCCTTGAGAACGTCGATGTGCCAGAGCTTGGGCCTGACGAAGGGCGGAATGGACTCGATCCGAAGCTCAAGGTCCCTGGCGTCTTCTTCGGACGCGTTGATGATGCTCAACTCGCGGAGCATTGGCACGGCGTTCTGGAAGTCCGCCAGATTCAGCTTGGTGACGAGCGTCGTATCGATCCGAACGCCCAAGCGCTCACTCTTCTCCTCGCCCTCGGGCGTCATCACATCCATCGCGTACCTCCCTCTCCAGGCCCGTCCGACCTTTGAGCCTTCGAGGCCCCTTGGACTACCTGACGTTCGCACCCACGGCCTCCAGCGCGGCAATCCTGCTAAAGCATCTTGTCACAGATCGTGCTCAGGACTAGGGGGCACCAAGTGTGGACGGCGCGGATTGTCTTGGAGACTGACGGAATGCGCAGTTTCAGTCGCAAGCCCGCAATGTCAGCCACGGCAGCATATCGATCACGTGCTCCGGAGTAATCCCACTCGTCAGTGTCAGCGTCAGCGTCAGCGTCAGCGTCAGCGTCAGGGCCAGCGCCGGCCAGGCCGGCATCACGTGCAGGTCGAAGATGTCCGTGACCTCGCGGGCGCTGATGCGGCCCTGCCTTGCCTGGTATCTGATGTAGTCATCGAGCGGGCTACGACGACATGCGTTGCGCCCGAAGTGAAACAACCGTCGCGCCCGCGCGCAGGGCGTCCAAGTGATCTGCCCACGCCTGCATCATCTTGCGCCGCGCTGGCAGGTGCTCGGCGTGGTTGTATGCCGCCTTCACCGCATTGCGCTCGGCGTGTGACAGTTGCCGCTCGATTACGTCTGATGGCCAGCCGCATTCATGCAAGAGGGTGGAGGCCATTCCCCTGAAGCCGTGCGCTGTGATCATCGTGCGGTCGTACCCCAGCCTGCGCAGTGCCGCGTTGACCGTGTTCTCGCTCATCGGCTCGCCGTTGGTTCGCACGCCAGGAAATACCCATGCGCTCCTGCCCGTGAGCGGTTCAAGCTCGCGCAGGATGCTGACGGCCTGGGTAGCGAGCGGCACGATGTGCATGATGCGACCCTTCATCTTCGCCGCCGGGATCCGCCACTCGGCGGCATCCAGGTTGATCTCGCTCCACTCGGCTCTGCGCAGCTCGCCGGGGCGTACGAACAGCATCGGCGAGAGCTTCATCGCGCACTTCGTGATGAAGCCACCGTCGTAGCCGTCGATGTCGCGGAGAAGGCGGTCGACCTGGCGCGCGTCGGTCAGCGTGGGGTAGTGCTCCGGCTTCCACGGGGTGAGCGCGCCGCGCAGGTCACGACTGGGGTCGCTCTCTGCGCGGCCCGTGGCAACGGCATAGCGGAAGACCTGGCCGCAGTTCTGCTGAACGCGGTGCGTCGTTTCCACGGCACCTCGATCCTCGACTCGCTTGAGCAAGGTCAGCAGTTCCATGGGTCGGATCGAGCGGACCGGTTTCGAGCCGATCCAGGGGAACACGTCCAGTTCGAGCCGACGGATGATCTTCGTCGAGTGTGACGCCGCCCAATTTGGGATGTTCTTCGTGTGCCACTCGCGAGCGACTGCCTCGAAGGAATCGAGCGGCGACAGACCGGCTGCCGCCCGCTGCTCGGTCGCTCGCTGGAGCGAGGCCGCCCCACGAGCCTCCTTGCGGACGTTGGTGGGGTCGATGCCGGCGCTGACCAGCTTGCGAGCTTCTTCGGCCTTCTTGCGCGCGAGGCTCAGGCCAGTGTCCGGATAGGTACCCAGGCTCAGTGTGTTGCGCCGACCGTTCAGGCTGTAGTCGAAGCGCCAGCCGTGCGAGCCGCCGTTGACAAACAACTTGAGGTACAGACCGGCGCCATCGGCAAGGCGATTGCGGACATCGCCGGGCTTGATCGCCCTGATCGTGGCGTTCGAGGGGATGAGGTGGTGTGCCATGCAGGAACTCCGACGCCGAGTTCCTGCAGATTCTGTAGTTCCTGCAGAAGTTCCTGCAATGTGAACTCGGAATCAGCAGGAACGCATGGGATCTGTGTGGACAAGAAAAAAGCCCTAGAGCGCTGATTCTCTAGGGCTTTCTGGATATCCCGAGACTTTGCGGGAACTCCTGGAACAAGTGGATGGTGGAGAGGAGGAGGATCGAACTCCCGACCTTCGCATTGCGAACGCGACGCTCTCCCAGCTGAGCTACCCCCCCACGCGAGCCGTGAGTTTAGCAAATCGAGATCAAGGTCAGTCCTCTGGTGTTGGGTGCGTTGGCAGGATAGAAAGCAAGCTTCATCGAATCGCCGCAGGAGCGCAAATGAGCCGACTTGACCCCGCCTGGCTGGATGCCCAGTACAACAACCGGGCCCGCATTCCCGAGCACCTGCAAATTCTCGATCGCTGGACCCGCGCTTCGGCATTGGCCCGCGAACAATCGTCCATGCGGCTCGATGTGGCCTATGGCGATGGAGCCAAGGAAACGCTGGACATCTTTCCCACCCCACATGCCGACGCCCCGGTGCTGGTGTTCATCCACGGTGGCTACTGGCGCGCGTTGGACAAGAGCGATGCGTCGTTCATCGCACCGTCGTTTGTCCAGGCCGGCGCGTTGGTGGTGGTGCCCAACTACGCGCTGTGCCCCGCGGTGAGCATCGAGCACATCACGCTGCAACTGGTGCGGGCACTGGCCTGGACTTACCGCAACGCGCACCTGTACGGCGGCGACCCGCGGCGCATCGCCGTCGCCGGGCACTCAGCCGGCGGGCATCTGGCAGCCATGCTGCTCAGCTGCGATTGGCAGGCGGTGGCGGTTGACTTGCCGGCGCAGCTGGTGCGCAGCGCGCTGTCGATTTCGGGCGTGTTTGACCTGGAGCCGCTGCGCCACGCACCGTTTCTGAAGGACGATTTGAGCTTGACCCCGGCTTCGGTCCGCCGCCTCAGCCCGGCTTGCTTGCCGCGCCCCAACGGCAGGTTGTACGCCATCGTGGGGGCCGACGAGAGCGAAGAGTTCCTGCGCCAGAACGAGTTGATCCGCAAAGCCTGGGGCGCCGGGGCGGTGCCGGTCTGCGAAACCATTGCCGGCACGCACCACATGAACGTGCTGAACGACCTGGCGGACCCGCAGGGCTGGCTGCACCGGCTCGGGTTGCGGTTGCTGGGGCTGCCGGGCGCTTGAGGCAGACTGAATAACTACAGTCGGTGCATCGACTGCCTTGGCGGCCGTTCAGCGATCACCTCAACGCTGGCCAGCCTGGCGGGCGACCTGAAGGCCTGAATCGGTGCTTGCGGGCCGGCCCGCAACCCTCGCGACGGCGGGGAAGGCGCAGCACCGTGCACCGCCATGGCCGCTCGACCCCAGCGGTCCTGGCTCCGCCGTCCCGGCGCGCTTCTTGCTGGCAACAGGCATTCCGCCCTTGTTGCCAGGCCATGCCACCCACCCCACCCAGCCTGCGGGTGCTGTTGATCGATGACGGCGCCCACCGCATCCCGTTGATCCGTGACGAGCTCACGCGCCTGGGGTACGTGGTCGTGGGCGTGCTCGACTCGGCCACACTGATCCACGACTGCGTGGTGCAGCTCGCACCCGACGTCGTCATCGTCGACAGTGAATCGCCGACCCGCGACACGCTCGAACACCTGGCCACGCTGTCCACCCGCAACCCGCGCCCGGTGGTTGTGTTTGCCGAAGATGGCGATGAAGATCCGTTGCGGCGCGCCTTGCAGGCGGGTGTCAGCGCCTACGTGGTCGCCGGTCTGCAGCCGCAGCGGCTGGCGCCGGTGCTGCAAGTGGCCATCGCGCGCTTCGAGCAGGACAAGGCTTTGCGCGCGCAACTCGAAGACGCTCAATCGCAGCTCTCCGCGCGCAAGACCATCGAGCGGGCCAAGGGCATCCTGATGGCGCAAACGGGCCTCACTGAAGAGGGCGCCCACCAACAGCTGCGCAGGCTTGCGATGGACCGTGGACAGAAGCTGGCCGACATGGCCGAACGCATCATCGAGGCGCGCGATCTGCTGCGGCCTGCCGGCTGAAGCGGGCACGCCGGCTGGCAATCCAGCCATCTGCCGCAACGCACCAGATCGGCCCACGCTGGCGGAACCGAAGCGGCGCGATGCGCTCGCTTGTGGTGCCGGGCCGGGAAAAAGTCGCGCGGCCGTGGCTCGATCGCGCTGGCACGACTTGTGCTCACTCTTGATTGAAACCGCACTCACAACGGCGTGAGCGCGACGCAGGCATCGGGCAAAGGCGTCCGACAACGTTCGACCGGCAGATGAGCTGCGGGTCGATCGAGGTCGAGGCGCCTTTTTCATTTTCGATTTTCAAGGAGCACAGGTCATGTCCACACACGAGGGTCTCATGAGCGAAAAACGCCGCCACTTCATCAAGGGCACCGCGGCGGTCGCGGTTGCGGCAGGGGTGCATCCCGGCGCCTGGGCCGCCGGCTCCGACGCGCCGGAGAAAAAAGAGGTCCGCATCGGTTTCATTCCACTCACCGACTGCGCGTCGGTCGTGATGGCCTCGGTGCTGAAGTTCGACGAGAAGTACGGCATCAAGATCATCCCGACCAAGGAGGCTTCGTGGGCTGGCGTGCGCGACAAGCTGGTGAACGGCGAACTTGACATGGCGCATGTGCTGTACGGCCTGGTTTATGGCGTGCATCTGGGCATCGGGGGGCCCAAGAAAGACATGGCCGTGCTGATGACCTTGAACAACAACGGCCAGGCCATCACGCTGTCGAAGAAACTGGCCGACAAGGGTGCGGTGGATGGCCCGTCGCTGGCCGCGCTGATGGCCAAGGAGCCGCGCCCCGATGGACAAGAGCGCACCTTTGCGCACACCTTTCCCACCGGCACACACGCGATGTGGCTGTACTACTGGATGGCCTCGGCCGGCATCAACCCGTTGAAGGACTGCAAGGTCATCACCGTGCCGCCGCCGCAGATGGTGGCCAACATGCGGGTGGGCAACATGGACGGCTACTGCGTGGGCGAGCCCTGGAACCATCGCGCCATCATCGACGGCATCGGCGTCACCGGCATCACCACGCAAGACATCTGGAAGGACCATCCCGAGAAGGTGCTGGGCAGCACCGGTGAGTTCGTCAAGAAGAACCCGAACACCGCGCGCGCCGTGATCATGGCCGTGCTCGAAGCCAGCCGCTGGATCGACGCCGGGCTGCAGAACAAGACCAGGATGGCCGAGACGATCGCCGAGAAGAGCTACGTCAATACCAGCGTGGACGCGATTCAACCCCGCATCCTGGGCCGCTACAGCAATGGGGTGGGAGGCGGCCTGGGCAAGACCTGGGACGACCCGAACTACATGAAGTTCTTCAACGACGGCGCGGTCAACTACCCGTACCTGAGCGACGGCATGTGGTTCCTGACGCAGCACAAGCGCTGGGGTCTGCTGAAAGACCATCCTGACTATCTGTCGGTTGCCAAAGCGATCAACCAGACCGAGCTCTACAAGCGGGCCGCGTCACAGCTCAACGTCAGCGTACCCAAGAGCGACATGCGCAGCAGCAAGTTCCTCGACGGTGTGGTGTGGGACGGCAAAGAACCGGCCCAGTACGCCGATTCATTCAAGGTCAAGGCGCAGAGCGCCTGAACGAGGGAGGCCACCATGGTCAGCGCCGTCTTCCATTCGCCCCGGGTCGGCTCGGCCGGCCTGTCCCATCCTGCCGGCTCATCCAGTCCTGCGGTTGTCGCGGCCGTGCCCGCGCCCGCTTCCAGGCCCTCGGTGCACACCGTGCCCGAGCCCGCCCCCAAGCCGCCCCGGGTGCCTTTCGACTGGCGCGGCTTGTGGCTGAAGGTTCTTCCGCCCGTCGTCGGCCTGGCGTTGATGGTGGGCATTTGGGCGCTGCTGACGATGAAGAGCAGCACCTTCCCGACCCCGGCGGCCACCTTCGACGCCGCGGTGACGCTGTTCGCCGACCCGTTTTACCGCAACGGGCCGAACGACCAGGGGCTGGGCTGGAACATCCTGTTCTCGCTGGAGCGCGTGGCGGTGGGCTTCGGCATGGCGGCCGCGGTGGGTATTCCGCTGGGCTTCATCATCGGCCGCTTCGAGTTCATGAACCGCATGTTCTCGCCGCTCATCAGCCTGCTCAAACCGGTCTCGCCGCTGGCCTGGCTGCCGATCGGGCTGCTGGTGTTCAAGGCCGCGAACCCGGCCGCCATCTGGACCATCTTCATCTGCTCGATCTGGCCGATGGTGGTCAACACCGCCGTCGGTGTGCGGCGTGTGCCGCAGGACTATTTGAACGTGGCGCGCGTGCTGAACCTTAGCGAGTGGAAGGTCATCACCCGCATCCTGTTCCCCGCCGTGCTGCCCTACATGCTGACCGGTGTGCGCCTGTCGGTGGGCACGGCCTGGCTGGTGATCGTGGCGGCCGAGATGTTGACCGGCGGTGTGGGCATTGGCTTCTGGGTCTGGGACGAATGGAACAACCTGAACGTTAAGCACATCATCATCGCCATCTTCGTGATCGGCATCGTCGGCCTGGCGCTGGAGCAGTTGCTCATCGGGCTGGCCAAGCGCTTCAGCTTTGCGGATTGAGGAGAAATCATGAGACCCCCGAGCTCACTTCGTTCGCTGCCCCCCGAGGGGGCGCCAGTACCTTCGGGCGGCCGGGCGGTACCGACATGAACCACTTCATTCAAGTCGAGAACGCCGAGATGGTGTTCAGCTCGCGCAAGGGCAGCTTCCATGCGTTGCGCGAAATCGACCTCACGGTCGACAAGGGCGAGTTCGTCACGCTGATCGGCCACTCAGGCTGCGGCAAGTCGACGCTACTGAACCTGATCGCCGGCCTCATCAAGCCCACCAGCGGCGTGCTGCTGTGCGACCAGCGCGAGATCAACGCGCCCGGACCCGAGCGGGCCGTGGTGTTCCAGAACCATTCGCTGTTGCCGTGGCTGAGCTGCTTCGACAACGTGCACCTGGCGGTCGAGCGCGTATTCGGCGAGCGCGAAAGCAAGGCGCAGCTGAAAGTGCGCACCGAAGCCGCTCTGGAACTGGTGGGCATGGGCCATGCGCTTCACAAGCGCCCGCAGGAGATTTCCGGCGGCATGAAGCAGCGCGTGGGCATTGCCCGCGCGCTGGCGATGGAGCCCAAGGTGCTGTTGATGGACGAGCCTTTCGGCGCGCTCGACGCGCTGACCCGCGCGCATCTGCAGGACGAGCTGCTGAAGATCGTGGCCCGCACCCGCAGCACGGTGGTGATGGTGACGCACGACGTGGACGAAGCGGTGTTGCTGTCCGACCGCATCGTGATGATGACCAACGGCCCGGCCGCCACCATCGGCGAAATCCTGCGCGTCGACCTGCCGCGCCCGCGCCACCGCGTCGCGCTCGCCGAAGACCGCCAGTACGTGCAGTGCCGCAAGGAGGTG
>JANNDW010000100.1:0-6874 GCA_031378125.1 Methylibium sp. | reverse complement strand
TCCGGCCCGTTGTAGCGCAGCCAGAGCGCCAGCAGGCAACCGGCGAGCGTGGCGAACAGCGCCGACAGCACATTGCTCAGCGTGCGATAGACCACCGTGCGGTAGCCGATCGCCTCGGCCCGAAAATCGTTCTCGCGGATCGCCTGCAGCACCCGGCCGAACGGCGAGTTGACGATGCGCAGCAGCGTCAGCACCAGCAGCAGCGTCACGATGAACAAAAGGTAGTAGCTGAGCAGCCGCCCATCAATGGACACGCCCAGGAAGGGCTGATCGACGTACAGCGTGCCCGGCTGCAAAGAGGGCGGCACCTTGAAGTTCAAGCCGTCTTCGCCACCGGTGAAATCAGACAACTGCGAGGCCAGCGTGAGAAACGCCGACGCCACCGCCAGCGTGATCATCGCGAAGAAGATCGCCTTCACGCGCAGGCTGAACGCGCCGATCAGCAGCGACAGCAGCAGCGAGCACAGCAGCGCCGCCGCGATGCCCAGCGCGATCGCGCCCCAGGTCGGCCCCAGCCGCGTGCTGGCGATCGCCACGCCGTACGCGCCGATGCCGAAGAACATGGTGTGCGCAAAACTGACGATGCCGGTGTAGCCGAGCAGCAGATCGAAGCTGGCCACCAGCACGATGAACACCAAAATCTTGGCAGCGACGTTGAGCGCCTTGGTGCCGGGAAACAGAAACGGCGTCAGCGCCAGGCCGAGCACGATGAGGATGAGCACCAGCGCCAGCCAGCGGCTGCGCGGCTGGTCATGGGAGAGCAGGCGTTTGAACATGGCGGGCCGATGGGGTGGGCTAACGGTTGGCCACCGGGTACAGGCCCTGCGGCCGCCACAGCAGTATCAACACCATCAAGCCGATGTTCGAAAACATCGCCACCTTGGGCTCCAGGAAGCCGGTGTAGTTGGCCATCAGCCCGACCAGCACCGCGCCGACAAAACAGCCCAGCGTGGAGCCCAGCCCGCCGATGATGATGACGATGAAAATCAGCACGTTCACTTGCGCGCCCATCTGCGGAATCACGCTCTGCTGGTACAGCCCCCACAGCACGCCGCCCAGCCCGGCCAGCGCCGAGCCGGCGATGAACACGCCGACAAACAGGTTGCGAATGCGGTAGCCCAGGCTCTCGACCATCTCGCGGTCTTGCACGCCGGCGCGAATCAACAAGCCAAGCTTGGTGCGGTTCAAGGTGAACAACATCGCCAGCAGCACCACGGCGCCCACCACCACCGCCACCAGGCGAAACTTTTCCACCGCCGCGTCGCCGAACAACAGCGAACCGCGCAGCGCAGTGGGCAGCGGCAGCGGAATCTGCGCCGGGCCCCAGATCACCTTGATGAGTTCTTCGCCGATGATCATGCCGCCCATCGTGACCAGGATCTGCTTCAGGTGCTGGCCGTACACCGGCCGCACCAGTACACGCTCGAAGGCCCAGCCCACGGCACCGGCCACCGCCATGGCCACCAGCATGGCGGCAAAAATGGCCAACAGGTTGCGGCCCAATTGCTCGGACGTTGTCCAGTCGACCATCGTGCCCAGCACGCTGGTGGCCACGAACGCACCGAGCGCGATGAACACACCGTGGCCGAAGTTCAGCACGTCCATCAAGCCGAACACCAGCGTGAGGCCGGACGCGATGATGAAGATGATCATGCCCATCGCCAGCCCCGCCACGGTGAGCGTGAGCCAGGTGGACGATGAGCCGATCAGCGGCACCGCCCCCAGCGCCAGCAAGGGCACCAGCGCCAGCGGCAGCAAGTCGAAGCTGGCCTTGGGGACCGATTGCCGCGGCTCCAGGTCCGCCTGCGCGGACTTGGACGGCACGAAGGCCGACGGCCTCTGGCCGTTGGCAGCTGGCTGCCCGCCTGTCCCGCTCATGCCTTCGCTCCCAGCGACAGCCCGAGAAACTTCTCCTGCAGGCCGCGGTCGCCCGCCAGCGTGGCCATCGCGCCGCTGTAGACGATGCGGCCGTTGTCCATCACCGCCACCCGGTCTCCCAACGCCTGCGCCACAGTGAAGTTCTGCTCCACCAGCAGCACCGTGGTGTCGGACGACTTGAGATCGCGCAACGCCGCGATGAGGTTTTGCACGATGGCCGGCGCCAGCCCTTTGCTGGGTTCGTCGATCAGCAGCAGGCGCTTGGGCTCGACCATCGCGCGAGCAATCGCCAGCATCTGCTTCTGGCCGCCAGAGAGTTTGCCGGCCGGATAGAGCCAGAACTTTTTCAGCGCGGGGAAGTGGCCGAACAGCCATTCGAGCCGGCGTGTGTCCATCTGCTCCACGGTGCGCGCCTTGCGTGCCGCCAGCAGCAGGTTTTCACGCACCGTCAGGTCGGCGAAGATGCCCATGCTCTCGGGCACGTAGGCGATGCCGAGCCGGGCGATGTCGGGCGTGCCGAGTTGCCCCTGCGCGCCGGCGATGGCCTCGTCGCCGAACAGGATGTTGCCGCGCGAGGCCGGCCACAGGCCCATGATGGTCCGCAGCGTTGTGGTCTTGCCCGCACCATTGCGGCCCAGCAGCACCGTCACCTTGGCCGAAGGCACATCGAAGTCCACTCCGTGCAGGATGTGGTACGCGCCGATGTGGGTGTGCACCCCGTTGAGCTGCAGCAGCGGTGTCACACGCGCTCCTCCGCACTCATCCCCAGATAGGCTTGCTGCACGATCGGCGAGGCAATCACTTCTGAAGGCTCGCCATCGGCGACCAGCCGGCCGTTGTGCAGCACGATGATGCGGTCGGCCAGTTCGCGCACCACGTCCATCTTGTGCTCCACCAGCAGGATGGTCTTGTCGCGCTGGTCCTTCAGCTGGCGAATCAGGTCCAGGATGACAGGCACATCGTCCAGGCTCATGCCGGCGGTGGGCTCGTCGAACATGTAGACGCTGGGCTCCAGCGCCATCAGGATGGCCACTTCGAGCTTGCGCTGGTCGCCATGCGGCAGGCTGGCAGCAGCGTCGTCCGAGCGCGCCCCCAACTGCACACGCTCCACCAGCGAGTGCGCCCGCTCGAGTGTGTTGCGGTGGTCCAGCCACACCGACCACAGGTTGAGCCCTTCCTTGCGGCGCGCCTGCACGGCCAGGCGCACGTTCTCCACCACCGACAGGTTGGGGAACAGTTGAGTCAGCTGAAACGCCCGCCCCAGCCCACGGTGGGTGCGCGAAGATGCCGGCTCACGCGTGATGTCCACACCCTTCAAATGCACCGATCCCTCGGTGGCGCGCAACTGGCCCGAGATCAGGTTGAAGTAGGTGGTCTTGCCCGCACCGTTGGGGCCGACGATGGCCGTCAGCGTGCCGGGCTGGAAAGCACAGCTCACATGGTCCACCGCCACATGGCCGCCGAAGCGGATGGTGAGGTCGCGGGTTTCGAGCATCGGGCGCGGAGGCAGCTCAGGCAGGTGAACTCATCTCTTGTTCTTGATCGGAATGTCCATCTCTTCCGGCTTGATCTCGCGCACCAGCTCCGGCACGCCCCACTCGAACGCCGGGTCGACCTTGATCTTGAAGTGGTACATGCTCTGCATGGCCTGGTGGTCTTCCTTGCGGAAGGTCATCTTGCCCTTGGGCGTCTCGAAGCTCATGCCTTCCATCGCGGTGATGAGCTTGTCGGTATTGGTGTCGCCCTTGGTCTTCTTCAGCGCTTCAACCAGCGCGATGGCGGCCGACATGCCGCCGGCAGTGAAGAAGTCAGGCGGGCTCTTGAACTGCTTGTAGTGGTTGGCGACCAACCACTCATTGACCGGGTTCTTCGGGATGCCGAAGTAGTAGTACAGCGCGCCCTCCATGCCGGGCAGCCGCTTATACAAGGTCATTGCCGGCAGAATATTGCCGCCGGTGGCGACCTCGATGCCGAAGCGCTGCGGCTCCAGGTCGATGATCTTGAACGGCACGGCCAGGTTGCCGGCCCAGATGATGGAGACGATCTTGCGCCCTGGCAGGCCCTTCATCTTGTCGAAAATGCGCTGCGCGGCGGCCGTGATGTCGGTGGCGTTCTGCGGCACGTATTCCTCGTGCACGATCTTGGACTTCTTCAGCGCGTCCTTCAACGCCTTCACGCCGTCGCGCCCGAACGCATAGTCCTGCGCCAGCGTGGCGACGTTGACGCCCTCCTTGTCGAGCACCAGCGCATTGGCCATCGCGTCCTGCGAGCTGCTGCGGCCAGTGCGAAAGATGTACTTGTTCCATTTGTCGCCGGTGATCGCGTCGGCCACCGCCGGCTCCACCAGCAAGATCTTCTTGTACTCCTCGGCCACCGGCAGCATGGCCAGCGCCACGCCCGAGCCGGTGGTGCCCACCGCGATGTCCACCTTGTCGTCGCCATAGGCCGCGGCCAGCAGGCTCTTGCCCACGTCGGGCTTGCCCTGGTCGTCCTTCTCGATCACGACGAGCTTCTTGCCCGCCACCGTCATCGTGCCGCCGGTCGCGTAGTCCAGCCCCATCATGAAGCCGGTCGAGGTCTGCTTGGCATACGCCTCCAGCGGGCCGGTCTTGCCGTTGATGTGGGCGATCTTGATTTCGCCTTTGCTCTGCGCCAGCGCGACCGCCGGCGCGGTCAGCGCAGCCGCCG
Organism: Methylibium sp.; assembly: GCA_031378125.1. Taxonomy (GTDB): domain Bacteria; phylum Pseudomonadota; class Gammaproteobacteria; order Burkholderiales; family Burkholderiaceae_C; genus LGRD01. The sequence continues at coordinate 2,308 of JANNDW010000100.1, read as the reverse complement.
CGAACAGAGCTGCGGCAGCGACCAGCTTGCCCGCGCAGGCCGGGAATTGAATGAGCCGATGGGACATGGTGCAGTCTCCAGATGTTGGGTGTTCAGATGCCGGACAGTGGCAAATGGCACCGGAACATAACGCAAGACAGGTGCCAGCAAGCATGGGCCGCGGGCAAACCCTGACGGGGTTGTGCGCCTTGCTCGTTTCAGATTGGACAGAGCAACGCAGGCGGGCAGGCAGGCCGATCAGCCTCCCCAGCACGCCATTCAGGTCGGCGAACTTGCTCAACTGCGCAGCCCGGGCCGGGAGCAAGTCGACCTCGAACAAAGCACTTGCCATGTTCCACCCTCGATCTTTATACTAAGCCCAATGGCTAACCAATATGCTCACCTGTCGGAAGTGTTCTACGCCCTGGCTGATCCCACACGCCGCGCGATCGTGGGTGCGCTTGGCAGGGGGCCGGCGTCGGTTTCGGTGCTGGCCGCACCCTTTGCGATGGCGCTGCCATCGTTCATGAAACACCTTTCGGTGCTGGAGCGAAGCGGTGTGATCCGCTCGAACAAAGTCGGGCGCGTACGGACCTGCGAACTCAGGCCCAAGACGCTCTCGCGTGCGGAGCAGTGGATGGCCGGGCAGCGAGCGATATGGGACGCGCGAACCGACCGCATGTCAGCCTTTGTCGAAAAGCTTCATCAGCAGGACCTGTCCAGTGCCAAACGCAACCATCGCCACCGTTGATCCACAAGATCTCGTCATCTCTCGTCTCGTCCGCGTTCCGCGCGCCACGCTGTGGAAGGCGTGGGCCGACCCCAAACTCCTGAAGGAATGGTGGTGCCCCAAGCCGTGGGCAACGGAGGTGCGAGCATTTGACTTCCGCCCTGGTGGGGCGTTTCACACCTTCATGTCGGGCCCCGACGGGGGCACCAGCGACAACCCAGGTTGTTTCCTGGAGGTCATCCCGCAGGCCCGGATCGTGTTCACGTCGCTGCTGACCGAAGGGTGGCGACCGGCCACCCCCTGGCTCGCATTCACGGCGGTCATTTCGATGGCCGACGAGGGCGTTGGCACGCGCTACGTCGCCACTGTGATGCACCCGGACAAGGCGACGAGAGACCGGCATGACGAGATGGGGTTCTTCCAGGGCTGGAACACCTGCATCGACCAGCTCGAGGCGTTCACCCAGCAGCCTCACTGACGAACGACGCGAGCACACGATACGTTCGGCGTGCTGGTGCTCATGGCGTGCGCAGGAACACGAGGCCGCGGGCACTGCGCGCCCGCGCCACGGCGTATGATCGGACCGAATTCGGACCGATCCAAGCCCACTCCGCCGAGGAAGCAACATGCCCACCGACATCATCAGCCTCACCGAGTTCAAGAACGACGCCAGTGGCTGGATTGAGCGGCTGCAGCACCAGCCGCCGGTGGTGCTGACGCAGAACGGACGCGGCAAGGCGGTAGTGCAGAGCTATGAGAGCTATCGCCAGATGCAGCTGGAGCTGGCGCTGCTCAAGCGTCTGAGCCTGGCGCAGGCCGACCTGAAGGCCGGGCGCACCAAGACGACGGAAGAAGTGTTCGGCCAAGCTCGCAAGCGGCTGACGAAACGGCTGGCTGACCGCGCCTAGGCCGCGACACGCCGTGGCCGACCGCGAAGTCCACTGGTCCGAAGGCGCCCAGCGCGATCTGGCCGACATCGTTGACCACATTGCGGACGACAGCTCGATCGACGCGCTGCGGGTTTTCGGCCGGCTGCATGGGCAGGCTCGCAAGCTGGCGTACTTTCCTGAACGCGGGCGCCGCATCCCCGAGCTTGCCGCGGGCTCCAACAACAGAAGCCAGCCGTGGCGCGAGCTTGTGCTGCGGCCTTGGCGGATGATCTATGTGGTCGAGGAAGGCATCGTGCTGGTGATCGCGATCGTCGATTGCCGGCGCGACTTCGTGGCCTGGCTGGCCCGATATCTGGGCGATGAACCCCCTCCGTCGAGTGGCTGATCGGCGAACGCCGCCTCAGCCCGAGGCTGGCCCCGCCCCAGTGTCGGCGCCCAGTGTCAATCCCTGGATCGTTCGGCCTTGTAGCCGTACGACGGGTCTCATTCGCCCCCCCGCTCCACCACCCTCATCTTCAACCCCACCGGCACCATCGTGAACGACATGCGCTCCTCGGCCTCACCACCCGGCGCCTCGACGCTTTCGATGTCGAAGCAACCCAGCAGCATCGCCAGCGCCATCTTCATTTCCACCAGCGCCAGGTAGCGCCCGGGGCAGGTGCGCGGGCCAGCGCCGAAGGGCATGGAGACGCGCTTGGCGTGGCTCGCA
>JANNDW010000063.1:0-2019 GCA_031378125.1 Methylibium sp. | reverse complement strand
GCCGCCTACAACCTGTCAGACGGTAAACCGGCCTGGAAGGGCTACAGCGTGGGCCCTGACGCCGAAATGCTGATCGACCCGGCCAAGACCATGACCTGGACCGACGGCGCGATGAAGCCGGTCGGCGCCGACTCTTCACTGAAAACCTGGAAGGGTGACCAGTGGAAGATCGGCGGCGGCACCACCTGGGGCTGGTACAGCTACGACAAGGCGCTGAACACGATGTACTACGGCACGGGCAACCCGTCGACGTGGAACCCGGCGCAGCGCCCCGGCGACAACAAGTGGTCCATGACGATCTTCGCCCGCGACGTGGACACCGGCATGGCCAAATGGGTCTACCAGATGACGCCGTATGACGAGTGGGACTTCGACGGCATCAACGAGATGATCCTGGCCGACATCAACGTCAAGGGCAAGCCCACCAAGGCGCTCGTGCACTTCGACCGCAACGGCTTCGGCTACACACTGGACCGCGTGTCCGGCGCGCTGCTGGTGGCCGAGAAGTACGACCCGAAGGTGAACTGGGCCACGCACGTGGACATGAAGACGGGCCGCCCGCAAGTGGTCAAACAGTACTCGACCGCGCAAGCCGGTCCTGACGTCAACTCCAAGGGCATCTGCCCGGCGGCGTTGGGCAGCAAGGACCAGCAGCCGGCGTCGTTCGACCCGAACACCAAGCTCTTCTACGTGCCAACGAACCATGTCTGCATGGACTACGAGCCGTTCAAGGTTGAATACACCGCAGGCCAGCCTTATGTGGGCGCCACGCTCTCGATGTACCCAGCCCCGGGCAGCCACGGCGGCCTGGGCAATTACATCACCTGGGATGCGGGCACCGGCAAGATCGTGCAGAGCAAGGCCGAGAAGTTCTCGGTGTGGAGCGGCTCGCTCAACACCGCGGGCGGTCTGTCTTGCTACGGCACGCTTGAGGGCTACCTGAAGTGCGTGGATGCCAAGGACATCAAGAAAGAACTGTTCAAGTTCAAGACCCCGTCCGGCATCATCGGCAACGTGTTCACGTATGAGCACAAGGGCAAGCAGTACCTCGGTACGTTCTCGGGCATTGGCGGCTGGGCCGGCATCGGCATGGCGGCTGGCCTCGAGAAAGACACCGACGGCCTGGGCGCCGTGGGCGGCTACAAGGAGCTGAATCAGTACACCGAACTCGGTGGCTCGCTGACCATCTTCGCGCTGCCGCGCTGAAACTATCCGGGCCGTGCGGGTTGACGGCTTGACGGTGGGGGATGGCGTCCGCAAGGGCGCCGTCCCCTTTTCTCATGTTTCCTGTTGTATTTTGTCGCGGGTTTGATCCTGCTCGGGTGTCAACTTCGACGCTCGACCGGTCGTTAGAGCCATCACCCCTACCCTCTCAAGCGAGTTGTCATGAAGTTCAAAAATCTGTTGCTGCCCATGCTCTTTTGCCTTGTGGGCGCAGGTGCCGCCCACGCGCAGACCAAGCTGTACAGCGTGGTCGATGGGTACAAGGTCGATGCCGAGACCATGAAAGGTTTTCGCACCTGGCGCGCCGCGGCCTGTGACCGCTGCCATGGCGCCAACCAGGAGGGCTTGGTCGGCCCGTCACTGCTCACCAGCATGAAGGCATTGAGCAAGGAAGAATTCGTCAAGACCGTCACCAATGGCCGGCTGGAAAAAGGCATGCAGAGCTTTAGCAACAGCCCCCAGGTGATGGAAAACATGAACCAGCTTTACGCCTACCTGAAGGGCCGCTCCGATGGTGCGATCACCCGCGCCAAGGTGGAAGAGAGTAAATGACGGCTCCAACGCGGGAGCGTGGAACCGCGTCCGAGCCGCTCAACGCAGTGGCGCGGGCCGCTGCGGTCTGCGCAGCACTTTGTTTGACGGCGCTGGCAGCGTCGGCGCAAGACTCGCCGGCTGAACGAAAGGCGTTTCGGGTTTGCCAGGACCCGAACAACATGCCGTTCTCCAACCTCAACAGCGAAGGCGTGGAGAACAAGCTGGCCGAACTGTTCGGCAAGGCGCTCGGCCTGCCGGTCA
>JANNDW010000039.1:0-5785 GCA_031378125.1 Methylibium sp. | reverse complement strand
GCTCAGCTCCTGCTCGAGCGCCTTGTCCTGGGCTTGTGTGGCGCCACGCGGGCGCGTGCCGGCCAGCGGGCGGATGGTCACCTTGGCGCCCTCCGGCGTGTGTTCCTGGCGCACCAGAATCTCGGGCGACGCGCCGACGATCTGGAAGTCGCCCATGTCGTAGAAGTACATGTACGGCGACGGATTCAGCGAACGCAGCGCGCGGTACAGGCTCAGCGGCGACTCGGTGTAGCGCTTGCGCAGGCGCTGGCCCACCTGCACCTGCATCATGTCGCCGGCGGCAATGTATTCCTTGGCCTTCAGCACGGCGGCGATGTAAGCGTCCTTGCCGAACTCGCGTTCCACGCCGTGCGAGGGGCCTCGCTTCACCGCCGGCGCCGTCACGCTGTAGTGCAGCTTGTCACCAAGCTCCGCCAATCGGCGCTTGGCTCTGGAAAACGCCTCTGCCTCGCTGGGGTCGGCATAGACGATCAGGTAGAGCCGGCCGGACAGGTTGTCGATGACGGCCAGCTCCTCGCACTGCAGCAGCAGGATGTCGGGTGTGCCGATCGCGTCGGGCAGTGCAACGGCCTTCGTCAGCTTGGGCTCGATGAACCGCACCGCGTCGTAGCCGAAGTACCCGGCCAGCCCGCCGCAAAAACGCGGCATGCCCGGGCTCAGCGCCACCTTGAAGCGCCGCTGGTATTCGGCGATGAAGTCCAGCGGATTGCCCGCATGGGTCTCGACCACCACGCCGTCGGTCACCACCTCGGTACGAAACCCGCTGGCGCGCAACAGCGTTCGCGCAGGCAGGCCGATGAAAGAGTAGCGCCCGAAGCGCTCACCGCCGACGACGGATTCAAGCAGGAAGCTGTTTTTCCCCCCGCCCGAACCGCAGGCCAGCTTCAGGTACAGCGACAACGGTGTTTCGAGATCGGCAAACGCTTCCTTGATGAGCGGAATGCGATTGAAGCCTTGCAAGGCCAGGCTCTTGAACTCAAGTTCGGTGATCACGGCCAGTGGCTCCTGAATGCGCCATGCGAGCGGATGGACAAGCTCGCGTGACGATTGTTTTCGGATGTGCAGATGGCTGTTCAAGCCAAGCTGTGGAGCCGAAGGGAGCACGGCATTCGAGGCGAACCCCGACCCACCCACGGCAAACTAGACCAGCGGCAAGCCGCCGCAAACCGGGCGGCGCCAGGGCCATGCTCCCCGGTCGTGCGACCTTGTGGTTTGTTTGCGTGTCGAAAACATGCGCAAAAGTGTAGCAGCCCGGTCGTGACCGTCCCTCGGGTCTTGCCCGATCCGGAGCGTCGGGCCCGGCACCGAATCAGCGCTTGCGGGGTTTAGGACTTGACGGCTCGAAGGGCTGTGTGTCGGCGAACCCGTGGTTCGGCGTTGGGCGGCCCGCGGGCGCGGGGCCCTTGACCTCCAGCCGCAAGCGGTCCAGCTCCGCGTAGGCTGCCCTCAGTTGCTCTTCCAGGCGCGCCACCGTGGAGCGCTGGTCAGCCGACGCCACAGCGAGTTGACGCGGCAACGAGCTGCGTTGGTGTTCCAGCTCCTTCTTCGCCAAGGCGTGGGAGGCGTTCAGCCTGTCGACCACCACTTCCTGATGCTTGCGGTGCACCTCGGTGAGGTGCCGCGACTTGTGATCGAACTTGCGGCTCAGGGAGCGGTTGGTGAACCACCAGGCCAGGCCCGCGCCGACGACGAGCGCTGGGACAAGCTCGGTGATCAATCCGTCCAGAGTCATGGCTATCTCCTTGGCAGCAAGAACTTGCCAGGGTTATCGGTCTGGCGGTCGCCAAACGGTAGCCATGCGCCTTCCGCGGCAAGCCGCCAAAGCGGGCCAAAGCGTGCTGGAGTTTGCGAATGAGCGGCCCGCGGCCGAAGCCGGAGAGCTTCAGCGCCGGCGCAACATCCAGCCGATGGCCACGCCGATCAGCACCAGCCCCAGCCCACTGCCCAGCGCCACAGCCGGGCTCGCGATCGGGTTTGACGCACCGGCGTCATCCAGCCCAATGACGCAGATCTCGCCGCCGGCAACTCTGCAATGCCTTGCCGCAGGGCAGGTCTTCATGCCGTCCGGTGGCGCGGCGACACCGCACTGCGCGCCGGCGCTTTGCAGCAGCTGCATGAGGGTTTGGGGTTGGCGGGTCAAGATCTCGATCATGGCTTCTTGGCTTGTTCTTCGTGCATCTTGCGCAACTGGGCCAGCCACTCGGTCCAGTCCTGCGGGCCGGCCTCGAAACGCTTCTTCAGGTTGCCCAGCACACCGCCCCAGGCTCGATCGAAATAGGCGTAAGCCTTGTCCCATTCATCGCCATCACCCCAGCCGGTGTGGTGCAGCGTGATGCGCGTGTTCTTGTCGGTCAGCGGCTCGAAGCGCAGCACGACAAAGGTGCGCTGGGCGCGCGCCTGCGGCAGGCTGGGCGGGGCGTTCCAGTCGAATGAGAGCATCTTCTTTGGCTGCAGCGCCATGAAACGCATGTCGTCCGCGCCTTTGCTGCCCGGCTCTCCGAGCGGGTCGATGTAGATCTGGAACGCACCGCCGACGCGCGGCTCGATCTTCGCGTCTGGCGCGAAGAAGCTGGTGATGCCCTCGCGCGTGGTCCAGGCGTCCCAGGCCTGGTCCAGCGTGGCGGCAATCTCGATTTGTTTGTCCAGGCTGCGCTCGACGGCGCTGGCCGGCAGGCAGCAGGCAAGCATCAACAGAAGAGAGACGATTCCAGCGCTTGGTTTCATGGACCCTCCAGCTTGTTGTTTGCGCGCGGCGCCGGAATGCCTGCGCCTGGGCACCTCACACCTCGGGTTTGACGCAGGCTGCCGCCGCCTTTGCATGCTTGCGGGCCAGCGCCACATCGGGATCGAAGGCCAGCGCAACGCCCATGCGGCGTTTCACAAAACTCTCGGGCTTGCCGAACAAGCGGATGTCCGTGTTCGGCACACGCAGCGCGTCGTCCACGCCGCTGAACACGACGCCCTTGGCGTCCACCCCGCCATAGATCACCGCGCTCGCCCCCGGGCTCTTCAGCGCCGTGTTGACCGGCAGGCCGAGGATGGCGCGGGCGTGCAGCTCGAACTCGTTTTGCCACTGCGTGATCATCGTCACCATGCCGGTGTCGTGCGGGCGCGGCGAGACTTCGCTGAACCACACCTCGTCACCCTTGACGAACAGTTCCACGCCGAACAGGCCCTGCCCGCCGAGGTTGTCGGTCACGGCCAGGGCGATCTCGCGCGATCGCCGCAGCGCCGCGGGCCGCATGGCGTGCGGTTGCCAGCTTTCGACATAGTCGCCCTGCACCTGGATGTGGCCGATGGGGTCGCAAAAATGGGTTTGCACGGCCCCATCGGCACCGACCGCACGCACGGTCAGCAGGGTGATTTCGTAGTCGAAGGCAATGAAACCTTCGACGATCACGCGGCCACGGCTGACACGGCCGCCGGCCATTGCGTGGTCCCAGGCCGTGCTCACGTCGGCGGGCCGATCGATCTTGCTTTGGCCCTTGCCGGAGCTGCTCATCACCGGCTTGACGACGCAGGGGTAGCCGATGCCCGGCCGCAGCGTGCCGTCGGCCTGCACGGTCCCGTCGATGGCGGCCTGCAGCTCGGCCAACGAATTCGCAAACACAAACGGGCTGGTGGGCAGGCCCAGGGTTTGCGCGGCCAGGCGGCGAATGCCTTCTCGGTCCATGGTCAGGCGCGCGGCGCGCGCGGTCGGAATGACACGCACCACGCCCGCCGCTTCCAGTTCTTCGAGCATGCCGGTGGCGATGGCCTCGATCTCGGGCACCACGATGGCGGGCCGCTCGGCTTCGATCAACGCCTTGAGCTGGGCCGGGTCGCTCATCAAAATAGTGCGCGCGTGGTGGGCCACCTGCTGTCCGGGGGCGTTGTCGTAGCGGTCGACGGCGATGGTTTCCACGCCCAGGCGCTGCAGCGCGATCAGCACTTCCTTGCCGAGTTCGCCACTGCCCAGCAACATGACTTTGGTGGCGCGGGGCGAGAGCGGCGTTCCGAGGGTGGTCATGGCAAACGGCAATGGGTGAAGGACAAGGAGTGTCCATTGTGCGCACGCGTCGACGAGCCAAACCCTGCTGAAGGCGGCTTTATCATCTGAGCCATGAACTCCGGCCCCCGCGACGTCGCCCAGATCCGCCTCGACAACGCGATGCTGCTGTTCGACGAGTTCGTGCACGCCACCATCAAGTACCCCGACGCCGCGACCTTGCGGGGGTTGGAAGGGCGCTTCGCCGAGCGGCTGCAAATCCAGCCGAGCTACTGGAGCCAGATCAAGGGCCGTTCACGCCAGATCGGCGAACGGCTGGCGCGCCAGTTCGAGCAGCTGTGCCACAAACCGTACGGCTGGATGGATCAGCCGCATAGCGCCGGCGCGGCCACGGCCGGAACAGCGCCCGCCGCAACGCCCCGCGCCGAGGACAACGACGCACTGCGCAGCGTTGCGCAAGACGACGATGAACGGTTCATCGTCGGCCTGGTGCTCACCTACTACCGGCGCCACCCCCAGCGCGCGCGCGCCCGCCTGCTCGATTTGCTCGGCGAGGTGTTGGCGCCGTCGGCGCCTGCCACATCCTCGCCGCAACCAGGCTCCGGCAAGGCGCCCAAGCCCGCTCCGGGCGACGACGGGCGCGAACTCTGGAGCCGCACCCAGGCCGCCGTGGCGCCTTTGAAACGGAAACGCTGAGAGGGTGAATTTCTCACCCGGCCAGTGTGATAAATACCCCTTGCGCAAAGTCACCGATCATTTATCATGTGCGCAAGTAGTGGCGGAAATCTTTCGCCTCGACGACACCCCCATTCACCACCGACCCGAAAGCACCATGACCCGTCTCGATGCCCCGACCTTTGCACTGGCCTGCCGCCTCTGGGCATGTGCTTTTGCCTCGGCCGGGCTGGTGCGGGGCCAGGTTGCGCGATCCGGCTCGCCGCCACGCTGAGCGTCATCGAAGACGCCTCAAGCGTCACACGGCCCGGGTTGCGTCACCGCCCCGGGCCGTTTTGTTTTTTGCCGCCACCAGGAGAACCCCTCATGAAGATCACCCTCACCGCACCCAAGCCCCGCAATCCGCTGGTGGCGCTGACCCGTCTGCGCCGTGCCGGCTCGCACCGCCCGGACGTTGCCAGCCAACGCCAGCGAGCGAATCACGCGCTGAGGCGCGAACTCGACCGAATGAAACACCGCCCATGAAATCAACGCAGCTCGGCTGCGGAGAAGGAAAACACCATGTCCAGCTTGAAATACCCCCGATGGAGCCCCGCCGAATCCAGGCACCCGGCCTCCCTGTCCGCGCAGCGCCTGGCCGCGTCCGGCCTGCGCAGCGCCAGTGCCTTGTTGGCACGCCTGGCGCGCAGGCTCGCCCCGCCCGTCAAACCCAAGGCAAGCCCAGCGCAGCACTTGGAGTTCCATGCCGAAGCCGGCGCGCCTGAAGGTGCGCTCTACCTGGACGGCAAACTGGTGGGCTGGCTGCCTGGCGTCAGGCGGCTTTGAGCGATGAAGGCCGCACGCCGGTCGGGAGGCCGGCGCGCGGTGCCTTCAACAACTCGCTCAAGAAACAATCGCCGGGCCGCCCCAAGTGTTTCTCACCCCCTCGGGGGGCGGACGACGTATGTCGTCGGCCTGGGGGGCGCTCTAAAGGAAATGTGGCTTTGCCACTTTCCTTGATCCCCGCGGGGACGGGCGCCGCGAGGCGGCGTCCTTGGGGCGCTCAGAACGCACCGAGGCGATGCGCCCGTCGGACCGGGCTCACAACATCGCCAGCGCCGTCTTGCGCCGCGGCGGCGGGAA
>JANNDW010000024.1:0-1633 GCA_031378125.1 Methylibium sp. | reverse complement strand
TGTCGTCGCCGCCCAAGCCCCCAAGACGCCCAAGCTGCTGGCCGCCTACCTGGCATTGGGCGCCGGCATCTGCGGGCCACCGGCGATCGACAAGGAGTTCAAGACGATCGACTTTCTCACCTTCGTCGACCTGCATTCACCTGCCTTGCAGGCGCTGCAACGGCGCTGGCGGCTCGGCGATGACAGTCGCGCAACGTAGGCACAACCCGGTCACTCGATGTACGCGGCCGCACGCCGGTTGTAATCAACCGCAGGTGCCGTGGACCAAGCATGACGCCGGCGATCGAGAGCCGTTGCCGGCGCATGGTGATTCAAACCCCACAACGTGCCTGCGTGCACACGACAACGGAGATAGACATGAACACAGCCCATCTGGTCCGCAGCGCGGCCGTCGCGATCGGGGTGGCCGCCACCGGCACCGCTGCATTCGCCGAAGGCGACATCTATTCGCGCCTGTTCGAGATGAAACAAATGGACCGCGACAAGGACGGCATGGTGTCGAAAGAGGAGTTCCTGGCGATGGTGGCCAAGCTTTGGGACATGCACAGCCTGGAGATCAAGATCAAGGGCAGCAAGATGACGCCTGAGCAGATCAAGGAACTTGAGAAGGTCCTCGGCCGCTCGCTCGGCCCGCAATAGGGCGAGCGGCGACGTGGTGCGTGGCGTGACCGAATCGTGACCACATTTCACCGACATGTGAGTCAGTGCAGGGCCGTTGCAGCGACGGATGAAAGCCGGGGCGGCGATCGATTCGATCCCACCTCGGCACCAGGCTCCCCATCGTTCACCCACCCATTCGAGGACAGCACCATGAACATCCAACGCTTCATCGCCGCAATCGGCGTCGCCCTGGCGGCCGCCACTGCATTCACCCCCAGCGCCTTTGCCGCCGACAACAACGGCCCGAAAACACGCGCCCAGGTTTATGCCGAGCTGGAACAGGCCCGCGCCGACGGCAGCTTCTATTCACTCGGAGAAGGCACACCGCGCCGCCTGACCCGCGCCCGATTGGCCGCCCAAGAGGAGCAGGCCCGGCGCGCCCGCGCGGACGCCGAGTCCGCGCTCGCCGCCGGCCAACCAGTGAAGGCGCAGTAGCACCCGCAACACAGCACCGCGGCCGAACCGGCCCGCCGACGGTTCTCGACGGTCATCTCACCCTTCGGTTTCATTGGAAACCGTTGTGCCGGGCTGCGCAATGCGGGTGCAACACCCGGTTCGCAGCATCGCCTCCTTCCCAAGCGCAGAGAAGGAATCGCGATGGACACCAGCCCTTGCCCGACCAAGACGGTGTGCGCTCGGCGCCCATCACCGTGATGTCCGAAGCCACCGCGCGCGAGGAGGCCAGCCGCCGGAGCCACGAGCGCGCGATGGACCGCTATGTGGCCCACCCGCAGGCCTCGCCGACCGCCCGGCTGATTCACCAGGATGTGGTCCTGGAGCTGGGCTTGCTGGCCCAGCGCTGAGAGACAGCAACAACGAACGATGCACCTTGGTCGGCGCAGCGGCCTCACTGTCTCCGGGCTTCTGCCTCAAGCCGGGCCGCAGCATCTGCAGGGCGGCTTTGTTTTTGGTGATCCTCGTCGAGGGACAGGGCGAGGTGCGTTGAATTGGGTCGTCCGCAGCAAGACTCATT
>JANNDW010000023.1:0-1975 GCA_031378125.1 Methylibium sp. | reverse complement strand
CCCAGCTCGTCCTTGCGCGCCAGGATTTCGCTGCCGATGGCGTCCAGGATGTCGTGCCGCTGCTGAATGCCGCCCATGCTCCAGGCCGGGAACGCGGCCTTCGCCGCGGCCACGGCCGACAGCGTCTGCGCCTCGTCGGCTTGCGCGTACAAGCCGATCACGTCGCTGGTGTCGGAGGGGTTGATGTTGGGAATGGCGCTGGCGCCGGCAACCCATTCGCCGTTGATGAAGTTCTTGAAGTTGTCCATGAGGGTTGCTTTTTGTTTGAGCGATGGATTCGAGAGTATTGCCCCTTCCCCGTCAAGGGGGGCAATTCGCTCAGCGCCCCCAGCGCAACACCATCGGGTCCAGCCGCCGCGCGGTCTCAATCAAGCCGGCACGCACGGCCGGGTGCATGTGCGGGAACGGGTGGCGCGGCGCGTCGCAGGCGATCACGCCGCCTTCTTTCATCAGCGCTTTCGCGGCCAGCAGCCCGCCCTGGCGGTTCTCAAAGTTGATCAGCGGCAACCAGCGCTGGTACTCGGCGGCGGCCTCCTCGCGCCGGCCGGCGAAGTACGGGTCGATGATTCTCCGAATGCCGTCCGGGTAGCCGCCACCGGTCATCGCGCCGGTGGCGCCGGCATCGAGGTCGGGCAGCAGCGTGATGGCCTCTTCGCCGTCCCACGGGCCCTCGACGCAATCGCCACCCAGGCGGATCAGCTCGCGCAGCTTGGAGGCCGCGCCGGGCGTTTCGATCTTGAAGTACGCGATCTGTTCGATCTCCTTGGCCATGCGCGCCAGGAACGCACAAGACAAGATGACCCCGCTGATCGGCGCGTCCTGCACCATGATGGGAATGCTGAGTGCCGACGACAGCGCGGCGAAGAACTCGAAGGTCTTCTCTTCGGGAACGCGCAAGGTGGCGCCGTGGTAGGGCGGCATCACCATCACCATCGCCGCGCCCATGTCTTGCGCGCGCCGGCTGCGCTGCGCGCACACGCGCGAGCTGAAGTGCGTGGTGGTCACGATCACCGGCACGCGGCCGTTCACATGCTTCAGGATGGCTTGGACCAGCAACTCGCGTTCGTCGTCCGACAGCACGAACTGCTCGGAGAAGTTGGCCAGGATGCAGATGCCGTTGGAGCCGGCGTCGATCATGAAGTCGATGCAGCGCTTCTGGCTTGCAAGGTCCAACTCGCCGGTGTCGGAGAAGGTGGTCGGCGCGACCGGGAACACGCCTTTGTAGCGCGCGGTCTGGGTTTGAGTCATGAGTCGTTTGCTCGATGATGTTCAGCGGGTCCAAGCCCCGACGCCTCATTGTCGGGCAATGCCATCGTGCACCCGCACCCAGGCCGGCGACCCATGAAAAATGGGCATGCCCTCATGCGAGAACAGACCCTTCAGCGCCGGAGGTGCACGGGAGCAGGTGTCGAGAACCGCGCGCCCGTCCTCACCACCGGCCGGGCTCGGGGCGGGTGCCGCGGCGCGCCCCGCATTGCGCGGGGGTCCTTCTCTATTGCGGCACCGTCCGCACGCTTTTAAGATGAAACATGCCAAGCATTCGCCCCACTCATGGGTTGCCAGCGATGAAAGGCAGTCGCCATTTGCACGATTCGGACGATTCGGACGATTCGGACGATTTGTACGAAATGTTCGAGCCCATTTTTTCGGCGACGCCGTGGCCGAGCCTGATGCTGGGCGAGGACGGCGCGGTGCTAGGCGCGAGCGACGAGTCCGGCGCAGGCCGGGTGGCCGATGCGTCGATGACCGACGCGCCCTTGCGCGAACGCGCGAAGCACTACCTCGGCTTGCTGCGCGGCAGCGTGCCCTGGCTGACCCCGCAAGAAGCCGACAGCGTTCGGGCCTTGCCCTCGGGCGCGCTGGCCTACGAGCGCATCCATCTGCGGCGCACCGCGTGGGGGGCCTGCCTGGTGATCGTCGACCAGACCGATCTGCGCCAGTTGCAGGCGGCCGACATCCAGACCGCCCGGCTGGC
>JANNDW010000008.1:0-2033 GCA_031378125.1 Methylibium sp. | reverse complement strand
ATCGGCATGCCCAGGCATTGCAGCTTGGCGCGCTCGGGCGGGTTGGCGTGGCTGGGCGCGGCGGTCTCGGTCAGGCCGTAGCCTTCGGCGAAGGTCAGGCCGAATTCGTCGATCAGCCGCTGCGCCACCGCCTGCGGCATTGCCGCGCCGCCGCCGCTCAGGTAGCGCAGGCTGGACAGGTCGAAGCTCTTGTAGTTCGGGCTGCCGAACAGGTCGATGATCATCGTCGGGATACAGGTCCAGTGCGTCACCTGGTAGCGCGAGATCAACCGGCCCGCCAACTCGCGGTCCCAGCGCGGCAAGATGATCGAGGTGCTTCCAATGTAGATCGCGGCGAGCACGCTGTACATCATGCCGGTGGCGTGGAACATCGGCACCACCGCCAGGCTCACCATCTCGGGCCCGGCATGGCCCCATTGGCCACCGACCACGTTGTGCATCAGCGTACGGTGGGTGTGCATGCAGCCCTTGGGCAGGCCGGTGGTGCCCGAGGTGTAGGGCAGCATCGCCAGGTCGTCCGGCTGCGCCGTGTGGGGGCCGGGTGGGTGCTGCTGGGCCAGCACTTCATGCCAACGAACGAACTGCGTGCCCGCGGCATTCGGCAACGGGGGGTCGCTGCGCAGCCATTCTTCGGTGACGGGCGCCGGGGCATCGGCGGCGGCAATCGCGCCGTCCGGCAAAGCATCGCTGTAGCGTGCAACCACCACGTGTTGAAGGCGCTCGGCGGCGGGCACCGCCTGGTTCGCGGCCGCGACGATGGCGGCCAGGTCGGCACTGCAAATGACCACGCGCGCCTGCGGGTCGGTAATGTAGTGCTTGAACTCTTCGCTGCGGTTCATCGGATTCACCGGCACCACCACCGCGTTGGCGCGCAGGATGGCGTAACACGCCACCGCGTACTGCGGGCAGTTCTGCATGAACACGCACACCCTGTCGCCCGCCTTCACCCCCACGCTTTGCAGCCAGCCGGCCAGGCGCTGCGCTTCGTCGTGCAATTGGGCGTAGCTCATGGCCCGGCCGAAGAACCGGTAGGCCGCCTTGTTGGGGAATCGCCTGGCCGACACCTCCAGGTTGAACCACAGCGAGGTTTCCGGCGCCACGACCTCGCGCGGCAGGCGTTTGGGCCAGACTTTGTGGTGCGGGCGCACGGGGTTTGCATCGGACACGGAATCTCCTTGGGGCTTTCGCCTGCGTTTCGTCGGCATTGCGCTGATGCGCTGATGTATAGCCCAAAGCCTGCACCGGGACAGGCGATTGGAGCTGGCTCAACCCTCGGAAAAACCCTAGACAATAGCGTTGAGCGAGTCGAACACTCGGCAACAAAGCTTGCAGGCGACTGACACAGGGTTGCCGTGGTTCCTGCTGACTCCGTGCCATAAGCTTGAAGCTTGGCGCGGAGCGGCACATCGCAACGCCGCCGGTTTCACCCAGTGCCGGCGCCACCCCACTCGAAAGGACGGACATGCACGCAGCTTGGATCACAGGGGTGCTGGCATTGGCCAGCGCCCTGCTCGCAGGTTGCGGCAGCGGCTCCGACAACGCCGCCGCCGCCCTGCCGGTGGCCAACATCACCAGCCCGGCGGCGGGCCTGACGTTCAAGGCCGGCGACACGCTCACCTTCGCTGGCAGCGCATCCGATGCCCAAGGTGCCGCGGTGCCCGACAGCGGCTTGAGCTGGTGGGCCGATCTGCACCACGACAGCCACACCCATCCGCTCCAACAACCCACCGCGGGCGGCAGTGGCGCGGTCCGCATTCCGGTGCGTGGAGAGACTTCCGACAACATCTTCTACCGCTTCCACTTTAAGGCCACCGACAGCGCCGGCCAGGCCGCCGAGGTCACACGCGATGTGCAACCGCAAAAGGCGCAAATCACCCTTACCTCGCTGCCGCTGGGCCTGCAGCTCAGCCTGGACGGCCAGCCGGTCACCGCGCCGCGCGTCGTGACCGGCGTGGTGGGCATTGAGCGCGACCTGGCCGCCGCCGACCAGAACTTCAACGGCCGCCGCTACCAGTTTGCGTCGTGGAGCGATG
>JANNDW010000443.1:0-6560 GCA_031378125.1 Methylibium sp. | reverse complement strand
CAGGTCGCCGTTGTGCGCAAACACCCAGTAGCGGCCCCACAGCTCGCGCATGAAGGGGTGGGTGTTTTCCAGCGCCACCCGGCCCTGCGTGGCCTTGCGGATGTGCGCGATGATGTGTTCGCTCTTGATGGGATAGCGCCGCACCATCTCGGCCACCGGCGAGGTGCGCGCGCTCTGGGCGTCGACGAACAGGCGCGCACCGGCGCCTTCAAAAAACGCGATGCCAAAGCCGTCTTTGTGCTCCCCGGCGCGGGTGGCGAAGCCGGTGAAGCTGAACATCACGTCGGTCGGCGTGTTGGCGTTCAGGCCGAGCAACTGGCACATGGGTGTGGGCTATTCGGTGAACAGGCGAACCAGCCCCTTGACCGTCACCAGGTGGCCCGGGTTGCTGGTTTCGTTGAGCACGCCGCTCATGCGCCGCACCAGCCGGGCGCTCTTGTTGGCGCGCCAGATCAGCAGGTCGGCCAGCCACGGATGGCGATTCACGAAGTTGGCGCGCTGATACAGCTCGAAGCGCGGTTTGAGCGCCAGCAGGTTGGCCTCGAAGGCTGCGCGCACCTGCGCATCGCTTGCGTTCTTGGCGCGCCCGTCGAGCACGCCTTCGGCGGCATGGATGCCGATCTCCAATGCCTTGCCGATGCCTTCGCCGGTGAACGAGTAAGTGCTGCCGGCGGCCTCGCCGATGACCATCAGCCCCGGCCGGGTAAAGCGTGCGCCTTCGAGCGTGCAGCGCAATGGGGCGCCCTTCATCGGGCCGAGCAGGGTGCCGCCTTGCATCAGCTCGCGCGCGGGGGCGTAGATGCGGGTGAAGTCGTCCATCACCTGGCGCAGGTTCAGCTCGCGCTTGGTGAGCTTGCCGTCGCGGTGCTGGTCGTGGCTGTCGGCAATGCCCACGCCGATGTTGAACACGCCATCGCGGCACGGAAAGATCCAGCCGTAGCCGGGGATCAGCGCGCGGTGCCAGACGATCTCCAGCTTGTCGATGCGGCCGACCATCGCATCGTTTTTCACATAACCGCGCAAGGCCACGCCGCTGGGCGTGTGGCGCTCGGACATGCCCGCGGCCAGCAGCGCCTGCGGCACCGCGCCGGTGGCCAACAGCACCCAGCGCGCGCGCACCTGGCGGGTGCTGTCGCCGTGTTGCAGCGTGGCGCCGACCACGTGGCCGTTCGCCTCGATCGGCGCCGTGAAGCGCACCGGCGCGAACATGCGCGCGCCGGCCGCCACCGCGGCGCGGCACAGGATGTGATCGAGCTGCTTGCGCGGCAGCACGGCCAGCACGCCGGGCACGTCGACACGCCCGCCGCGCGGGCCGATGCAGCCCACATGGCTGGAGGCCTGCGCTTGCGCCATCACCGTGTCCAGCACACCCAGCTTGCGCAGCGCGTTGTGGGCGTCGGGGATCAGCCCGTCACCGCAAACCTTGTCGCGCGGAAACGCGTGTTGATCGACCAGCACCACGTGCAGATTGGCGCGCGCCAGCGTCAACGCCGCGGCGCTGCCGGCCGGGCCGGCGCCGATGACGAGCACATCGCATTCGGTGGGAAGGAGTTCAATGCCGAGGTTCATGGGAGATCGAAAGTTTGCGGGGATTCTAGGCACGCTGACGCATCGCCCCGGATGACTGCGATGGCGGCGGCCCCATGCGCCACGCGGCCACCACCGCACAGGCCGTGATCAGCCCGAGCAGCACGAAGGTCTCGTGAAAGGCGCGCAGCGGATCGGCCGGCTGAACCTGCAGCCGCCACTCCAGCACGATGCCGACCGTGCTCACACCCACCGCGCCGCCGAGCTGGCGCAGGAAGTTGATGCTGCTGGAGCCCTGCGGGATCAGCTCAACGGGCAAGCCACGCATGGCGCCCAGGTTGAGTGAAGGCAACACAAAGCCCAGCCCGACGCGCCCGATGATGGCGAACAGCGTGATGACCCACAGTGCGGTGGCCGGCCCCACAACAACCATCAGCCCGAACGATGCCGCCAGCAACAACAAACCGCTGGCCACCAGCCGGTTGACGGCCAGCCTGTCCGCCAGGCGCCCGGCCAGTGGGATGGTCACGGCCAACACCAGCCCCGCGGGCAACAACACCGCGCCGGCCTGTGACGGCGGCAGTTGCAGTGCAATCTGCATGAACACCGGCACCAGGTAGGTGGAGCCGAACAGCGCCATGCCGTAGATGAAGGCCACGCAACCACCCATCGCGAAGGCGCGGTGGTCGAACAGCTCAAGCCGCATCAAGGGCCGCGGCGTGCGGCGCTGATGGGCAATGAACAGCCCCACGGCAAGCGCACCACCGGCCAGCAATGCCAGCGCAGGGCCGCGCGCGGCGGCGTGCAGGCCGACCAGGCCATTCAAAACGCACAGCACGGCCACCGCGATCAGTGCCAGGCCTTTGACATCGAGCCGCGCGCCGCTGCGATTGGCGGCCACGCCGCCGGGCGCGGTGACCGGCAGGTAGCGCCTTGCCAGCACGAGTGCCGCCACGCAGAACGGCACCACGACGAAGAAGATCGAGCGCCAGCCGAACCATTCCACCAGCACGCCGCCCACGCTCGGCCCGAGGGCCGGCGCCAGCACCACGCCGAAGCCGAAGACGCCCATCGCGCGCCCTTGCTCGCCGGGCTCGAAGGCACGCAGGATGATGATCGCCGGGATCGGCTGCAACACGCCCGCGGCCAGCCCCTCGGCCACACGCATGGCCAGCACCAGCTCGAACCAGCCGCTCAAGCCGCCGGCGATGCCGCCCGCCATCAGCAACAGCACCGCGCCGGCGTAGGTGCGCCGGTAGCCGTAGCGTTCCAGCAGCCACGGCGTGGTGAGCATCGACAGTGTCATCGCCGCCATGAAGCCGGCCGACAGCCACTGCGCGCGCTCCTGCCCCAGTGCGAAGACGCGGCTCATGTCGGGCACCGCCACGTTGACGATGGTCGAGGCCATGATCGCCGCCATCGTGCCGATCATCACCGTGAGCAGCACGCGCCAGCGGTAGCGCGGGCCGAAGCGCTGCTGCAGGGCGGCCACGGAGTGGGGGTCGGCAGGAGTCGAGGACAAACAGCACCAAGCAGAAGTGATGGGAAGGATTGTCCGACGGAAGCGGGCGCCTCCGGCCAGCCGCTGTGCCATGCTTGCGTTTTTGCCTCTGGAGCCTTGCCATGCCAACCCCCAGCACGCGCACTCAAGAAGTGCCAGGCGTTCTGAAAGAAGACCTGGCCCTGGCGCTGCGCGCCGCCGCCCACCACGGCTTGTCCGAAGGCGTCTGCAACCACTTCAGCGTGGCGCTGCCCGACGATTCGCAGCGCTTCCTGATCAACCCGCGCGGCCTGCACTGGAGCGAGGTCGGCGCTGCGGACATCGTGCTGGTGAACGCCGCCGGCGCGGTGCTCGAAGGCCGCCACCGCGTCGAACCCACCGCCATGTTCATCCACGCCGCGGTGCACCGCATCACCGGCCAGGCGGTGGTGCTGCACACCCACATGCGCTACGCCACCGCGCTGACCTTGACGGTGGACCGCGCGTTGGACCCCACGCTGAGCCAGGGCGCGATGCGCTTCATGGGGCGCATCGCGGTGGACACCGGCTACAACGGGCTGGCGCTGGACGGGGCCGAGGGCGAACGCATCGCGCGCGCGATGCAGGGCAAGGACGTGGCCTTTCTGGCCAACCACGGCGTGATCGTCACCGGCGCGAGCGTCGCCCATGCCTACGACGACCTGTACTACCTGGAGCGCACCTGCATGCACCAGGTGCTGGCCGCGTCCACCGGGCGGCCGCTGGCGCCGGTGAATGCCGCCCTGTCGGCACGCGTGGCCGCGCAGATTCAGGGCGAGCGCGAGCAATCGGATTTGTTCTTCGAGGCGTTGCGGCGAATGTTGCCGCAGCCATCGGCGGCTTGATGCGTGGCCCCGGCGCCCAACCAACCGCGGCGCCCGTGGCAGCGTGGTTGTCGACAGCGCGCCGTGCGATCAGATCTCCTCGTACAACGGCAAGGTCAAGAACTCCTCGAACGTCTCCTGCGTGCTCATCTGCGTGAAGAGCTCGGCGGCGCGGTCGAACTTGCCTTCAAAGCCGCCGGCCTTGATCTTGGCCAGCTCTTCGGGCACCAGCGCCTTGACCAGCTCGGCCGTGACCTTGCGGCCGTCGTCCAGCACACCTTTGGGCGACCGAATCCATTGCCACACCTGCGAGCGTGAAATCTCCGCGGTGGCGGCGTCTTCCATCAGGTTGTGGATCGGCACGCAGCCGTTGCCGGCCAGCCAGGCGCCCAGGTAGTGGATGCCGACGTTGATGTTCATGCGCAGGCCCGTCTCGGTGATCGGCGCTTCGGGCTTGAACTCGAGCAATTGCGCGGCGCTCACGGTGACGTAGGGTTTTTGTCTTTCCAGCTGGTTGGGCCGCTCGCCCAACACGGCGACAAATTCCTTCATCGACACTTCCACCAGACCCGGGTGCGCAACCCAGGCACCATCGTAGCCGTCGGTCGCATCACGCTTTTTGTCGGCGCTGACACCGGCCATCGCGATGGCATTCTTCTCGGGGTCGTTCTTGATCGGGATCAGCGCGCTCATGCCACCGATGGCCGGGGCGCCGCGGTGATGGCAGATCTTAAGCAGCAGCAGCGCGTAGGCACGCAGGAAGGGCGTGTTCATCGTGATCTTGGCACGGTCGGCCAGGCAGAAGTCCTTGTCGAGCTTGAACTTCTTGATGCAGCTGAAGATGTAGTCCCAGCGTCCGGCGTTCAGGCCGGCGCTGTGCTCGCGCAACTCGTACAGGATCTCATCCATTTCGTAGGCTGCGGTGATGGTTTCGATCAGCACCGTGGCCTTGATCGTGCCCTGCGGCAAACCAAGCTCGGTTTGGGTCATCACGAACACATCGTTCCACAGCCGCGCCTCAAGGTGGCTTTCGAGCTTGGGCAGGTAGAAGTACGGCCCGGCGCCACGGGCCAGCTGTTCCTTCGCGTTGTGGACCATGAAGAGCGCAAAGTCGAACATGCCACCGTGAACCCGCTGGCCGTCGACCAGCACATGCTTCTCGTCCAGGTGCCAGCCGCGCGGGCGCATCTGCAGCGTGGCGACCTTGTCGTTCAGCTGATAGAGCTTGCCCTTGCTCTGCAGCGTCAGCGTGCGGCGGATCGCTTTGCCGATGTTGATCTGGCCTTGGATCTGGTTGGTCCAGCTGGGCGCGTTGCTGTCCTCAAAGTCGGTCATGTAGCTGTCAGCGCCGGAGTTGAAGGCGTTGATGACCATCTTGGCGTCCAGCGGGCCGGTGATCTCGACCCGGCGACACGCCAGGGCGTTCGGAATCGGGGCGATTTTCCAGTCGCCGTCGCGGATGGCTTTTGTCTCGGGCGGAAAGTCCAGGCGCTCACCGGCATCCAGCCGCCGCGCCCGTTCAACCCGCGTCGCCAGCAGCTGCTGGCGACGCGGCTCGAACTGGCGGTGCAGCCGGGCCACCAGCTCCAGCGCGGGCAGCGTGAGGATGTCTTCGAAGCCCGGCAACATCGGGGCGTTGATCCGCATGCCCGCAGGCAGCGCTTGGGTCGGCAGTCGATTGCCCATGTCGTTTCTCTCCTCGGAGACTCAGAAAAAGTTCAGCACGTCGCGCAGGCTGCTGCCCGTACGCGTGGGCTGGGTGTCGAGTTGCTCCAGCGGCAGGCCGACCCGGTTGACCCACAGCGTGGTATAGCCAAACCAGGTGGCGCCGATGGCGTCCCAGCCGTTGCTGGAGACGAACAGGATCTGCGGCGCCGCCAGGCCCAGCGCGGCGGTGCCCAGCGAATAGGTGGCCGGGTCGGTTTTGAACTTGCGAGTTTCGTGCACGCTGATCACCGGCGCCAGCAGCTCATGAAAGCCGGCGCTCTTGACCGCCGCCGCCAACATGTCCGGGTCGCCATTGCTGAGGATGCCGGCCGGGATGCCGCGGCGCTTCAACTCGGCCAGCACCTCGCGGTTCTCGGGGAAGGCGCTGAGGTGCCGGTACTGGTTCATCAGGCGGTCTTCGGCAGCGGCGTGCAGCGTGAGCCCCAGGCGCAGCGCCGCAAAACGCAAGCCGGCGCGAGTGATGTCCCAGAACGGCCGGTAGCGGTTGCTCATCGACGCCAGCCGGGTGTACTCGATTTGCTTGTCGCGCCACAGCACCCCGAGACGCTCGCCGAAGCCGGGGAACAGCTGCTCGGCCAACTGGCCGACGCTGTAGACGTCGAACAGCGTGCCGTAGGCGTCGAACAGCACGGCCGCGGGCGCGACGCGGCTGAAGGGTGCGGGAGGTTCCATGCAGAGCGAATCTATGCGATGCAAGCCAAGGCATTCGTGACCTCAGAGCGCATGGATTTGTGACCAAGGCGCAGCAATCCAGGCGCAGCGAGTGCCGGGTCATGCGCAAGCGGCAGGTCCCCGCACGGCTCGGCGTTGTCAACCCGTCGGCCGGTAGCAGCCTCTTTTTGGCGAACGCAGCCTCCGATTCGGCATGTTCACGGACGTTAACGAGGCCTGCGGAGAATTGATTAATGACTTCGCCAAGCGTAGTCTTCATGCATGGACAAGCTCAAGCAGATCGAATCATT
>JANNDW010000419.1:0-8644 GCA_031378125.1 Methylibium sp. | reverse complement strand
TTGCCTTCCAGGTGCGACGCTGCGTTTGATGCCTTCGAGCGCCGGCGTGCGAAAGCGGATCAGCGACTTGTGCGCCAGGCCATGGTGTTCGAGCGACTTGCCGAAGTCGGGCCGAAAACGCTGCGTCGAGTTGAACCACTCTGTGCGCTGCCAGTCGATCTGCTCGAACTCCGGGTGCTCGCCAAACAGCTCGGGCAGCACGTCGCGCACGAAGGCGCCGAACGGCAGGGTCGGCGGCAGCGGCAGGCAAAACGGCGCCGCGTACATGAGGTGGCTTTCCCACGCGACGTAGATCAAGCGGTTGCCGAAGAAGCGGTCTTCGGTGTCGGCTTCGATCAACGGATACGGGCCGATGCTGAGCAGGCCGTCAGCCAGAGTGGCGCTGATCATTTGACCGCCTCGGGCTTGGGTTTGTCGCCGCGCCAGGCCGCGAAATTGCGGTTGTCGGGGCTGGTCGAGAAGTCGCCGTTGTCGGCACCGCCCTTCACGCCGTAGTAGCGCAGCACCTCGCGCACCGGGCTGTCGCCGGGCGAGGCGGGGTTGATGTCGGGCGGATAGCACGAGCCCTGGAAAATCTGATGCACCGGCAGCCAGGCCTGGGTGTACTTGCGCGGCTCGAAGTCGAAGATCTCCTTGCAGTGGTCGCTGCAGAAGTGGTACTTCATGCCGTGGTACGTGGTCTCGCGAAAGCACAGCTTTGTTGCGTCGCCCGGCTCGGTGAACATCATCGGCACCTGGCAGACCTGGCACAGCATCGGCAGCCCCGGGTTGAACCAGCGGCCTTCCTTTTTGTGCAGACTGGCCCAATGGTCGAAGCGCTCGCGGTAGTAGCGGTCGAAGGTGTCAGGGTATTTTTGCGACAGCCATTGCATCTCGTCCGCCCCCGGAATCCAGGTATGGAACGCGGCCGCGTGGCTGTACTGGTAGAACGTGGCCCAGGCCTGGTGGCTGATGTGGTCCTTGCCTTCGCAGGCGTCCTTCCAGCCCTTGGGTTCGCGGATGCCGTAGCGCGCCAGGTCCTTGAAAAGGGCGCCGCCGCTGGCCTCGGCGTACATCTCCCAAGCCTCCTTCCAGCTCATCACGCGACGCGGCAGCATGTAGTCCTGCATCATCGCCACCAGCGTGAGCAGCCGGTAGCCGCGCCAGAACCATTTGTCCATCCAGCGCTGCACGATCGGCACGTTGCCGGGGTCTTGCTCCAGCATGAACTTGATGCATTCGATGCCCAGGGTCATGTGGCGCGACTCGTCCGACTGGGCCGAGAAGCCGAAGGTCACGGTGGACATGTCGCCGTTGTGCGCCGCACCCGACATGAAGGGCACGAACAGCAGGTTGGTCAGCACGTATTCGAACGAGAAGCTCACCGCGGTGAGAAATTCGAACGGCCCGCCGCTGTAGGCGTCTTCAAAGAACGACTTCGGCACCGACAGGTACCACACGTTGTCGAACCAGTGGTTCGAGCTGTGCATGCCGTTGAAGTATTTGTTGTAGTGCGAGATCGCATGCGTCTCGGTCTGGAAGTGGCGCAACTCGTCGATGGATTGCAGTTGCGCCGCCACCCGCGCGCCGGCCCCGGTGAACTGGCGCCCCGCATGGGCAAAACCGCGGTGGGCGTAGTACTCGAGCGGCGTGACACCCTGGATGAATATCTTCAACGCGTTGACGTAACGCGCATCGGTCACGCCCAGGTGGCCGTTGTTCTGCGCGAAGGCGTCGATCACCGCGTAGAGTTTTTTCTCTTTCTCGCTCTGGTATTTCCAGTAGGCGTCCATGGTCAGGCGGAACGGGTCTTCCCACTTGTCCCAGTCGTGAATCTTGATGCCTTCGTACTTGTCGTACGGGAAGACCTTTTCCATCGGCTGGTAGCTGGTGTCCCAGGCCAGGCCTCGGGTCATCGCCGCATAGCGGTCCTTCAGGCCCAGTTTTTTCTTGATCACTCGGGTGTCCATGGATGCTCCTAGGCGAGGCCGACAGCCTCGCGTTCACTGATCGGAAAGTAGGCTCGGTGCAGGATCGCAGGGTCGGCGCGCAGCTTGTCCGGGCCGCCGTCATACGACACCGAGCCGCGCGACAACACGTAAACATGGTTCGCGAGCGCGAGGGCCAGGTGCGTGAACTGCTCGATCAGCAGCACCCCAATGCCGCCTTCGGCAATGCGCCGGATCACCGGCACCAGGCGCGCGACGATCATCGGCGCGAGGCCGAACGACAGCTCATCGACGACGAGGAACTTGGGGCGCACGACCAGCGCCTGCGCCAGGGCCACCATCTGCTGCTGGCCGCCCGACAAATCACCCGCCGGCTGCGCCAGCCTGGCCTTCAGTTCGGGGAACAGTTCCAGCGTGCGTTGCAGGGCGGCGTCGAGCTCGCCGCGCGACAACTCAGATCCGGCCACGCGCAGGTTGTCACGCACCGTCAACTCGCGCAGCACCTGGTGGCCCTCGGGCACCGTTGCCACGCCGAGGCGGCGAATCTCGTCGGGCTCCATGCCTTTCAGATCGACGCCGTCAAGCACGATCTTGCCGAACGCCGGTTCGACCGCACCGGCGATGCCCAGCACGGTGCTGGTCTTGCCCGCGCCGTTGGGGCCCATCAGCGCGGTGATGGCGCCGGGGGCCACATGAAGCTTGATGCCGTGCACGACGGCCTTGGTGCCGCGCACCATCACGAGGTTGTCGATCCGCAGCGCAGTCATGCGACAGCCTCCTCGAACTCACCCAGGTAGGCCCGCCGAACTTCGGGCTGTTCGAGCACATCCGCCGTCCGTCCCAGGGCCAGCAGCTTGCCGAAGTCGAGCACCATCGTCTGCTCGCAACAGGCGGCGATCAGCGCCACGTCGTGGTCGATCAGGAACACCTGCGCGCCGCAGTACGCGGGGATGCCGCGGATGACCTGTTCGAGGTGCGCGGTTTCCACCTCGGACATGCCCGCGCCGGGTTCATCGAGCATCACCAGGCCAGGCCGGCCGATCAGCGCCTTGGCGATCTCGGCCAGGTGGCGCTCCTGGGTCGACAGGTCGCTGCCGCGGCGGTGGATGCGGCGCGCGAGGCCCACGTAGCCGATCGCACTGTCGACGGCGGCCTTCGCGTCGGCGCGCTGCGTGAAGCCCGCATGGTCGGCAATCGCCTCGACGTTTTGCCACAAGGTCAGGTCGTCGGCGATCTGGTCGGTCTGGAAGGTACGGCGCAGCCCGAGCCGCAGTGCGCGCTCGTGCGGCGCGATGCCGGAGAGTGTTTGCCCGTTGACACGCACCGTCCCGCCTTTGGGCGTGACAAAGCCCGAGAGCACGTTCAGCAGCGTGGTCTTGCCGGCGCCGTTGGGGCCGATCAAGCCGACGATGGGTTTGTCCAAGGTGACTGTCAGGCCGTCGATCGGCTTGACGCCGCCGAACTGGACGGTGAGGTTGTTGATCTCGATCATGTCGGTCCCGCCGGGACGCCCCAAGGGGCTGACGCGTCCCCTCGGGGGGCCGAGAACGCAGTGAGCTTGGGGGCGTTCATACTAGCGATAGGCCGCGAAGGCTTTGGGGAAACGCCGGTCGATGCGCTGGCGCAGTGGCAACACATGCGGGTACATCGCAACCTCCAGGCCGGCCTTGGCCGCCATCGCGAGCCAGACGATCGCCAGCCCCACCGCGCAGCGCACATCGAACACGCCCCAGGCCACCCAGGCGACAAAGATGCCGATGAAGAGCCAGTTCAGCACGCGCTTGGGCAACCGGTGGTCGGGCGTCCAGCCGCGACGCTCGAACCTGCGCGCCACCCGCAGCGAGACGGCCGCCTCAAGGTTCTCGACCCGGTCCTGCACCGGCTTGCCGAAGAAGCCCAGCAGCAGCCAGCACACGCCGGGAATGGCGTTGCGAAACAGCAGCGCGATCAGCGCGATAAAGAACGCGCCGGCAAAACCCGCCAGTCCAGCGGCCGAAAAAACGGCGCCGAGCAGCACCGCAATCACACCCCAGGTGGCCGTGCCCTCGACGATGCGGCTGACACGCACGAACTTGTAGAAGTCAGTCAGTTGCCCGGCCAGGCCCTTGCGCCCCTGGATCAGCGAGACCAGCAACGCAAAGCCGAAGAAGACGTTGGCCAGGTTGCCGTCGACGCCATGGTCGTTCAGCAGCGCCGGCAGCGCGCGCATCAGCAGGCCGGCGAAGACCGCGCCCATCCAGTGATAGGCGCCGCCGACCACCGTCAGCGCGTACAGCAGGATCGACTGGCTGGTGGGGAAGCCGGTGTTGTCGAGCTGGCCGTTCAGCCCCGCGATCAAGCCGCCCGCCAGGCCGGCGAGAAAGCCGCCGAACGTGAAGGCCCAGGCCTTGTAGCGCAGCACGCTGACGCCGGCGGCAATCGCCGCGGCCTCGCTCTTGCGAATGAGCGCCCAGGCGCGGCCGGGCATAGCGGCGCGCTGCCATTCGATCAAGGCCATGCCGAGCGCGAGCCAGAACACGGTGTAGCGGAAGTAGGCCGCGTCGCCGCGCGCGATCCACGGCCGCTCGATCAAGGCGCGCTGCGCATTGACGACCTTGCCGGTGAACCCCGGCCCGCCGTCCGGAAAGCCGATCACGTTGACGGTGGCCTGGAACGCTGCCGCCACCATCAAGGTCAGCAACGCCAGGTACAGCCCGCGCATGCGCAACGCCGGCAGGCCGACGATCAAGCCGAAAACAGCGGCCGCGACGGCACCGGCCAGCAAGGCAATCTCGAACGGCAGCCCGAAGCCATGGATCAAGCGCAGGCAGACCCAACCGCCCACGCCGCTCAACGCAAACTGGGCCAGCGACACCATGCCGAGCTGCCCGTACAACAGCGCCACGGTGCCGGCCACGAGGGCCAGGCAGGCCACCGTCGTGAAGGTGTTGAGCCAATACGACGAAAGCAGCCAGGGCCCGAGCAGCGCGACAACCCCGAAGGTCACGAGCATCGGCGTGACCCGGCGCAACGGTGTGCCG
This sequence comes from Methylibium sp., assembly GCA_031378125.1. GTDB lineage: Bacteria > Pseudomonadota > Gammaproteobacteria > Burkholderiales > Burkholderiaceae_C > LGRD01. The sequence continues at coordinate 3,696 of JANNDW010000419.1, read as the reverse complement.
GGGGGCGTGTCGGCTTTGTCTTTGTCGCGGGCCATGGGCTGGGCCTATTCGAGGTGGCTGTTGTCGCGCGACAGGCCGATGCCGGCGCGCTGCTGCCACAGGATGGCGAGGATCGCGATCACGAAGGCCGTGGCCGAGCCGTAGCGCGCAACCGGCGGCCACAGCGACGTCAGCGCTTCGACGATGCCGATCAGCAAGCCGCCGGCCACCGTCGCCGGCAGCGAAGCCAGCCGGCCCACCACCGCCGCGGCCATCGCCGGGATCACGAGGAAGGTCAGCACGACCGGGTTCAGCCGCACCATGTTGCCCATGAAGATGCCGGTGATGCCGGCCAACAGGCCGGCGATCGTCCAGGCCCAGGTGTCGACCCGTTTGATGCGCACGCCCAGCAGCGCGCTCAAGCTGCGGTTGCTTTGCAGCGCGCGCATGCGCAGGCCCAGCGGCGTCTTGGCCAGCAGCCACACCATCGCCAGCGTCATCACCGCGGCCAGCAACAGTGCCAGCAGCCGGGTGTGGCTGATCAGGCGCCGGCCGTCGAACTCCAGGCCGCCGCTGTCGGTGGGCAGCGCCAGGCGGCGCGGGTCGTCGCCCCAGTACCACTGCGCCAGGCCCATGATCATCAGCGCGAAGCCGAGGGTGGCCATGGCACGCACGATGCGGTCCTGGTGCGTCAGCGACGGCGCGATGAAGCGGCCATAGCCCCACGACAGCAGCGTTGCGCCACTCACGCCGGCGGCGTAGCCCAGCCAGTCGGCGTACTCCAGGTCGATGACCTGCCAGCACAGCATCGCCGCCAGCCCGCCGAGCGCGCCATAGGCGAAGTTGACGACGCCGCTGGCGCGGTACAGCACCACCAGGCCCACGCCCGAGAGTGCATACACCGCGCCGACGCTGACGCCGACGACGAGGAAAGGCAGCAAGCTGTCCATCGATGCTGGAGGGCCGTGGTCCGACGAGTCTTCAGTTCACCAGCCCGCCGCCCTTGCCTTCGAGCTCGAGCACGTCGGCCAGGTCGGTGTCCTTGGACTGGAAGCAGCCGGTCAGGGTCTTGAAACCGCCGCCGGTGAGGTGCGCGACGCGGCCGCTGTGGTTGGGCTGGTGGCGCTCGCCGGGGCCGTAGTACCACGGGCCGCACAGCATGTCGGTGCGCTGGTTCTTGATGGCCTTGAAGGCGTCGTGCACCGACTTGCGGTCGATGGTGCCCTTGATGCCCAACAGTGCCTCGGTGGACAGGCGCGCCGCCAGGTGGCCGGCCTGCGAGAAGGAGTCGATCGGGTCTTTCTTGTCACCGTACTTGGCCATGATGGCCTTCCAGTTTTTCGTGTCCGGGCCGTCGTTGTCAAGCGGCTGCAGCTCCATGTGCACGTAGAGCTTGCCGTCCCAGTATTTGCCGGCGGCCTTGGGCATCTCGGTGTGGTAGGCCGAGGTCGGCAGGCCCCACTTGATGGTCTTGGCCATGTCCTGCTGCTCGGCGGCGGTGAGGATCGGCAGCATCATGCCGCGCGGCATGCCCAGCACCACGCCGTCGGGCTTGCTCGCCGCCACTTGCAGCACGATGGCGTTGCCGTCGATCTGGCCCGGATCGAAGATCACCTGCTTGACGTTGACGCCATTCGCCTTGCCCCAGGCTTCGACGCCGCCACAGACCCAGTCGCCGAAGCCGGGGATGCCCGGCGCGACGCAGGTCACGTTCTTCAGCTTGAAGGTGTCGGTGATGTACTGCGCGGCGCCGATCGTCGATTGGCGCGGCCCGGCATTGAACGGCGCGTAGTTCTTGGAATAGAAACAGGCCCGCGGCACGCCGACACCGGCGACAACGGCCACACCCTCCTGCTCATACAGCTTGGTGTTGGCACCGCATTCGACGAAGCTGCTTGATCCGACCATGCCGACGACCTTGGTGTCCTTGACGAGCTTGGAGGCGGCCTGCGCGGCGACCTCGGGGTTCCAGGTGTCGTCCTGCACGGTGTAGGCAACGGGGCGGCCGTTGATGCCGCCGTTGGCGTTGACGCACTTGAAGTACGCGTCGGCCGCGCGTGCCGCGGACGAAAAGTCCTCCGGGCCGGTCTTGCCGACCACGGCGCCGATCTGGATCGCTTCGCCGCTGGCTTTCTTGCCGTTGGACAGGCCGCATTTGTCCTGAGCGTGGGCGGCTGCGGTCGCGACCAGGGCGATGGCCGCCATCGTCGCGGTAGCGAGGTGTTTGTGGTTCATCGGGTTTGTCTCCGTCACTTGATGGCCCCGTGCTTGTCGGTTGCGCTGCGGGCGGGGCGTTGCCCCGCAGCGGTGGTGCTCTTTAACTGTGCGAACCCTGGATGCCGGTCAGGCCGGGGGTGCGAAAGCGAATTACGTCCTTGTGCTTCAGGCCGTTCTCGGCAAGCGACTTGGCGGGATCAGGCGTCCACGGCCGGCCGGACTTGAGCCACTGCGCCTGCGACCAGTCGATCCGCGCGAAGTCCGGGTGCTCGCCGTAGACACCGGGCAGCACCGCTGTCGACAGCGCCGCGAACGGTGTGTCAGGCGGCAGCGGCAGGCACACCGGCGCACAGAACAACAGGTGGTCGTCCCAGCCGATGTAGAGCAGCGGAGCGGGAAACTTGTCGCGCGTGTCCTGCGCAGGAAACCGGTACGGGGCGATGGCGACAACGCTCATTCCTGCGCTCCATGCAACGCGTCGCCACGCCATGCATTGAAATTCTTCTGGTCTTCGGAGCCTTCGAAATCGAAGTTGTCGCGCCCGACGTTCATCTCGTAGTAGTCGAGCACGGCCAGCAGCGGGTCGAAGCCTTCCTTGGCCGGGTCGGTGCCGGGCTTGAAGCAGTTTCCCTGGTAAATCTGGTGCACCGGCAGCCAGGCCTGGACGTACTTCTCCGGCTCGTGGTCGAAGATGCCTTTGCAGTGGCCGCTGCAGAAGTGGTACTTGTCGCCCAGGTAGTCGGACTCGCGGTAGCAGATGCGCGTCGCATCCCCCGGCTCGGTGAAGATCATCGGGATCTGGCAGATGCTGCACAACATCGGCAGCGTCTTGTTGTAGAAGCGCTTGCCTTTGCTTTGTTGCGCGCGCAAATGCTCAAGCCGAGGGCGGTACAGCGTATCGAAGCTCGCCGGATACTTTTCAGCCAGCCACCGCATCTCGTCGTCGTCGGGCACCCAGGTGTGGATCGGCGCGGCGGCGTTGTAGTTGTAGAAGGTGTTCCAGGCCTGGTGGCTGATGTGGTCCTTGCCTTCGCAGGCGTCTTTCCAGCCGCTGGGTTCGCGGATGCCGTAACGCGCCAGGTCCTTGAACAGCGCGCCGCCGCTTTGCTCGGCATACATCTCCCACGCCTCTTTCCAGCTCATCACGCGTTTGGGCAGCATGTAGTCCTGCATCATCGCGACAAGCGTGAGCACACGGTAGCCGCGCCAGAACCACTTGTCCATCCAGCGCTGGACGATGGGCACATTCCCGGGGTCTTGTTCGAGCATGAACTTGATGCATTCGATGCCCAGCGTCATGTGGCGCGATTCGTCCGACTGGGCCGAGAAGCCGAAGGTCACGGTGGACATGTCGCCGTTGTGCGCCGCGCCCGACATGAAGGGCACGAACAGCAGGTTGGTCAGCACGTATTCGAACGAGAAGCTCACCGCGGTGAGGAACTCGAACGGGCCGGAACTCATCGCGTCCTCGAAGAACGACTTCGGCACCGACAGGTACCA
>JANNDW010000342.1:0-7837 GCA_031378125.1 Methylibium sp. | reverse complement strand
CGCTTGCGCGGGTCACCTTGCTTGATCGCCTTGATGGTGGCATCGGAGGGGATGAGGTTGCGAGCCATGGAGTAACTCCCGCTTTTGGCGCTCGCCGAGGGGCGAGTTACTGCCAAAGTTACTCCACGGAAGGGAAGAACTCCAGGGATTTCATGAAACCGATTGAGACATGAAAAAAGCCCCAGAGCGTTGATTCTCAAGGGCTTTCTGGACGCTCTGGAACATCTTGGGATTCCCTGAAGCAGTAACTTGGTGGCCTGGGGCGGAATCGAACCACCGACACGCGGATTTTCAATCCGCTGCTCTACCAACTGAGCTACCAGGCCGAAGCCCGCAAGTATAAACGCGCTGACTGCCTCGTTTCAGCGACAACGGCTGCGCACACAAGCCGAACGCGCCACATGCCTAGGACGCCGCGCTGCGCTTGCCGCGCGTCAGGTCCACGCCGAGTTGTTTGAGCTTGCGGTACAGGTGGGTGCGCTCCAGCCCGGTCTTTTCGGCCACCCGGGTCATGCTGCCGTTTTCCTGGCTCAGGTGGAACTCGAAGTAGCTTTTCTCGAACGCGTCGCGCGCTTCGCGCAGCGGGCGGTCGAGGTCGAAGCTTTGTTCGGACTGGGGCCCCAGCATCATCGGCAGCGTGGGCAGCATGACGCCGCCGGTCATCGCCGATTCGACGGTCAATCCGTTGTCGGCATGGGCCGCGTGGTTTGCCGGCGATGCGTTCCGGGGCACGGGTTTGGCCAGGCCTTGTTCCACCGCGCGCAACAGCTTTTGCAGCGTGATCGGCTTTTCCAGAAAGGCCATCGCGCCGACCTTGGTGGCTTCGACGGCGGTGTCGATGGTGCCGTGGCCGCTCATCATGATGACGGGCATGGTGAGCAGCGATGTCGCGCCCCATTCCTTCAGCAGCGTGATGCCGTCCACGTCGGGCATCCAGATGTCAAGCAGCACCAGGTCGGGCCTGAAGCGTTGCCGGCTGGCGCGCGCCTGCGCGGCGTTTTCGGCCACCTCGACGGTGTGCCCCTCGTCGGCAAGAATTTCCGACAGAAGGGCACGAATGCCAAGTTCGTCGTCGACTACAAGAATGGTGGCCATGGGTGCTTAGTGTGCGCTCGCAACGGGGGTCGCCGCGACGACGAGGTTGTCGCCCGCTGGTGCGAACTTGGAAAATGATAGCGAAACTTGCGCGCCCCGGGCCAAACCGGAGTCACCGCCGCCCTCGACCGCGGCACCCAGGTTGGCAATCCGGACCCGGGCGCCATGCTCGTCGGCGATCTTCTTGACCACCGCCAAACCGAGACCGGTGCCTTTGCTTTTGGTGGTGACGTAGGGCTCGAACGCGCGCTTGAGCACCTTGTCGGAAAAGCCGGGGCCGTTGTCGATCACTTGAAGGCGCACGGCACGCAGGGCGCCGAGCTCGTTGCGAACGACCTCGGTGGTGATCCGCACCCGGCCGTCGCCGCGCTCGGCCACCGCGTCGAGCGCGTTTTGCACCAGGTTGTGGATGACCTGGCGCAGTTGCGTGCCGTCGCCGATGATGGCGGGCACGTTCGGCCCCAGGTCGGCATGCAGCCGGCCCGATTCCTGCGCCGTGGCATACAGGCCCAGCACCTCGGAGACCAGCGCGTTGAGGTCCAGCGCGTTCAGCTGCGCGGCCGGCAGACGGGCATAGTCGCGAAACTCGTTGACCAGCGTTTTCATCGCCTGCACCTGGTTGACGATGGTGGCCACCGAGCGCACCAGCATGGCCTGGTCGGCGCCTGCCAGCTTGCTTTCGAGTTTGTGCTGGATGCGCTCGGCCGACAGCTGGATCGGTGTCAGCGGGTTTTTTATCTCGTGTGCCAGCCGGCGTGCCACCTCGCTCCATGCCTGGCTGCGCTGGGCCGAGACCACTTCGCTGATGTCGTCGAACACCATCAGCCGCGCGCCCATGGGCATGGCGGCGCCGCGCACCAGCAGGGTCAAGGTGTCGCGGTCGATGGCGGTCTGCAGCTCGAAGGAATCCTGCCAGTGGTCGCGTTCGCCCGCCTCGGGGCTGGTGGCATGCAGCTCGAAACGTTGCCACACCGACTGGCCGAACGCGCCCAGGCCGGGCACTTCATCGAGCCGCCGTTTGCGGTACGCCGACAGCGGTAGGCGCAGGATGCGCGTTGCGCCGGGGTTGACGGTGTCGATGCGGCCCTGGTTGTCGAACACGATCACGCCGGCCGTGAGGTTGTCCAGAATCGTCTGCAGGTTGGCGCGCGCGCCTTCCACCTGGACCACGCTGCGTTGCACAAGGGAGCGCGCGTCGGACAACTGCTGCGTCATCTCGGCAAACGAACGGGTCAGGCCGCCGAGTTCGTCGCGCGAGCCGAACACCGGCTTGGCGCTCAGGTCGCCCTGGGCCACCTGGCGCACGCCCTCGGCCAGCAGCAACAGCGGCCGCGCCAGCTGGTTGCCCAAAGCCACCGCCAGCAGCACGGCGGCGAACACGGCCAGCACCAGCGCCAGGGTCAAGGTGCCGATGTACATCTTGCGCAAACCGTCGCGGGCCAGCGCGCGCTGCTGGTACTCGCGGTAGGCCGTCTGCACGGCCAGCGCATTGGCCGCCAGACCGGGCGGCAGCAACTGGGTGACGAGCAGGTAGCGCTCCTGTTGGTCCAATGCGAAGTTGGCGCTGGGAATGTAGGCCAGCGCACGCACGCGGGCGCTGCCGGCCGCGGCCGCCGAGTCTTCGTCCAGGCCTTCGAGCTGGCTGACAACACGCTGGTTGCGCACCTGGCGCAGCTGGGACAGCGTGGGCCGGTCGGGCATCACCAAGGCCGAGGTGTTGCCCACCGTCAGCAGCGTTTGGCCGGCGGCGCCGATCAGCGCGACGTCCTGCGCCGAGAGCTGTTCGCGCAGCCGCTCCAGCGCCAGGGCTTGAATGCTGCCGGCGCTGTCGCCCAGCGACTCGGCCGCCACGCGGGTCTTGGCGGCCAGGTCGATGACCCGCGCGTCGAGCGTGCCGCGGCCCAGGTTGAGGCCGGCGTCGAGCGCCTTTTCCACCTTCAGGTCGAACCAGCTTTCGATGCTGCGCGACACGAACTGAAAGCTCACGGTGTAAATCAGAACGCCCGGCACCACGCCCACCAGCGCAAAGATCGCGGCCAGCTTGAGCAGCAGCCGGCTGCCGAACTTGCCGCGCCGGATGCGCACCAGCAAACGCACCGAGGCAATCGCAATCACCAGCAGCAGCAGGGTTGCAACCGTCAGGTTGACCCAGAACAACCACAGGTAGTGGCGCTCGTACAGGGCCGGCGAATTGGTTGCCACCGACAGCAAGAAGGCCAGCACCAGGCCGGCCCCGGTGACTGCCACCAGGGAAACCAGCCAGGCCCAACGGGACGCTTTGGTCATCACAAGCCTGCAGCGGGCGAACCTGCCTCAGTTGAAGCGCTGCATGCGCTCTACCGACAAGGACCAATCGGGTTGGCCGCTGATGCCGATCTGCATCGGGCGCGGCAGCAGCGTGGTGTCCAGGCGGAAGCTGAATTCCACGTAGTGCCCCTTGCCGGTTTCGATCTGCCCGGCTTCGGCCACCTTCCAGCGCACCGCGCGGCGCATGGCGGCCAGCGCCTCGGCCTGGCTGGCGTAGTTCAGGTTCAGCCCGCCGAACGTGACCCGGTAGGACGAGGTGAGTGGCTGGAACACGATGCGCCACAGCCGGGTGGCATGGGCCACGCGCTTGTCGCGCCAGTACCAGCGTTCTCGAAACACCTCGGCCTCGGCCAGAAAGTACAGCGGCACACCCTTGTTCAAGGCGTCTTCCACGCCGCGCGACAGCTCGAAATTGAGCGCGTAGCTGAGCGACACGCCTTCCTCGTCCTGGCCGACCTCGAAGCCGGTCATCTCGGGCATGTCGGCCGCGCTGGCGGGCCAAGGTGCAAGCCAGGCCAGGCCGAGCACCCACATCCACAGCCAGAGCGCAGCCACGCCGCCGCTGCGCAGAGCGGCACGGGTTGCCACGGCGCTGCGATGGATTGCCGCAATCGGGTCGGAGGGTGTCAAGCGGGTCGCTTTTGAATCAGGGTGTAAAAAAATCCATCCGCCGACAGGTCGATCTCAAGGGGTGGATGCTCAAGGCAATTGTCGGGCAGCGGCAGCAGATGACCGGGCGATACCGGCCGGTCCGGCACTTCGGCGTCGCCGCAGCGTTGCAAAAATGCGTCGATCTGGTGCTGGCCCTCGGCCTTGAACACGGAACAGCTGCAGTACAGCAGGCGCCCGCCGGGTCTGAGCAGCGGCCACAGTGCGTCCAGCAGCCGCGCCTGGGTGCGGGCCAGGGTGGTGATGTCTGACGGGCGGCGCAACCAGCGCACGTCCGGGTGGCGCCGCACGATGCCCGAGGCGCTGCAAGGCGCATCGAGCAGGATCGCGTCGAAGGCCCGGCCGTCCCACCATTGCCCAGGCGTGCCGGCGTCGGCCGCCAAGGTTTGCGCGCGCAGGCCCAGTCGCAAGAGCGTCTCGTTCACCCGGGTCAGCCGCTGCGCGTCGTGGTCGAGCGCCAGAAGGTCCAGGTCGGCCAACTCCAGCAAGTGCGCAGTTTTGCCACCTGGCGCGGCGCAAGCGTCCAGCACCCGTGAGCCAGGCGGCAAGGGGGTGCTCGCTTCGCTACTGGCAATTCCCAGCAACAGAGGTGCTGCCAGCTGGGCTGCGGCGTCCTGCACCGACACGGCTCCCTGCGCAAACCCCGGCAGTTGGGTGACGGGGCAGGGCTGCGCCAGCACCACGGCGTGAGCACCGACCGCCCACGCTTTGATGCCTTGCTCGGCCAGCCGCGCCAGGTAGCCGGCGGCGTTGCCTTGCCTTGCGTTGACCCGCAGGCTCATCGGCGGGCGCAGGTTGTTCGCTTGCAGGATCGCTTGCCACTGTTGTGGCCAATCGCGCCGCAGCCGGTCCACCCACCAGGCCGGATGGTTGAAGCTGGCCACGGGGTCGCGCAATGCAGCGGCGATGGTCGCCTCGCGATCGCGCAGAAAGCGCCGCAGCACGGCATTGACGAACGCTGCGCTCGGCTTGGCGCGCAGCCGGGCCGCGGCCACCGCCTGGTCGACCAGCGTGTGTTCGGCATAAGGTGGCCCGGCCGCTGGCCACAGCAGTGCCAGCGCGCTGAGCAGCAACGCGTCGACGTCCGGTGGCGGGGTCTTGGCAGCCAGCAGTGCACGCGCGGCAAGGGCTGCGCCGAGCCAGCGCAGCGTGTGAAAGCTCAGGGCCTGGGTGCCGGGCCTGGCGTCCGCGGGGCAGCGCGCCAGCGCGTCGTTCAAGGACTGTCCGGCGCGCACGGCCTGCACGGCGTCGGCGGTGTGGTTTAACAGCCGGGACAGCGGCAATGAGGAGGCAGCCGAGTGGGCGGGGGCGGGGGCAGGGACATTCACCGCGCGCAGTCTACGGGCAGCGGCGCTGGGGTAACCTTGGTTCCTTGAACGCTTCAAAGCTGGCCTATGTACCGAGACCAACCGACGCCGATCTTCCGCACCGAAGAAGAGCTGTCTCGCCTGGGCGCGTCCGACCGCATCCGCTACCGGCTGGTGGGCGCCCAATGCCGTTATCACGCCAACGACAACATTGCCGACTTCATTCGCGAGGGCGAGTTGGACGAGCTCAAGGTCGAGGTCGAATCCAAGATGCAGGAGGTGCTGCGAGCCTTGGTGATCGACACCGACAGCGACCACAACACGGCGGATACCGCCAAGCGTGTGGCCAAGATGTTCCTGACCGAGGTCTTCCGCGGCCGCTACGTGTCCATGCCCACGGTGACCGAGTTTCCGAACGTCTCGCGGCTGAACGAGTTGATGATCGTCGGGCCCATCAAGGTGCGCAGTGCCTGCTCGCACCACCTGTGCCCCATCATGGGCAAGGTGTGGGTGGGCATCCTGCCGAATGAACATTCCAACCTGATCGGCCTGTCCAAGTACGCGCGTATCTGCGAATGGATCATGTGCCGCCCGCAGATCCAGGAAGAGGCGGTGACCATGCTGGCCAACGAGTTGCAAGAGCGCGTCAAGCCCGACGGCCTGGGCATCGTGATGGAGGCCGACCACTTTTGCATGCATTGGCGCGGCGTCAAGGACGATCAGTCGATGATGACCAACAGCGTGATGCGCGGAGCGTTCCTCAAAGACGCCAACCTGCGCCGCGAGTTCTTGTCCCTGCTCAGCAAGAAGACCTGAAAGGACCGACCATGCTGGTCCGTTTGATGTACGCAAGCCGGGCAACCGAAGCGGTCAACCACGAATCGCTGTCGGCCATTTTGCGCAAGTCCATGGCCAACAACCCGGCCGTCGGGGTGACGGGGGTGTTGTGTTTTTCGGGCAGCATTTTTTTGCAGGTGCTCGAAGGCGGGCGCTCGCAGGTGAGCGTGCTGTACAACAAGATTACTCGCGACCCGCGGCATCGCGACGTGGTGCTGCTGAGCTATGAAGAAATCAGCGAACGCAGCTTCGCCGGGTGGGCGATGGGGCAGGTCAACATGGGGCGCTTGAACCCGGCCCTGCTGATCAAGTATTCGGAAGCTGCGGTGCTCGACCCGTATGCCGTGTCCGGCGCGGTGTCGATGGCCTTGTTCAACGAATTGGTGGCCACCGCCTCGGTGATGTGCCAGACCTGAGGCCGCGCCGGAGCCACCCTGACGCGGGCAGGGGAACGCCCGGGTACTTGACGCGGTGAGCGCCGAGCCTAGAGTCGTGGCATCCACTTACGGAGGTGCGTGCCATGGCAATCAAACGAATGACCAAGGCGGACCACCCACAGTCTTTCGGGGCGTTCAAGCCGGTCGGGCATGTGGTGGTGGCGATGCCGGATGACGCCCGCGCTGCACAGGCCGTGCGGGCGCTGCGCGAAAAGGGATTCGAGGCCGAAGACATCCTCCAATACAGCGCAGCCGAAGAAGACGACGAAATGAATCGCATGCTGCAGCACACCAGTGATTTCGCCGGCTTTGGCTACGAGGTGACGCTGATGCGGCGTTACCAGCAGCTCGCCCGCGCGGGCGCGAGTTGGTTGATCGTCTACGCGCCCGACGACGAGCGCACTTCGCGTGTCGCAGAAGCGGTGCGGCCGCACGGCGCGCTGTTGGCCGAGAAGTACAACAGCCTCGTGATCGAAGATCTGATTTGAGTCGCCGCGACAAAGCTGCCGGCGCTGTGGCGCGGGCGGATCAGACGCCGAACAAGTCTTCTCCCGAGACCTTCGGCGGCGTGACGCCCAGGTGCCGGTACGCCGCCAACGTGGCAATGCGCCCGCGCGGCGTGCGCTGCAGATAGCCTTGCTGGATGAGATAGGGCTCGATCACGTCTTCGATCGTGTCGCGCTCTTCGCCGATGGCCGCGGCCACGTTGTCCAGCCCGACCGGGCCGCCGTCGAAGCGGTGAATCACCGCTTCGAGCAGCTTGCGGTCCATCACGTCCAGGCCGTGCGGGTCGACATCGAGCATCGCCAGCGCCTTGTCGGCCAGCGCCTTGCCGATGTGGCCGTCACCCTTCACGTCGGCATAGTCGCGCACGCGGCGCAGCAGCCGGTTGGCGATGCGCGGCGTGCCGCGCGAGCGGCGCGCGATCTCGAACGCGCCCTCGGCATCGGTGGGCACCTTCAGCAACCCGGCCGAGCGGTTGACGATGCGCGTCAGCTCCTCGGGCGTGTAGAACTCCAGCCGGGTCACAATGCCAAAACGGTCGCGCAGCGGGTTGGTCAGCATGCCGGCGCGCGTGGTGGCGCCCACCAAGGTGAAGGGCTGCAGGTCGAGCTTGATCGAGCGCGCGGCCGGGCCTTCGCCGATCATGATGTCGATCTGGTAGTCCTCCAGCGCGGGGTAGAG
>JANNDW010000320.1:0-6525 GCA_031378125.1 Methylibium sp. | reverse complement strand
GTCGGTGGCCGCGGCTTCCAGCGCGTTGCCGGCCAGCAGCTTGCCGTGTTCCACCGTGCGTTCTGAAGCCACCTGCACCGCCGATCCGCCGGTGAACAGCGAGCGCGAGCCGGCGCTGCCGAAGCCCTGCGCCTTGTCGGTGTCGCCCTGCAGGATGCGGATCTTCTCGATAGCCACGCCGAACACGTCCACCGCCAGTTGCGCGTAGCTGGTGGCAATGCCCTGGCCCATGGCCTGCGTGGCCGAGACGATGTCGATCATGCCGTCGGCGCGGATGTTGACCGAGACCTTCTCTTCGAAGGCGTTGCCGCTGGTCCATTCCAGAAAGGTGGCGATGCCGCGGCCGCGCAACTTGCCGGCCTTCTTCGACGCTTCGCGGCGCGCGGCATTAACGTTCCAGTCGGACAGCTCCAACCCTCGGTTCAGGATCTGCTCGAAGTTGCCGCTGTCATACGTCATGCCCATCGGATTCTTGTAGGGCATTTGCTCGGGGCGGATCATGTTGCGGCGGCGCAGTTCAGCTGGGTCCAGCTTCATCTTGCGGGCGGCTGCATCGAACAGCCGCTCGGTGATGTAGATCGCCTCGGGCCGGCCGGCGCCGCGGTAGGCGCCGGTGGGCGTGGTGTTGGTCATCACGCCGCTGAAGTGCAGGTCGATGGTGGTGATGTCGTAGATGCTGGTCGATACCCACGGCCCGATCAGCACCTGGATGACCACGCCCACCATGGTGCCGTAAGCGCCGATGTTGGCGAAGGAGCGCACACGCAGCGCCAGCACCTTGCCGTCGGCGTCCAGCGCCAGTTCGGCGCGGCTGATCACATCGCGGCCGTGCGTGGCCGACACGAAGTCTTCGCTGCGGTCGGCCTGCCACTTGACCGGGCGCTTCAGCGTGTGCGCCGCGTAGGCGATGACGATGTCTTCGGGGTAGATGCCGGTCTTCTGGCCGAAGCCGCCGCCCACATCGCCCACCAGCACACGCACCTGCTCTTTGGCCAGGCCAGGGATCGCGTCGCACAGCGAGTTCAGCACGCCGGTGGGCATCTGGCTGCTCAGGCGCACGTGCAATCGGCCGGTGGCAGCGTCGATCTCGGCGCGCACGCTGCGCGGCTCCATCGGGTTGGGGGCCAGGCGCTGGTTGACGATCTCGAGCGACACGGTGTGCGCCGCCTTGGCGAAGGCCTGTTCGGTGGCCTTGGCGTCGCCATGGCGCATTTCGGCGGCGATGTTGTCGGGCGCTTCGGGGCACAACACCGGCGCGCCGGGTTGCGTGGCCTGGAAGGCGTCGGCCACGGCCGGCAGTTCGTCGTAGTCGATGGCTACCGCTTCGGCGGCGTCGCGAGCCTCCAGCAGGCTGTTGGCGACGACCGCGACCACCGGCTCGCCGACGAAGCGCACCACTTCATGTGCCAGCGCGCGCTGTGGCGCGGATGCCGGCGGCCTGCCGCCTGGGCCCGGAAAGCCGGCGACCGGCGGAATGGGCTTGACACCGGCCTGGGCCAGTTCGGCGCCTGCGAACACCGCCACCACGCCGGGCATGGCGCGTGCCGCCGAAGCGTCAACCAACACGATGCGCGCATGCGCGAACGGTGAGCGCAGGAAGGCGACGAAGGTCTGGCCGGGCACCACCATGTCGTCGGTGAACTGGCCTTGGCCGGCCAGCAGCGCAGGGTCTTCGACGCGCAAGACAGACTTGCCACTGCCGAAGCGGCCGGGGTCTTGAAGGACTGCACTCATCTCGAGGTCTCCTGGTGTCCTGTTGTTCTGTGGAGCGGAGTCACGCCGGTTCGAGGCCGTCGAACACGTCGGCCATCGCCATCTCGCAACCCACGCTGGCCAGCGTCATCACGGCGCGCTCGCTCATGTCGTGTAGCACCCACAGGCCGTCAGCGCCGATGCGAAACACTTCGATGCGGCGTGTGTCCGGATCCACCAGCGCGTATTCCTGCAGGCTGGCCATGCGGCGGTACAGCGCGAACTTCTGGCTGCGGTCGTAGGCCTGGGTGCTGGGCGACAGCACCTCAACAATCAACTTGGGCGCCCTGAAGATCATCTCAGTGCGCCGGTCATCCGGGTCGCACGTGACAAATACATCGGCGTAAAGGATGGTGTCATCGGCGGGCTGGACCTTCATGGTTTGCATGAACACCTGGCATCGACTGCCTTTCACCGCATTGCCCAGCAACATGGCCAGGTTGCCCACCACCGTTCCGTGCACGCGCCGCTCACCAGCCACCGGAAGCACGTCGCCCAGATGGAACTCATGCCTTTCGGGCTGCTCGTTTTCCCACGCCAGGTAGGCTTCGAGCGTCAGCTTTGGCAGCGGTGAACCCATGGCAACCTCCGTGGTCGGGCGGGGAGGCAATCTAGCAGATGTGGGCTGGGCCCGCCCAAGCGATCAAGCCGTCGGCAGCTTATGGTCCTTGAACTGCTCGCGCAGCCGGTTCTTCAGCATCTTGCCGGTGGCGCCCAGCGGAATGGCGTCGACGAACACCACGTCATCCGGCGTCCACCACTTGGCTATTTTGCCGTCGAAGAAGGCCAGCAGTTCCTCGCGCGTGAGCTGCGCGGCGGGCTTCTTGACCACCACCAGCAGCGGCCGTTCGTCCCACTTGGGGTGTGCGGCGGCAATGCACGCGGCCATGGCCACGTTGGGGTGCGCCATCGCAATGTTCTCGATGTCGATCGAGCCGATCCATTCGCCGCCGGACTTGATCACGTCTTTGCTGCGGTCGGTGATTTGCATGTAGCCATCGGCATCGATCATCGCCACGTCGCCGGTGGGGAACCAGCCCTTGCCGCCGGACTGCACCAACGGATCGCCGCCTTCGCCCTTGAAGTAGCTCGACGCAATCCACGGCCCGCGCACCAGCATTTCGCCGCTGGCTTTACTGTCCCACGGCAGATCGTTGCCGTCTTCGCCGACGATTTTCATGTCGACGCCGTAGACCGCGCGGCCCTGCTTGGCCATCACTGCGTAGCGCTCCTGCTGCCCCTCTTTGCCAGAGAGCGCGCGGTGCTTGCCCTTGAAGCTGGCGACCGTGCCGATCGGGCTCATCTCGGTCATGCCCCAGGCGTGCAGCACGTGCACGTTGTAGGTCTCGTTGAACAGCTTGATCATGGCGGGCGGGCAGGCCGAGCCGCCGATCACGCTGCGCCGCATGGTGCTGAACTTCAGGCCGTTGGCTTCCACATAACCGAGCAGCCCCTGCCACACCGTGGGCACGCCGGCGGACAAGGTGACCTTCTCGGACTCGAACAATTCGTACAACGACTTGCCGTCCAGCCCCGGCCCCGGGAACACCAGCTTGGCGCCCACCATGCAAGCGATGTACGGCAGGCCCCAGGCGTTGACATGGAACATCGGTACGACCGGCAGCACGGTGTCGGCAGCCGAGCAGTTCAGCGCGTCCGGCATGGCACCGGCCAGCGTGTGCAGCAGAGTCGAGCGGTGGCTGTACAGCACGCCCTTGGGGTTGCCGGTGGTGCCCGAGGTGTAGCACAGCGACGAGGCCTGGTTCTCATCGAACTGCGGCCAGTCGAAACGCTCGTTCTGCGCAGCGCACAGCTCCTCAAAGCACAGCAAATTCGGCACCTTGCTGCTGGCCGGCATGTGCGCGCGGTCGGTCATCGCAACAAAGGTTTTGATCGTCTTGACGCGCGAGGCGACGGCTTCAATGATGGGCAGGAAGGTCAGGTCGAAGAACAGCACCTGGTCTTCGGCATGGTCGGCGATGTAGACCACTTGGTCCGGGTGCAAGCGCGGGTTCAGCGTGTGCAACACGGCGCCCGAGCCGGAGACGGCGTAGTACAGCTCCATGTGCCGGTGGCCGTTCCAGGCCAAGGTGGCCACACGCTCGCCGGACTTGACACCCAACGCCGCCAGCGCGTTGGCCATTTGGCGCGAGCGTGCCGCCAGTTCGCGGTAGGTGCAGCGGTGGATGTCGCCCTCGACCCGGCGCGACACCACTTCCTGGTCGCCATGGTGGCGCTCGGCATGCACGATCAGCGACGAGATCAGCAGCGGCTGCTGCATCATCAAACCGTTCATCTTGTCTCCTTGTTTGTCTTGGACTGCGCTCTACAAAAGCATCAGGTTTCTGGCCTCCGCACCGTTCACCGTGCTCAGGGCAACCCGATGATCCAGCGTGACGAGGCAGCCCTTGTTCGCCACGGACAGTGCCAGCAGGTACACGTCGGTGATCTGGTTGTGGCCCAGCACGCGCGACCAGTTCACCACGCCTTCCGATCGCAATGAAATGCGGTCCGGCCAGAACTCGTGATCGATGTCGGCAAAGATTTCATCCAGCTTCTTGCACACGGACTCGAATCCCACGGGCCCCAGCTTGCTGTACCCGGGCAGGTTAAGAACGCGAATCACACCGTTCTCGACGAGTGGGCAGGTTGCAATCTTGAGCCGGCGCCTTTGAATGAAAGCCAAGGCCTGTCCATGGAAAACATGTGCTTCATCCAGCAGAGCCACCCAGACGTTGACGTCAAGCAAATGACGCACCGGCTACATGCCTTCCTGGTCCATCAGGCGGCGCACATGATCCGTGGTGACGATTTCGGCGCGCGCCGGCAGCAGCGCATATTTGCTCCTCGGCCGCTCGGTTTTGGCCGCCGGCATGCTCTGAGCCCGAATGCCCTCGCGCGCAAGCCGAGACAGGGCCTCACCGATCGAGATGCGCTCGCGCTGCGCGTGCGCCTTCGCGAAGGAAATGACATCGTCGTCCAGGGCCAGAGTGGTTCGCATTTTCGCAGTCTAGCATCAAAGCATCGAAACAGCATCAACGCGCTGCCTGCGCCAATTCACCGGCCAGCCGGTTGTGGCGCTCAATCAGCCTGGGCAGCTCTACGGTGGTGAGTTCACCATCGCGCACCACCACCCTGCCCTGCACCACGCTCAACTTGACGCGTGGCACATGGCAGAACAGCAGCGCGGCCAGCGGGTCGTGGTGCGCGCCGGTAAGGCCGATTTCGTCGAGCGGAACGCCGACGAGGTCGGCCGCCATGCCGGGCGCCAACGCGCCGATGTCATCGCGGTTGAGCACCTTGGCGCCGCCGAGCGTGGCGATCTCCAGCACCTCGCGGGCGGTCAATGCAGACGGCCCTTTCACCGGACCGTGGGCGACACGCTGCAGCAGCATGGCCAGCCGCGCTTCGCCCAGCATGTGGCCGCTGTCGTTGGAGGCCGCGCCGTCCACCGCAATCGACACCGGAACACCAGCATCGCGCATCGCACGGATGGGCGCAATGCCCGACGCCAACCGCATGTTGGAGCCGGGGCAATGCGACACACCGGTGCCGGTGCTTGCGAACAACCGCACGCCCGCCTCGTCGAGCTTCACGCAGTGCGCGTGCCACACGTCGGGGCCAACCCAGCCGAGCTGTTCGGCATATTCGGCCGGCGTGCAATTGAACTTCTCGCGCGTGTACGCGATGTCGTTGTCGTTCTCGGCCAGGTGGGTGTGCAGCGACACGCCGTGCGATTCGCCAAAACTCCGCGCCAGCAGCGCGGCATCGCGCATCAGCTCGCGGCTGACGGAAAACGGCGAGCACGGTGCCACCACGATGCGCTGCATCGAAAAGCGTTTTGGGTCGTGCCAGCGTTCGATCAGCCGCTGCGTGTCCTTCAGGATCGCGGCTTCGCTTTCCACCACGCTGTCGGGCGGCAGGCCGCCCTGGCTCTGGCCCACGCTCATCGAGCCGCGCGCGGCGTGGAAGCGCATGCCGATCTGCGCCGCCGCTTCGATGCTGTCTTCCAGCGTCACGCCATTCGGGAAGACGTACAGGTGGTCGCTGCTGGTGGTGCAGCCCGACAGCAGCAGCTCGGCCATCGCGGTCTGCGTGGAGATTTGCACCATCTCGGGCGTCAGGTTCGCCCAGATCGGGTACAGCGTCTGCAACCACTTGAACAGCTCGCAGTCCTGCGCCGGGCGGATCACGCGCGTCAGCGTCTGGTACATGTGGTGGTGCGTGTTCACCAGGCCGGGAATGACGACCTGGTCGCGCGCGTCGATGACCTCGTCGGCCTCATCCACACAATAGCGCGGCAGATCGGCGCTGGGCCCGACCACCTCGATCACGCCGTCGCGCGCGAACACGCCCCCACCTTCGATCTCGCGCCGCTGCGCGTCCATCGTGACAAGCAGGCGGGCGTTGCGGATCAGCAGCGTGGCCATCGCTTTGCCTCAGCCTCAGTGGCCGCCCTCGGCCTGCATGGCCGCCTGCCGTGCTTCATCGGCACTGCCGGTGGCGCCGTTGAAGAACATGTTCAGCAGCACCGCGGAAATGGTGGTCAGCAGAATGCCCGACTCCAGCAGCGGGTGCAGCCCGTGCGCCATGTGCTGCGTCCAGGCCGGCGCCACCAGTGGGATCATGCCGGCACTGATGGACACCGCCACGATGTACAGGTTGTTCTTGTTGGTCTTGTAGTCCACGCCCGACAGGATGCGGATGCCGGTGGCCGCCACCATGCCGAACATCACCAGCCCGGCGCCGCCCAGCACGAACTGCGGCAGCGAC
>JANNDW010000313.1:0-9245 GCA_031378125.1 Methylibium sp. | reverse complement strand
CCGGTTCGACAGCCTCAGCCCCGAGTTGCAGCGGGCCGCCCGCTGGGTGCGCCAGCATGGCGCGACGCTGGCGCTGCACTCCATGCGCGAGTCTGCCCGAGAGGCGGGCGTGACCCAGGCAACCATGACCCGCCTTGCACAGCGCCTGGGCTTCGATGGCTTCGAGGCGCTGCGTGCGCCCTACCGGCGCCAGCTGGCGAGCGCGCAATCCGTTCCCTATCTGCAGCGCGACCAGGCCGCGCCCGACCCATTCGCACAACTCAACGCGCTGCAACAGGCCAACGTCGCGTCGGTGGCCAAGCTCAACGGCGTCGCCTCGCTGGACCAGGCCGCCCAAGCCATGCTGGCCGCCGCGCGGGTGTTTTTTCTGGGGCTGCGTGCGTGCCATGGTTTGGCCTTTCACCTGCACTATGCCTACGGACTGATCAAGCCCAACGGAACGCTGCTGAACGACCTGGGCGGCACGATGGCGGACCAGGTGTTGCAGATGTCGCCGGGCGATCTGCTGGTGGCGGTGAGCCAGACGCCCTACACGCGCCAGACGGTCGAAATCGCCGCCCTGGCGCGGCGCCGAAACATAGCCACCTTGGTCTTGACCGACAGCGCGCTGTCACCGATTGCCCGCGGTGCGCAGCATGTGCTGCTGTTCGACACCGCATCGACCTCGTTTTTCCATTCGATCACCGGTGCGCAGGCCTTGGCCGAGTCGCTGCTGGCCGCGGTGGCGGCACGCGGTGGCGACGCGGTGCTGCAACGGCTGCGGCGCATGCAGACGCACCTGCGCGCCACGCGGGCTTACTGGGAACGGTCGGGAAAGTAGGAGTCCCTGAGCGATCGACCCTCTATCGAGCCCACCCCGGTGTTGCATCGCCAAATGCGCCAACGCCTTCCCGTGGCGGCGAGCGCGTGTGGCGTTTATGTCACCGACTGCATCGTGCGCCGCGTACCGGCGCGGCCGCCACCCGGATCAACCGTGCTTCTGATCGAAGAACTGTTCGTCTTCGGTCGAGCCCTTCAGCGCGGCGGTCGAGGCGTCACGCTCGATCGTGGTGGTCACCGCATCGAAGTACCCGGTGCCCACTTCACGCTGGTGCTTCACGGCGGTGAAGCCGCGCTCGGCGGCCGCGAACTCGGCTTCCTGCAGCTCGACGAACGCCGTCATGTTGTTGCGCGCGTAGCCGTGGGCCAAGTTGAACATCGAGTAGTTCAGGCTGTGGAAGCCGGCCAAGGTGATGAACTGGAACTTGTAGCCCATCGCGCCCAGTTCGCGCTGGAACTTGGCGATGGTCGCGTCGTCCAGGTTCTTCTTCCAGTTGAAGCTGGGGCTGCAGTTGTAGGCCAGCAGCTTGCCGGGAAATTTCTTGTGAATGGCGTCGGCAAACTGTTTGGCGTAGGCCAGGTCGGGCTTGCCGGTTTCGCACCACACCATGTCGGCCACTTCGCTGTAGGCCAGGCCGCGCGAGATGGCCTGCTCCAGGCCCGGCTTGCTGCGGTAGAAACCTTCGACGGTGCGCTCGCCGGTCATGAAGGGTTGGTCGATCGGGTCCACGTCACTGGTCACCAGATCCGCCGCCTCGGCGTCGGTGCGGGCGATCACGAGCGTGGGCACGCCCATCACGTCGGCCGCCAGGCGCGCGGCCGTCAGCTTGGCGACGGCTTCACGCGTGGGCACCAGCACCTTGCCGCCCATGTGGCCGCACTTCTTGACTGACGCGAGCTGGTCTTCAAAGTGCACCCCGGCAGCGCCCGCGTCGATCATCGACTTCATCAGCTCGAAGGCATTCAACACGCCGCCGAAACCGGCTTCTGCATCGGCCACGATCGGCGCGAAGAAATCAACATCGTTCTTGCCTTCGGACCACTGGATCTGGTCGGCGCGTTGGAAGGTGTTGTTGATGCGCTTGACCACCATCGGCACCGAATTGGCCGGGTACAGCGACTGGTCGGGGTACATCTCGCCGGCCAGGTTGGCATCACCCGCCACCTGCCAGCCAGACAGATAGATCGCCTTCAGGCCGGCCTTCACTTGCTGCATGGCCTGGTTGCCCGTCAGCGCTCCCAGCGTGTTGACGAAGGGCTCGGTGTTGACCAGGTTCCACAGCTTCTCGGCGCCGCGCTTGGCCAGCGTGTGCTCGATGGGGATAGAGCCGCGCAGGCGCACCACGTCGGCGGCGCTGTAGCTGCGTTTGATGCCTTTCCAGCGCGGGTTCGTGGCCCAGTCTTTTTCGAGGGCAGCGGCTTGTTGATCGCGGGTCAGGTTCGTCATGAGGAGCTCCGTGGGTGGATGAAGAGACGGCAGGACCGCCGAATCTCAAGCCCCAAGCGTAGCCGCGAAGCCTGTCGTCGCCAAGACTTATGTCTTATATAAGACTAAAAACATTATTCAATGAAATCAATGAGTTGACGTCGACATCTTTGGATGTGAAACGCCATTGCTCACAATGAGAAATTTTGCGGCGGCGCACCATCGGCGAATTTCAGTCTATGAAAATCAAATCTCTTCATTTGAAATCGGGCAATCACAGATCCTTGAACCACAGCGCGCATCGCCGAGGATCAGAGTCAACACTCCAGGGCTTGCTGCACCCACTGCGGGTCGAGGCCGGCAGCAACGCCCGTCAACACCTGGATTTGTTGGTTCCGGATCTTGCCCAACACACCGACGATGCCGCCGCAACGGAGCATGGGTGCGGCCTCTCGAAGCAACAGGTCAGCAAAGATCTGTTCAGCTTCGGACTGGTGCAGACGAACGGCGTTTGCGCCCAGCCACGCCGCGACATCCTCGGCCCGCCCGCAGCGGGACGGCGGAGTCACGGGAGGCTGCTGACTACCCTGCACGAAGCACCCGCAGCGCCTTCTGCATCACGTCCTGCACACGCCCCTTGCGCGCGCGCTTTCCCTCGTAAGTGCTCAGCGCGGGACCCGAGAGCCGCTCGTCCTTCGGCTTGCCGCCGCGCCCGGTGCCCAGCACCTGCAGCGCCTGCCCGAAGGCGGCCACGCTGACCAGCGCATCCTTGGGGTCGAGGTCGATCAACGTCAACCCGCGCCCGCCTTTGGGTTGCTGCTTGAGCTCGGCGATGCCGAACACCAGCAGCCGCCCCGTGAGCGACAGGCAGGCGACCTTTGAAGTGCCGTCGGCCACGCTGGGCGGAAGCGGCTTTTCCGTCGCTTCCAAACTCAGAAATGCCTTGCCGCCTCTCTGGCGGGAGACCAGGTCGCCGACACGCGCCAGCAAGCCAAAACCGCCCGTGCCCGCCAGCAGCAGCGTTTGCTGCGCAGGGCCGGCCACGTAATGCACGACCTGAGTGCCAGACTCCAGATCGATCAGGCTGGTGATCGGCTGACCGTCGCCACGCCCACCGGGCAACAGGCTCACGCCGGTTGAATAGACCCGGCCGTTGGAGCCGAACACCAGCAGCACATCGACGCTGCGGCAGTGGAAGGTGCCGTACATCGCGTCACCGGCTTTAAAGGCCAGCGTGCCGGCATCGACCTCGTGGCCTTTGAGGGCCCGCACCCAGCCTTTCATGCTGACGACCACGGTGACCGCTTCGTCAAACACCTTGACCTCGGCAACCGATTTCCTTTCTTCCTGAATCAGCGTGCGGCGTGCGTCGCCGTGTTGCTTGGCATCGGCCTCGATCTCCTTGATCACCGTTCGCTTCAAGGTGGCCGGGCTGTTGAGAATGTCTTCCAGCTTGCCTTGTTCGCCACGCAGGTCTTTCAGCTCCTGCTCGATCTTGATGGCTTCGAGCCGCGCCAGCTGGCGCAGCCTGATCTCCAGAATGTCCTCGGCCTGCCGGTCGCTCAGCTTGAAGCGCGTGATCAACGCCGGCTTGGGTTCGTCGGCCGCGCGGATGATGCGGATCACCTCGTCGAGGTTGAGCAGCACCAACTGCCGGCCTTCGAGCACGTGGATGCGGTCCAGCACCTTGTTCAGCCGGTGTTGCGAGCGCCGCTGCACGGTGGCCATTCGGAACTGAAGCCACTCGTTCAAGATTTGGCGCAGGCTCTTTTGGGTGGGCCGGCCGTCGGCGCCAATCATCGTCAGGTTGATAGGCGCCGAGCTTTCCAGGCTGGTGTGGGCCAGCAGCGTGGTGATCAGATCACTTTGCTCGATGCGGCTGGTCTTGGGCTCGAACACCAGGCGCACGGCAGCGTCTTTGCTCGATTCGTCGCGCACCGCGTCGAGTACGCCCAGCAGCGTGGCCTTGAGCAGCAGCTGCTCGGTGCCCAGCGCTTTTTTGCCGGCCTTGATCTTGGGGTTGGTCAGCTCCTCGATCTCTTCCAGCACCTTCTGCGTGCTGGTGCCCGGCGGCAGTTCGGTGACCACCAGATTCCATTGGCCGCGCGCCAGGTCTTCGATCTTCCAGCGCGCGCGCACCTTCAAGCTGCCGCGGCCGCTGTCGTATGCGGCGCGAATGTCGTCGGCGCTGCTGATGATCTGGCCGCCGCCGGGATAGTCGGGCCCGGGGATCAGCGCGGCGAGGTCTTCGCTCGTGAGCTTGTCATTTTTTAGCAGCGCGATGGCCGCGACGGCGACCTCGCGCAGGTTGTGCGAAGGCACTTCGGTGGCCAGCCCCACGGCAATGCCACTGGCGCCGTTGAGCAGCACAAACGGCAAGCGCCCGGGCAACTGCCTGGGCTCTTGCGTGGAGCCGTCGTAGTTGGGAATGAAATCGACCGTGCCTTCGTCGATCTCGTCCAGCAGCAGCCTCGTGATCGGCGCCAGCCGCGCTTCGGTGTAGCGCATCGCGGCAGCACCATCACCATCGCGCGAGCCGAAGTTGCCTTGCCCGTCGATCAACGGATAGCGTTGCGAAAAGTCCTGCGCCATGCGCACCAATGCGTCGTAGGCTGCCTGGTCGCCGTGCGGGTGAAAGCGGCCCAGCACATCGCCCACCACGCGGGCGCATTTCACCGGGCGCGGGCCCGTGGCGCCGATGAAGCTCAGGCCCATGCGCTCCATCGAATACAGGATGCGCCGCTGAACGGGTTTTTGGCCATCGCAGACGTCGGGCAGCGCGCGGCCTTTCACAACGCTCAGCGCGTATTCCAGGTAGGCCCGTTCGGCATAGTGGGCCAGCGTGATGGCGTCGTCGGATGAGGGCGGCGGAGGCGGCGGTGGGTCGAACAGGTCGGGTTCAGTGCTCATGAAGTCGATATCGTGAAAGTTCTTCGGATGCCGGCGGCGCACGCCGGTGGTGGCGACACCTGCGCGGCGCCATCGGCGTGCTTCGGGTGGTCAGTGGTGGTCGTGCGCCCAGCCCATCAGCACATCGCGCCCCTGCACCAGCAGCGTGACGCGCGCGCCCACCGGCAGGCACAGCTTGGTCGGTACATGGCCGAACGGCAGGCCGGTCAGGATGGGCCTCTTGGTGACCGAACGAAGGTGTTCGATCGCGCTCTTGAGCGTGTAGCCACGGTCCAGCGGAGATTTTTTGTAGTTGCTGAAGGCGCCCAGGACGATCGCCTTCTGCGCATCCAGCACACCCGCCTGGTGCAGTTGCAGCAGGTTGCGTTCGATGCGATAAGGGTGTTCGTTGACGTCTTCGAGAAACAGAACACCGCCCTTGATGCGCGGGAAATGCGGGGTGCCCAGCAATGAGTTCAGCACGCACAAGTTGCCGCCCCAGAGCAGGCCCTTGGCCTGCAGGCCATCGAACCCGGCCCCGGTGCGAAAGCCCACCGCTTCGAGTTGACCGGTCATCGCCTCGACGAAACAGTCCTGCGTAATATCGTCGACCTCGTCCCTGCCGAAGTCGTCGCAGGCCAGCGGGCCGGCCCAAGTGATGCCCTTGGCATGTGCCAGCAGGCCCTGCTGTAACCCGGTCATATCGCTTTGCCCGACCCAGCGCGTGCCTCGTTCGACACTGCGCGCGATGAGCTTCCAGTCGATGCGATCCAGCAGCCGCGTGAGCCCATAACCGCCGCGGGTGGCCATGGCAACGCTGGGTGCCGCGCTGGCCACCCGATGCAGCGCCGCCAGCCGAGCATCGTCTTCGCCGCCGAAGCGCTGGTGTTTGAGCAGCGCGGCTTCGTCGATGCGCACATCGAAGCCCAGCGCCTTGAGCCGCTTGGCCGCCAGGCGCAACGGTGCGGCTTTGGCCAGCACGCCGGCGGGGGTGAACAGGGTCAGCAGGGTCATGTTCAGGCTCAGGTGGGATCGGGTGGCGGTTCGAGTTCGATCGCTTCACCCGCCGGGATGTCGGGCGTGGTTTGCGGCGGCGCAAGCGCATGGCGGTGCCGGTACTGTTGGCGCCGTTCGGCAAAGAAGTCTCGCAGCATCTGCCCGCACTCGTCGGCCAGCACACCCCCCACCAGTTCGGTGTGGTGGTTCAACTGGGCTTGCTCGAAGAGGTTGAGCACCGAGCCGGCCGCGCCGGTCTTGGGATCCGCCGCGCCGAACACTACGCGCTTGAAGCGCGCGTGCAGCAGCGCCATGGCACACATCGCGCAGGGCTCCAGCGTGACATACAGCTCGCACTCG
This sequence comes from Methylibium sp., assembly GCA_031378125.1. Taxonomy (GTDB): domain Bacteria; phylum Pseudomonadota; class Gammaproteobacteria; order Burkholderiales; family Burkholderiaceae_C; genus LGRD01. Next base: position 2,755 of record JANNDW010000313.1, on the reverse strand, counting down.
GGCAGCCGATAGTTGCCGAGCAGAGTCGCCGCATGGCGCAGCGCCACGATCTCGGCATGCGCGGTTGGGTCGTGTTCGGTGATGGGCCGGTTGTAGCCGGTGGCCAGCACCTGGCGCCCGGTGAGCGTGTCGCGCACGATCACCGCGCCGACCGGCACCTCACCCACCAGCCAGGCGTTGTGGGCCTGGTCCAGCGCAAGCCGCATGCCAGCTTCGTCCTTCATGGCCGACGCCTCACTCACGTCGCCCCCTTCCCCGCGCCGCCCTTCCCCGCGCCGAGTTTCCCATCGGCCTGCAGCGCCTCCCATGCCTGGCGGCGGGCGTCGCGCTGGGCGGCGGTGGCCGCGCGAACGCTTGCGACCCAGCGGGGTGGATGAAAGCCTCCCAAGGCGGTTTCGATCCGCGCGCATTCAGGGGCCAAGGCGCCCGCGGCAACCCGTCGATACTCGCGGCCAAAGCCGTCGCGCGTCAGCCAGCCCGCATCAACGAGCCAGCGCCGCAGCTCGACATGGTCGACGTCCAGGAAGCTGCACTCTTCAGCCAGGCAACGCTTCAGCGCGGCATTGACTTCGGATTCGCGCAGCGCAACACCCTCCGGCAAGGCGCACCAAGCCAGGCCGAGCACGGCCGCTTGATGAGCCGCGGACAGACCGCCCAGCATCACCCCGTCCTTGACGACCAGTGAAGCCAGCGCGGCGAGCGCGGCAGAAGCGTCGGCGAAGTGAGCCGAACCCGAACGGACCGGCGCGCTCATTGCGCGGGGTCCACGCGCGCGGGCGTTTGCTGCATGATCTTGTTCAGCTCGTCTTGCACCTTTTTCTGCAGCTGCTGCGACTGCTGTGCCGGCGTGCCGCTCAAGACCGGCATGCTGACGCCCGCGGCACTTTCCACGAGCGTTGGCGTGCGAACTGTCTGCAATTGCTTCTTGGCGACCACGCCGACGATGGCGAGCACCACCAGCAAGCCCAGCACACCGAACACCATTCGCATGGCCCTGCTCCCATTCAATGTTTTCCAGCATGATCGCGCTGCGTTAGCCGTCATTTTGCCCTCTCGGCAAGCGCTGACCGGCCTTCATCGCCAAACCGCCCTGGCTGCTGCCGCGGCTACCGGCAACGACGGCGGTTGCGCAAAATGGTCGCGGATCACGTCGACGAGCTGGCGCAGCTCCGGTCCCTTCGCGCGGCGCGGCGCGAACAGCACGATCTCGCTGTCGGGCAGCTTGGGCAGCCCTTCACGCGCGCCGAGCACGCGAAAGTCTTCGCGCACCGCGCTGCGCGTGAGGCAAGCCACGGCCAGCCCCGCAGCCACGGCCGATTGCACGCCGAGCACGCTTGGGCCGCAGTACACCGGGCGCCACTGCCGATGCTGCCTTTCGAGCGCCGCGATTGCCATCGCGCGGATGCCGCAGCCCACCGGCAGCAGCGCCAGGCCCACCGGCGCCTTGGGGCCCAGGCGGTAGCCGCCGGCGCTGACCCAGCGAACCGGCTCGCGCCGGATCGGCTCGCCTTCGGTGCCGCCGAGGTCGCGCCGGCCGATCACGACGTCGAGCTCACCGGCCTTTTGCATCGCACGCAGCATGCCGGTGACGCCGGTCGTGACCTCGATGTCCACCGTGGGGTAGCTCGCGCAAAAGTGAGTCAGGAGGGTGGGCAGGTGTTCGGGTGCAAAGTACTCGGTGATGCCGAGCCGCACTCGCCCTTGCACTTGCGCCGCGGTCACGTCGCGCACGCCCTCGTCGTTCAAGCGCAGGATGCCGCGTGCATAGGCCAGCAGCCGCTCACCGCGCGGCGTCATCGCCACCGAGCGCTTGGTGCGTTCGAACAGAGCAAAGCCCAAGCGCGCCTCCAGATTCTTGATTTGCACACTGACCGTGGATTGGGTGCGCGACACCGACGACGCGGCCCGCGTGAAGCTGCGCTGGTCGGCCACGGCGACGAAAGCGCGCAAGGCATCGATATCGAGGTTCATGTTGATAAATCGAAAATCTGAATGATCAACATCTTATTAATTCGTTTCACTTCTGTCGATGCCCGGCATAGGCTTCGCTGCATGCATGTTTCGAGGAGACAGAGATGACGATCCGTTGCACCCTGTTCGCAGCGGCAGCAGCCGCTCTCGCGCTCGGCTTGGCGGCCTGCGGCACACCGGCGCCAACGCCCGCCACTGTGGCCGCCGTGCCGGCCGCGCTGCAACCCGCCGCGGGTGAGAAGCGCGCTTTTGTACAGCACGCGCGCGGTGTGCAAATCTACAACTGCGCGGCGGCCGATGGCGCAGCGCCGGCGTGGGCCTTCGTCGCGCCGGAGGCCGAGTTGTTCGACAGCGCCGCGTCGACCACGGTCATCGGCTCGCACGGCGCGGGCCCCTCCTGGCAGTCGCCCGATGGCAGCAAGGTGGCCGGCAAGCTGAAGAGCCGGGCCGACGCGCCCACGGCCGGTGCGATCCCGTGGCTGCTGCTCACGACAACATCGACCGGCGGCGCCGGCAAGATGGCCGGCGTGAGCAGCATCCAGCGCGTCAACACCACGGGCGGCCTGGCACCGGGCGGCGGTTGCATGTCGAAAGACGATGTGGGCAAGCTTGCGCGCGTGCCCTACGCCGCGGACTACGTGTTTTTCGTGGCAGGCGGCTGAGCCGGTACGGCTTGCGGCAGATTGCAGAAAGCGGGAAGCCGTTCAATTTGAAAACCGCCGACAGTCCCTGAGAGCCTCCGACAGTGCGCGACCCCTACTCCCACTCAATCATTTCCTGCATC
>JANNDW010000307.1:0-5311 GCA_031378125.1 Methylibium sp. | reverse complement strand
ATGGCCGACCGCGATCGCGCCGCCGTCCACGTTGAGCCGCTCATTCGGGATGCCCAGCTTGTCGCGGCAGTAGATCACCTGCACCGCGAAGGCCTCGTTCAGTTCCCACAGTCCGATGTCGCCCACCTTCAGGCCGGTGCGCTCGAGCAGCTTCGGAATCGCGTAAACCGGGCCGATGCCCATCTCGTTCGGCTCGCAGCCCGCCACCGCGAAGCCGCGGTAGACGCCGAGCGGCCTGAGGCCGCGCTTGGCCGCCTGCTTGTCGCTCATCAGCACCTGCGCCGCCGCGCCGTCGGAGAACTGGCTGGCGTTGCCCGCGGCGATCACGCCGCCCTCGATCGCCGGCTTGATCTGGGACACGCCCTCGTAGGTGGTGTCGGCGCGGATGCCCTCGTCGTGCTCCGCCGTCACTTCCTTCAGGGTCTCGGTGCCGGTAGTCTTGTCGACGACCTTCATCTTCGTCGTGATCGGCGCGATCTCGTCCTTGAACTTGCCCTCGGCGCGCGACTTGGCGGCGCGATTCTGGCTCTCGACGCCGTAGCGGTCCTGGGCCTCGCGCGGGATGCCGTATTTCTTCGAGACGTACTCGGCGGTCTGCAGCATGTTCCAGTAGATCTCGGGCTTGTGCTCGGCCAGCCACGGGTCGGCGCCCATGTGGCGATTGGCCTCGTTCTGCACGCAGGAGATGCTCTCGACGCCGCCGGCCACGATGATGTCTGACTCGCCCGCGATGATGCGCTGCGCAGCCATCGCGATCGTCTGCAGGCCGCTGGAGCAAAAACGGTTCACCGTCATGCCGCTGGTGGTGACCGGCAGGCCGGCGCGCAGCGCAATCTGGCGCGCGATGTTGCCGCCGGTCGCACCTTCGGGCGTGGCGCAGCCCATGATGACGTCGTCGACCTCGGCCGCGTCGATTCCGGCGCGCTCGACAGCCGCCTTGACGGCAAAGCCACCGAGCGTGGCGCCATGGGTCATGTTGAAGGCGCCCTTCCAGCTCTTGGCGAGCGGCGTGCGGGCGGTGGAAACGATCACGGCGTGGGTCATGGAGTTCTCCTGGTGGGGCGTGCGGGTGCGGGCGGCAGAGGGATCAGGCGAACTGGGCTCAACTCAGCGCCGCGTTCTTGAGCAACTGGTGATAGAACTGGATCAGCTCGACGAGGTTCACTGTGGAGATGCGCTCATTGGTGCCATGAAAACGCTTCAGGTCTTCGGGCTTGGCTCGCACCGGTGAGAAGCGGTAGACGTTGTCGGCCACGCCCTCGAAATGGCGTGCGTCGGTGGCGCCGACCATCAGGCCCGGCGCCACCACCACGTCGGGGTGCAACTGGCGCAGCGTGCGGTTGATCAACTGGTAGCCCGGCGCATCGCGGGCCGAGACCCTGGACGCCTCGGACAGCCCGGCTGCCTTGTCGATCTTGATGGCCGGGTTGGCCATGGCCTGCGCGGCGTGCGCCACCACTTGCTCGCTGCTGTCGCCCGGCAACAGGCGGAAGTTCACGGTCGCCTCGGCACGGCCGGGCAGCACGTTGTCTTTGTTGCCGGCCTGGATCACGGTCAACGCCGTGGTGGTTCGCAGCAGCGCGTTGGTGCTCGCCGCCTTGAACAACTGGCTCTCGACGACCGGCTTGAACAACCACAGGTTGGACAAGAAGACCCGGTTCAGGCCGCTCATCTCGGGCGCCAGTGTCTCGAACATCTCGCGCGCCACCCCGCGCACGCCGCCCGGCACCGGTTTGCTTTCCAGCCTTGCCAGCGCGGCGCTCAGCATGCCGATGGCCGATTGCTCCGGCTGCGGCGGCGGCATCGACGAGTGCCCCGGTGTAGCGCTCGCTGTGAGCTGCAGGCTCATGTAGCCCTTCTCGGCCACACCAATCAGCGCTGCGGGGCGGCTGAGCCCGGGCAACAGGCCCTCGGTGATCAGCAAGCCCTCGTCGATGACGAACTGCAGCTGCACGCCGCGCGACTTGAGCAGCTTGGCCATCTGCAGCGCACCGCGCTCGCCGCCGATTTCTTCGTCGTGCCCGAAGATCAGGTAAATGGTCTGGCGCGGTCTGAAGCCAGCTGCGGCGAGCTGTTCCACCGCCTCCATGATGGCCACCAGGTTGCCCTTGTCGTCCCAGGCGCCACGCCCCCAGACAAAGCCGTCGGCCACCGCGCCTGAAAACGGCGGCTGCTGCCAATCGCCCTCGGTGCCGGGTGCGATCGGCACCACATCCTGGTGCGCCATCAGCGCGATCGGCGCTGCCTTGGGGTCGCTGCCGGGCCAGCTGTAGAGCAGGCCCTGGCCACCGACCGCTTCGCGTTGCAGCAGCGCATGGGCCTTGGGGTAGCTGGCCCTCAGGTGGGCGTGCAGGCCGAGAAATTCGGCCGCGTTGGCGTTGGCGTCATTGCGCTCCGCCATGGTTTTGAAACGCACCGCGGCGCCCAGCCGTTGGGCGGCGGCAGCGGCATCCACCGCCACCGGCGTCACGGCCGCCACGGCAAGCTGTGTTGACGAGCTCAGCAACGTCTTGCCCGCAACGAGCAGCGCCAGCAGCACCAGCGCCGTGATCAAACCCAGCAGCAGCTTGCGCATCACGGCGCTCAACTGAACGACTTGCCTTCTGCCGCCAGCCTGGCCAGCAGCGGCGCGGGTTGCCAGAACTCGGCGTCGTCGAGCGGGTTGGCGGCAAAACGCTTCATCGTGGCAACCACGTTGAACAAGCCCACGGTGTCGGCATAACACATCGGCCCGCCGCGGTGCAGCGGGAAGCCGTAGCCGGTGAGGTAGACCATATCGATGTCCGAAGCCTTGCTGGCAATGCCCTCGTCGACGATCTTGGCGCCCTCGTTGACCAGCGCATACACGAGACGGTGGACGATCTCGTCGTCGGCGATCTTGCGCGGCTTGATGCCCAGCTCGGCGCGGTGTTTTTCGATCATGTCGGTGACTGTCTTGGAGGGGATCGCGTCGCGCTTGCCCGGCACATAGTCGTACCAGCCGGCATTGGTCTTTTGACCGTAGCGGCCCAGCTCGCACAGCAGGTCGGCGGTTTTGCTGTAGCGCAGGCCGGGCTTTTCCTGGTAGCGGCGCTTGCGGATCGCCCAGCCGATGTCGTTGCCGGCCAGGTCGCCCATGCGGAACGGACCCATCGCGAAGCCGAACTTCTCGACCGCCTTGTCCACCTGCGCCGGGGTGCAGCCCTCCTCCAGCAGAAAACCGGCCTGGCGCGAGTACTGCTCGATCATGCGGTTGCCGATGAAACCGTCGCACACGCCTGACACGACGCAGGTCTTCCTGATCGTCTTGCCGAGCTGCATCACGGTGGCCAGCACGTCCTTGGCGGTCTTCTCGCCGCGCACCACTTCGAGCAGCTTCATGACGTTGGCGGGGCTGAAGAAATGCGTGCCGATCACGTCTTGCGGGCGCTTGGTGAAGGAGGCGATTTTGTTCACATCCAGCGTCGACGTGTTGCTGGCCAGGATCGCACCGGGTTTCATCACCTCGTCGAGTGCCTTGAAGACTTTTTCCTTCACGCCCATTTCTTCAAACACCGCCTCGATCACCATGTCGGCGTCTTTCAGGTCGGCGTAGTTCAGCGTGGTGGACAGCAGGGCCATGCGCTGCTCGTACTTGTCTTGCGTCAACTTGCCCTTCTTGACCTGCGATTCATAGTTCGTGCGGATGATGGCCAGCCCTTTGTCCAGCGCCTCCTGCTTCATCTCCAGCATCACGACGGGCAAGCCGGCGTTCAGGAAGTTCATCGCGATGCCGCCGCCCATGGTGCCGGCGCCAATGACGGCGAGTTTTTTCACGGCGCGCACGGGGGTGCCGGCCGGCACGTCGGGAATCTTGGTGGCGGCCCGCTCGGCCATGAAGGCATGGCGCAGCGCCTTGCATTCGGGTGTGAACATCAGCGCGATGAACAGTTCGCGCTCGAACTTCATGCCGTCGTCGAACTTCATCCGCGTCGACGCGGCCACCGCGTCGACGCATTTCAGCGGCGCGGGGAAGTTGCGGCTCATCGCGCCGACGGTGTTGCGCGCGAACTGGAAATACGCGTCGGCGTTCGGGTGCTGGGCCTTGAGTTCGCGCACGAGTGGCAGCGGCCGTTTGTCCATCACCTCGGCCGCAAAGGCCAGCGCGCCAGCCATCAGGTCGCCTTCGATGATCTTGTCGAACAGCTTCTGGCCCGGGGCGGTTGCCAGCATCTCGCTCTTGACAGGTGTGCCGCTGACGATCATGTTCAACGCGTTTTCAACACCCAGCACGCGCGGCAGGCGCTGCGTGCCGCCGGCCCCAGGGATCAGACCGATCTTCACTTCCGGCAGCGCCACCTGCGTGCCCGGTGAAGCCACCCGGTAGTGGCAACCCAGCGCCAGCTCCAGGCCGCCGCCCATGCAGACGGTGTGAATGGCGGCAACGATCGGTTTGCCGCTGGCCTCACACGCCGCGATGAGCGTGAGCAGGTTGGGCTCGGCGGTCGCCCTGGGCGAGCCGAACTCGCGAATGTCGGCGCCGCCCGAAAACGCTTTGCCGGCGCCGGTGATGACGATGGCCTTCACGGCGGCGTCCGCCTGAGCTTTCTCAAGACCGCCGGCGATGCCGACGCGGGTATCAAAGCCCAGGCCGTTGACAGGCGGGTTGTCCAGCGTGATGACGGCAACAACGCCGCGGACTTCGTAGTTGGCGCTCATGCGTGTGGTCCTTGTAAAAAATAGAACGGTCGTACGATTCTAGGACTTGCCTGCGAGTCGCCGGTGTCGCTGCGGCGACAAGACCTCCCGGGTCTGTGGCGGCCCGGCCGGCCAGCCTTCTCGGCTTCGTGCCTCAGACCTCCAGCCACTCCTTGCGCACCACCTCGTTGGCTTTCAGGTCGGCGGCCGTGCCTTCGAACACGATCTTGCCATGCCCCATGACGTACAGGCGCTTGGAAATCCGCAGAGCAATCGTCAGCTTCTGCTCGACCAGCAGGATCGCCACCCCGCGCGCGGCAATTTGCTCCAGCAGTTGCGCGACCAACTCGACGATCTTGGGCGCCAGACCCTCGGTGGGTTCGTCGATCATCACCAGGTCGGGGTCGCCCATCAGCGTGCGGCAGATGGTCAGCATTTGCTGCTCGCCGCCCGACAGCACCCCCCCCGGCGTGTCGGCGCGCTCCTTCAGGCGCGGGAACAGCGCAAACATGTCGTCCATGCTCCAGCGGCCGCTCGCCTGTTTTGATTTCATGCCAAGGATCAGGTTCTCGCGCACGGTCAGGCGCGGAAAGATGTCGCGGTTCTCGGGCACGTAACCCAGGCCGCAATGCGCCACCTGGTGCGGTTTGAGGCC
>JANNDW010000303.1:0-2142 GCA_031378125.1 Methylibium sp. | reverse complement strand
GACGACCCGCATCGTGTTCGTCGAGGTCATCGCCAACCCAGGCACCCAGGTGCCCGACCTCGAACGCATCGGCGCGCTGTGCCGCGAGCGTGGCCTGCTGTACGTGGTGGACAACACCATCACCTCGCCCGCGCTGTTTCGTCCGCGCGACGTGGGCGCTGGCCTGGTGGTCAATTCACTGACCAAGACCATCGCCGGCCATGGCACGGCCCTGGGTGGCGCGGTCACCGATACCGGTGTGTTCGACTGGGCCGCCTACCCCAACATCTTTGCCCACTACCGCCAGGGCAACCCGGCCGCGTGGGGCCTGCAGCAGATTCGCAAGAAGGGCCTGCGCGACATGGGCGGCTCGCTCTCCAGCGAACAAGCGCACCAGATCAGCGTCGGCGCCGAGACGCTGGTGTTGCGGGTGGCGCAAACCAGCACCACCGCATTGGCACTGGCGCGGCATCTGCAAAGCCACCCGGCCGTGGCGGCGGTTCACTACCCGATGCTTGAATCGCACCCGCAGCATGTGCTGGCCCAACGCCTGTTCGGCGGTTCAGGCTCCTGGCTGCTGGCGTTTGAATTGCGCGACGCCGATGCGCTGCTGCCCGTGCTCAACCGCCTGCGCATTCCGATCAAGGCCACCGGCCTGGGCGACACGCGCACCCTGGTCATCCCGGTGGCGCCGACGATCTACTGGGAGGCGGGTGCCGCGGTGCGTGCCGAGATGGGCATTGCCGACGGGCTCATCCGCGTCTCGGTGGGGATTGAAGACGCGCAGGACCTGATCGCCGATTTCGATCAGGCGCTGGCATAGCGCGGCTCGCCTCTGCGCGGGTGTGAACGCGCGGGTTCAACGCGCGGGTGTTCAACGTCAAGTCAACGTCAAGTCAGCGTCAGGCCCGCGCTGCGATTTGCCGCAGCGCCTGCTCGAACACCTCGGGCGGCTGGCCGCCGGAGATCAGGTGGCGGTCATCGATGATCACGGCCGGCACCGAGTGGATTCCCTGCTGCTGATAGAAGCGTTCACGCTCGCGCACTTCGTCGGTAAATTCGTCCGACGAGAGGATGGCCCGGGCGCGTTCCACATCGAGCCCCACCTTTGCGGCCAGGCGCAACAGCACATCGTGCGCACCAGGGTTTTGTGCATGCGTGTGGTACGCCGCGAGCAACGCGTGTTTCAGCGCGCGCTGTTTTTCACCCGGCCCTTCCAGCCCCGCCCAGTGCAGCAGGCGGTGCGCGTCGAAGGTGTTCCACACCCGCGGCCGCTCGCCGAAGGTAAAGCCCACGTCGGCGCCGCGCTGGCGCAAGGTCTCGCGGCCCTGTGCGAGTTGGGCCGGGCTTGAACCGTACTTCTTGGTCAGGTGCTGAATCGTGTCTTCGCCCTCGGGCGGCATCGATGGGTTGAGCTCGAAGGGCTGGAAGCGCAGTTCGACGTTCACGCCACCCGCCAACCGCTGCAGCGCCGTCTCCAGTGAGTACAAGCCGACGGCGCACCAGGGGCACGCCACGTCGGAAACGAAATCGATCTTCATGGGCTGCCTTTCAAATCGCCAACAGCGTGGTGTTCTTGACTTCTTCCATCACCGCGTAGGTGCGCGTCTCGCGCACGCCGGGCAGGGCCCAGATCACCGAGCCCACAAACTCGCGGTAAGCCTGCATGTCGGCCACCCGGGTCTTGATCAGGTAGTCGAAGCCACCCGCCACCAAGTGGCATTCCAGGATTTCGGGGCGCACCTGCACCGCGGCCTTGAAGCTGTTCATCGCATCATGCGTGGTGCGGTCCAGCACCACCTCGATGAACACCATCATGCCGGCGCCCAGCTTGTTCGGGTTGAGCCTTGCTTCGTACCCCAGGATGTAGCCGTCACGCGAAAGCCGCTTCACCCGCTCCAGCACCGCGGTCGGCGAGAGGTGCACGTCCTCGGCCAGTTTCAGGTTGGATATGCGACCGTCTTTTTGCAGCACGCGCAAAATTCGGGCGTCGATCTTGTCGAGGGAATGGCGGGCGGTGTCGTCCATGAATGCACTTCAGAATCGTCGGCGTATCGACGCAAGTTTAGCGAACCAACCCAGAGATCCGCCTAGAACCTGGCGGCTTGTTCGTTCCAAAGGGGCTTCCATGCTGCCCACCTCTGAACCCTCGGCTCGCCTGCC
>JANNDW010000277.1:0-12784 GCA_031378125.1 Methylibium sp. | reverse complement strand
GGACATCGGCGGCGGCACCACCGAGGTCGGCGTCATCAGCCTGGGCGGCATGGTCTACAAGGGCAGCGTGCGCGTCGGCGGCGACAAGTTCGACGAAGCCATCATCAACTACATCCGCCGCAACTACGGCATGCTGATCGGCGAGCCCACCGCCGAAAACATCAAGAAGACCATCGGCAGCGCCTTCCCGGGCTCCGAAGTCAAGGAGATGGAAGTCAAGGGCCGCAACCTCAGCGAAGGTGTGCCGCGCAGTTTCACGATCAGCAGCAATGAAGTGCTGGAGGCGCTGACCGATCCGCTCAACCAAATCGTCTCCAGCGTCAAGAACGCGCTCGAGCAGACGCCCCCCGAACTGGGTGCCGACATTGCCGAGCGCGGCATGATGCTCACCGGCGGCGGCGCCCTGCTGCGCGATCTGGACCGCCTGCTCGCCGAAGAGACCGGCCTGCCAGTGCTGGTGGCCGAAGACCCGCTGACCTGTGTGGTGCGCGGCTGTGGCATGGCGCTCGAACGCATGGAACGGCTGGGCAGCATCTTCACCTCGGAATGACCATGGGCGCCCGCTGCGCGGGCTGGGCCGGCACGCCACCCTGCACGCCTTGCCCGCCGAAGCCGGTGTCTTGATACGGTGCCGCCATGACGCTGGGCACGATCGACAGAACCCCGCCGCCGTTCTTCCGCCAGGGCCCTTCGGCACTGACCAAGCTCGCGTTCTTTTCGGCCCTGGCGCTGTTCCTGATGGTGGCCGACACGCGCTTTCACATCACGCAGCCGCTGCGTGCCGTGGTTGCCACGGCGCTGCACTTTCCCCAACGCTGGTTGCTGCTGCCGGTGCAGGCCTTGGTGGGCGGCAAAGACTACATTGCCGGGCTCGATCGGGCGCTGACCGCTGAAGAGGCGGCACGCGGCGACCTGATGCGCCAGGCCGAACGGGCCATGCGGGTGGAGCAACTGCAGACCGAAAACACCCGCCTGCGCGCCTTGCTTGAGCTGCGGCCGGCGCTGAAGGTGCGTTCTCTGGCGGCCCAGGTGCTGTACGACGCGCCCGACCCCTATTCGCGCAAGGTGATCATCGACCAGGGCTCGGCGCAGGGGGTCCTGATCGCTTCTCCGGTCATCAACGAAGCCGGCGTACTGGGCCAGGTGACACGCGTCTATCCGCTGTCTTCCGAGGTCACGCTGTTGACCGACAGGGACGCCGCCATTCCCGTGCTCAACACCCGCACGCAGGCGCGCAGCGCCGCGTTCGGCGGTGGCGCCGCGCACGCGGGCGCGCTGGAGCTGCGCTTCGTCGCCGGCGATGCCGACGTGCAGGTGGGCGACCTGTTGAGCACATCGGGCGTGGACGGCATCTACCCGCAGGGCCTGCCGGTGGCCCGGGTGGCCAGCGTCGACCGCAAGCTGGAGTCCGGTTTCGCCCGGATCCTGCTCGCCCCCGTGGCCCTGACCGACAGCGTGCGCCATGTGCTGGTGTTGGAGCCCACCGGCGCGCAGCTGCCGCCCAAGCCCGAACCGGAGCCCGTGGAGGCGCAGGCCCCCAAGCCCAAGAAGGGGGCCAAGAAATGATCATGCCCAGCAGCTCCGACCAGTTGCTGCTGCCGGTCAAGCCCTGGTTCCTCGGCTTCACGCTGCTGTTGGCGTTTGCTTTCAATCTCGTGCCCATGGGCCGCGTGCCGGCCGTGCCCGACTTCGTGGCCGTGGTGCTGGTGTTCTGGAACGTGCACGAGCCCCGGCGGGTCGGCGTCGGCGTGGCCTTCCTGCTCGGGCTGTTGATGGATGTGCACGGCGGCGCGGTGCTCGGCCAGCATGCGCTGGCCTACACGCTGCTGAGCTTTCTGGCCATCACGATGCAGCGGCGCCTCAGCGGCTTCTCCGCGCTGTCGCAGATGTTTCAGGTCCTGCCACTGCTGTTTGCGGCCCACGCGGTGGCGCTGATGGTGCGCATGTTCGCTGGCGGCATGTTTCCCGGCTGGGCCCTGCTGTTGGCGCCGGTGTTCGAGGCGCTGTTGTGGCCGCTCGCCGACTGGTTGCTGTTGGCGCCGCAGCGGCGCGCGCCGGATCGGGATCAGAATCGACCCTTGCTGTAGGTTTGATTCGCGCGCTGGCATGACTGAACTCAAGAACATCGAGATCGAGCAATCGCGTTTTCGCGCGCGGCTGGCGGCTGCCGCCGCCTTTGTGCTGCTGGGCTTTGCGCTGCTGGGCGCCAGGCTGGTTCACCTGCAGGTGTTCAAGCACGAAGACCTGTCGGCCCAGGCCGAGAGCAACCGCATCGCGGTCAGCCCGATCGTGCCCAACCGCGGGCTCATCATCGACCGCAACGGCGTGGTGCTGGCCAACAACTACTCGGCTTACACGCTGGAGATTACGCCGTCCAGGGTGATCGACCTGGAAGCGACCATCGATCGGCTGGCCGAGCTGGTGGAGGTGCAAACGCGCGACCGCAAGCGATTCAAGCGCCTGCTGGACGAAAGCAAGAGTTTCGAGTCGCTGCCGATCCGAACCAAGCTCAGCGATGAGGAAGTGGCGCGCTTCACCGCCCAGCGCTTTCGCTTCCCCGGGGTGGATGTGAAGGCGCGGCTGTTTCGAGATTACCCGTTGGGCGAGGTCGGCAGCCACCTGCTGGGCTACATCGGCCGAATCAACGTGGCCGAGAAGGACCGCATCGACGAATCGGAAGACCCGGCCAACTACCGCGGCACCCAGTACATCGGCAAGCTCGGTGTGGAGCAAAGCTACGAGGCCGAGTTGCATGGCATCACCGGCGTCGAGGAGATGGAAACCAGCGCCGGCGGGCGGCCGATTCGGCGCCTGAGGAGTCGGCCCGCCACCCCTGGCAACACCCTGATGATGTCCATCGACATCCGCTTGCAGGCGCTGGTGGAAGAAATGTTCGGCGACCGGCGCGGCGCGCTGGTGGCGCTGGACCCGAGGTCGGGCGAGGTGCTGGCCTTCGTCAGCAAGCCGACCTTCGACCCGAACCTGTTCGTCGACGGCATCGACATTGAATCGTGGCGCGAGCTGAACGAGTCGATCGACAAGCCGCTGCTCAATCGCGCCTTGCGCGGCACCTACCCGCCCGGCTCCACCTACAAGCCCTTCCTGGCGATGGCCGCGCTCAACTCCGGCAAGCGCGACCCGAACCAGATCATCTACGACAACGCAACGTTTCAATTCGGCAACCACACCTTCCGCAGCCATGGCGACGCGGGCCTGGGGCCGGTGGACATGGTGCGCAGCATCGTCAAGTCGAGCAACGTTTACTACTACTCGCTGGCCAACGAGATGGGCGTGGACCTGATGCACGACGAACTGGAGCCGATGGCTTTTGGCCGCAAGACCGGCATCGACATCGAAGGCGAGGTCACCGGGCTGCTGCCGTCGACCGCGTGGAAACGGCGTGCCTACAAGTCGCCCGAGCAGCAAAAATGGTATCTGGGCGAAACCATCTCGCTGGGCATCGGCCAGGGCTACAACAACTTCAGCATGTTGCAGCTGGCCAGCGCCACGGCCACGTTGGCCTCGGGCGGTTTGCGCTTCAAGCCCCGCCTGGTGCGCGAGGTCGAAGACGTGGTGACGCGCGAGCGCAAACGGGTGGCCAGCGATGCACTGGCGCCGCTGCCGTTCAAGCCGGAGCACGTGGAGTTGATCCGGCGCGCGCTGTATGGCGTGACGCAGGAAGGCACCTCCGTGCGTTCGTTCGTCGGCGCGCCGTACAAGAGCGGCGGCAAGACCGGCACCGCGCAAGCGGTGGGTATCAAGGCCAACGAAAAGTACGTTGCCGCCAAGATCGAGGAACACAAGCGCGACCATTCGCTGTACATCGCTTTCGCGCCGCTGGACGCGCCCACGATTGCGGTGGCGGTGGTGGTGGAGAACGCCGGCTTCGGCTCCGAGGCCGCGGCACCCATCACGCGGCGGGTCTTCGACTACGCGCTGCTGGGCCTGGTCCCCAGCGTTGAGGACATGGCGGCCACGCGCGAGGGCAAGTCGGGCGCGCCCATCGGCAAACCGCGTCCGGCCGCGTTGGTGCCGCTGCCGGGAGCTACGTCGGTGATGGGCGGTGCGGCGCCGGCGCCGGCCGTGACCGCGGCTCCCGCGGCCATGGCCGCGTCGGCCGTCCCGGCGCCCGGTCCGCGGGGGGTGGTGGTGGCCAAGGTGCCTGGATGAACATCGAGTTCGAGAAGCCGTCGCTGTGGCAACGCGTCAAGCCGGTGTTCACGGGTTTCGACGGCCCGCTGTTTTTCGCGGTGCTGGCGCTGGCCGCGGCCGGCTTGATCACCATGTACTCGGCCGGGTTCGATCATGGCGCTCGCTTCACGGGCCATGCGCGCAACATGCTGGCGGGCCTGCTCGTGCTGTTCGTCGTGGCGCAAGTACCGCCCCAGCAACTGATGCGGCTGGCCGTGCCGCTGTACGCATTGGGGGTGGCCTTGCTGATCGCCACGGCCGTGGCGGGCCTGACCAAGAAGGGTGCGACCCGCTGGCTCAACCTGGGACTGGTGATCCAGCCCAGCGAGGTCCTCAAGATCGCCGTGCCGCTGATGCTGGCCTGGTGGTTTCAGCGCCGCGAAGGGCAGGTGCGCGCCAGCGACTTTCTCATCGCGCTGGTCTTGCTGGCGCTGCCCGTGGGCCTGATTCTCAAGCAGCCCGATCTGGGCACGGCCATCCTGGTGCTGTCGGCCGGCTTGTATGTGATGTTCTTTGCCGGGTTGACATGGCGGCTGATCGTTCCGCTGCTGCTGGTCGCCGCGGTGGGTGTGACCACGCTGGTGTGGTTCAGCGAAAGCATCTGCCAGCCCGAAATGAAGTGGCCCATGATGCGGGACTACCAGAAGAACCGCGTCTGCACGCTGCTCGATCCGGGCACCGACCCGTTGGGCAAGGGCTTTCACATCATTCAGGGCATGATCGCCATCGGCTCCGGCGGGGTGGACGGCAAGGGGTTCATGAAGGGCACCCAAACCCACCTCGAATTCATTCCCGAGCGCACCACCGACTTCATCTTCGCCGCGTTCGCCGAAGAGTTTGGCCTGCTCGGCTGCATCGGCTTGCTGTTGGCGTTCACGCTGTTGATCCTGCGCGGGCTGATGATCGCCGCCGACGCGCCCACCGTGTTCACGCGGTTGCTGGCCGGCGCCATCACGCTGAGCTTTTTCACCTATGCGTTTGTCAACATGGGCATGGTCAGCGGCATTCTCCCGGTGGTCGGTGTACCGCTGCCGTTCGTCAGCTATGGCGGCACGGCGATGGTGTCGCTCGGCCTGGGGCTGGGCATTCTGATGTCCATTTCCAAGAGCCGGCGGTTGATGCAAAGCTGAAATGGGCCCACCCCCGAAGCGGCTTCGCCGCTCCCCCTCAAGGGGGCTGAGCCCGGACACAAAAGGCCCTGTGGGCCTTTTGTGCCTGGCGAAGGGCCGGGGCCACTGGCCCGGCGCGGCCTGCAGGGCACACCAGCGGCCCGGCGAAGCCGGTTCCGCGGTGTTCGCTTGATCAGAGTCTGAGTGCCGGCAACGGAGGCGCAGCGCATGAACATCGGCTTCATCGGCATCGGCAAAATGGGCTCGGACATGGCCGCGCGGTTGCTGGGCCTGCGCTGGCCGGTGCGGGTGCACGACATCGATGCGCGACGGGTGAGCCAAGCGCAGGCCCTGGGGGCAAGCGCCCGCACAACGCCGTCCGCGCTCGCCCTCGACTGCGACTGTGTGGTGGTTTGCGTGGTGGATGCGCCGCAAATTGACGCCGTGCTGTTCGGCGCGAACGGCGCCGCGGCCGCATGGGCCGCGGGCGGGCGCGCGAGCCGCGGGTGCGTGATGCTGTGCCCCACCATCGCCCCGGCCGACACCGAATCATTCGCCGCCCGCCTGGCCGCACTCGGCATCGACTGCATCGACGCGCCGATGTCCGGCGGCCCGGCTCGCGCGTTGGACGGCAGCATGAGCCTGATGGTGGCATGCCCGCACGCTGTCTTCGAGCGCCACCGCGCATTGTTCGAGGCGCTTTCGTCCAAGGTCTTTCGCATCAGCGAACGAGCCGGCGACGGCGCCCGCACCAAGCTGGTCAACAACCTGCTGGCCGGCATCAACCTGGCCGGCGCCGCCGAGGCGATGGCGCTGGCCGAGCGCATCGGGCTGGACTTGCCGGCCACGTTGGACGTGATCGAAAAATCGAGCGGGCAGAGCTGGATTGGCTCGGACCGCATGCGCCGCGCCATTCAAGGCGACTTCGCGCCGCGCGCCCACACGAGCTTGCTCAACAAGGACACGCATCTCGCGCTGGCCCTGGCCCGCCAGGCAGGCTTCGACGCCCCACTCGGGGCAGACGCCGCCGCCCTGTTTGCCCGCGCCTGCGAGGCCGGCTTCGAGGCGCTCGACGATGCCAGCCTGTTCACGCTGTTGCGCGGTCAAGACCCGATCACCTGAGATTCGAACCTGGCGAATCAAACTGCGGCGCTGTCCACAACGCCTGCGTTCGATCCCGCCGAATGGGCTGCCACGAAGCGCAGCGTGAAGCGCGCGCCCGGGCCGAACGCGGCGCCGGCCTGGTCGTTCAAGCCGGCCCGATGGCGCAGGTTCGCATCGGCAAGCGTCAGCTCGGCGCCGTGCCGGGAGGCAATCTCCCGCACGATGGCCAGGCCCAGGCCGGAGCCGTCCACGTTGGTGCCCAGCGAACGGTAGAAGGGCTGGAACACCTGTTCGCGCTCGGCCACCGGGATGCCGGGGCCGGAGTCTTCCACCTGCAACACCACCACCTGGCCGAACGGGTCGTCCACCACCCGCACGGTCACCGTGCCACCGGCCGGTGTGTACAGCAAGGCGTTGTCGACGAGGTTGCGTATCAGCTCGCGCAACAGCACCGGATGGCCGCTGACGATCGGGCCCGCGGGATGCCGAGACGCGGTCTCCGCGTCCGGCGCCTCGAAGCCCAGATCGATGCGTTTTTCCAGCCCGCGCGGAACGAAGTCCTGAACGGCGTCGATGGCCAGATGGGCCAGGTTCAGCGCCTGCACGGGCGTGGAGTATTCCTTGTCTTCGGCGCGCGCCATGGCCAGCAGCTGGTTCACCATGTGGGCCGCGCTCTGGCTTGAGCGGGCAATTTGCCGCAGCGACTTCTTCAGTGCGGCGGGGTCGCGCTCGCCCGCGTCGATGTCGCGTTGCGCCAGTTCGGCCTGCATGCGCAAACCGGCCAGCGGCGTCTTCAGCTGGTGCGCGGCGTCGGCCAGGAAATGCTTCTGGGTGCGCAAGGACTGGTCCAGCCGGGCCAGCAAGTCGTTGATGGCCCGAACCAGCGGAGACACCTCCTCCGGAACCTCGCGTTCGTCGATCGCGCTGAGGTCGTTGCTCTCGCGCCGGCGTATGCGCTGCTGCAGTTCGTTGAGCGGTTCGATGCCGCGCGACAGGGCCAGCCACACCAGCAACACCGCCAGCGGCAGGAACAGGAACTGTGGCAGGATCACGCCTTTGAAGATCTCCGTGGCCAAGCGCGAGCGCTTGCCCAAAGTCTCGGCCACCTGCACCAGGCAGCTTCCTTCGGCCGCGCCGCTGGGCAAATCAACCCACAGGTAGGCCACCCGCACGTCGTTGTGGTCGATCACGTCGTCGCGGTAGTTCACCTCGCCAGCGGGCGGGCGTTGAACGCCCACGGGAACCGACATGCTGCGGTCACCGCTGAGGTATTCGCCGCGCAGGCCGAGCACCTGGTAGTAGATGTCGTCCGCCTCGTCGGTGCGCAGCAGCTCCGATGCGCTGGGGGGCAGCGTGAATCGGGCCACCGGCGGGCCCTCGCGCGCCGCCGGCACCGAGACATGCTTGGACAAGACCCGCACCTTCTCGCCCAGCTCGCGGTCAAAAGGCCCGTTGGCAATGCCCTGGGCCACCAGCCAGATCGAAGCAATGCTCAGCGGCCAGAGCACCAGCATCGGCGCCAGCAACCAGTCAAAGATCTCGCCGAAGAGGGAATGTTGCTCGCGCGGGCGTGCGAAAGGGTTGAGCATGGGCCTGAGCAGCGGGCCTTCAGGCCGCGATCTTCTCCAGGCAATAGCCCAGCCCGCGCACGGTGGCAATGCGCACCGGCCCTTGTTCGATCTTCTTGCGCAGGCGGTGGATGTAGACCTCGATGGCGTTGTTGCTCACCTCTTCGCCCCATTCGCACAGGCGCTCCACCAGCTGGTCCTTGCTGACCAACCGGCCCGCGCGCTGCAGCAGCACCTCCAGCAGGCTGATCTCGCGGGCCGAGAGTTCGACCATCTGCTCGTTCAGGTAGGCGACGCGGCCGGTGGCATCGAAGGTCAGCGGGCCGTGCTTGATGACCGTGGACGCCGTGCCCAGGCCGCGCCGGGTCAGCGCGCGCACGCGGGCCTCCAGTTCCTGCAGCGAAAACGGCTTGGCCATGTAGTCGTCCGCACCCAGGTCCAGCCCCTTGACCCGCTGCTCGACACTGTCGGCCGCCGTCAGGATCAGCACCGGCACGCTCGAGCCACGCCCGCGCAGCTTGCGCAGCACCTCCAGCCCATGCAGCTTGGGCAGGCCCAGGTCCAGGATCAGCAGATCGAATTCATGCGACGCCAGCGCCGCGTCTGCCTCAGTGCCGCTGCTGACCTGGTCCACCGCGTAGCCCGCATTGCGCAGCGAGCGCAGCAGGCCATCGGCAATCGCTTGATCATCTTCGGCGATCAGCACGCGCATGGCGGGTCTCCCGGGCGGCTCGACACCGCCCTGAATTTCATTCTAGAGATCGGGTCTCGCAACGCCAGCAGGGAAAGCCAGCAACCGCCAGCCCAGCAAAAAACAGTGCATCCAGGCACTGTACAAACATCCAGCTTTTGCGATAATGCGGCCAACCTTCAGGAGACCCGCATGGACGTAGCCACCAAATCCACCCCCTCGGCCCTCAACAGCGAAAAAGCCAAAGCCCTGCAAGCCGCGCTGGCGCAGATCGAAAAGCAGTTCGGCAAGGGCTCGATCATGCGCCTGGGCGAAGGCGAGGTGATCGAAGACATCGAGGTCGTCTCCACCGGCTCGCTGGGGCTGGACACGGCCCTTGGCGTCGGCGGCCTGCCGCGCGGCCGGGTGGTCGAAATCTACGGGCCGGAGTCCTCGGGCAAGACCACGCTGACCCTGCAGGTCATTGCCGAAATGCAAAAACTCGGCGGCACCTGTGCCTTCATCGACGCCGAGCACGCGCTCGATGCGCAATACGCGCAAAAGCTCGGTGTCAACCTGCAGGAGCTGTTGATCAGCCAGCCCGACACCGGCGAGCAAGCGCTGGAAATCGTCGATGCGCTGGTGCGCTCGGGTTCGGTCGACCTGGTGGTCATCGACTCGGTGGCCGCGCTCACCCCGAAGGCTGAAATCGAAGGCGAAATGGGCGACTCGCTGCCGGGTTTGCAAGCCCGCCTGATGAGCCAGGCGCTGCGCAAGCTCACCGCCATCATCAAGAAGACCAACACCATGGTCATCTTCATCAACCAGATACGCATGAAGATCGGTGTGATGTTCGGTTCGCCCGAAACCACCACCGGCGGCAACGCCCTCAAGTTCTACGCCTCGGTGCGGCTGGACATTCGCCGCATCGGCTCCATCAAGAAGGGCGAAGAAGTGATCGGCAACGAAACCAAGGTCAAGGTGGTCAAGAACAAGATCGCCCCGCCCTTCAAGACCGCCGAATTCGACATCCTCTACGGCCAGGGCATCAGCCGCGAGGGCGAGATCGTCGACATGGGCGTGGAAGCCAAGGTGCTCGAAAAGAGCGGCTCCTGGTACGCCTACAACGGCGAAAAGATCGGCCAGGGCAAGGACAACGCGCGCGAGTTTCTCAAAGAGAACCCGGCGCTGTCGGTCGAGATCGAGAACAAGGTGCGCGAAGCGCTGGGCATTCGCCTGCTGCCCAGCGCCGATGTCGTGGACATCAAGTCGGCCAAGGTGAAGGCCGCGAAGGAATAGGCATGGGCAGGGGCGCTTGCGGCGCACCCGCGCGGTCGCTCAAGGCGCGCGCGATCCAGCTGCTGTCTCAGCGCGAGCACAGCCGGTTGGAGTTGCGGCGCAAGCTGCTTGCGCACGCGTTGGCGCAAGACGCCCAGGCGCGGGAGGCGGGGAGCCATGATGACCCGGACATCGGCGCTGGCGAGCCAGCCGCTGACGAGCCAGCTGCCGATGAACCAGCCACCGACGTCCTGGCGCGCCTGGACGCGCTGCTCGATTGGCTGGCGGCCAACCACTACCTGTGCGAGCAGCGTTTTGTCGAGTCCCGCGTGCATGCCCGGGCAGCCCGTTTCGGCAATCTGCGCATTCGGCAAGAGCTGGCGCAGCACCAGCTGGGTCTCTCGGCCGATGCTGAATCGGCGCTGAAAGACAGCGAGTTGGCGCGTGCCCGCAGGGTCTGGGCGCGCAAGTTCTCCAACCGGCCCGCAACCCCCGCGGAGCATGCCAAACAGACCCGCTTCCTGGCCGGGCGGGGCTTTTCCGGTGAGGCGATACGCCGGGTGCTGCGGGAGGCGGACCGGCCTGGTGCCGGTGACGAAACGGCCGCCCCGGAGCTCGACTGATCCGTTCACGACCGGGCCGGTTTGCGGCTTGGCAGGCGCGATCGAAGTTGCCCTGGCCGTCCGCCGCGCGTCAGCTTTGGTGCGGAGCAGCATGCTACATTCGGCGGCCGTTGTGGGGCCCGGCGAGGGCGCGTGGCCCTGCAAGTCGCCTGCTCATGGGGCCGACACCGCTTCCCTCTTGTCACGATTTGCGAACCACTCCGATGGCCCTGCCGACCGCCGCACCCAGCCGCCAGCTGAAGCACACACGCTCAATCGTCGTGCAGGTTTATTCGCGCGGCAACGGGCAGTGGGAAGTCGACGCGGAACTCACCGACACCAAAACCTGCGACGCACCACTGGCCGGTGGCGTGCGCCCGGCCGGCGAGCCCATCCACGACATGCTGCTGCGGCTGGTGGTGGACGAACGCTTCAACGTGCTCGAGGCCGGCGCGCAGACCCGCGCCATGCCCTACCCCGGCCTGTGCGACGATCACGGCGACGCCTACGCTCGCCTGGTCGGGCTGAATCTGCTCAAGGGCTTTCGCCAGGACGTCCTGCAGCGGCTGGGCGGTGTGCGTGGCTGCACGCACCTGACCGAGTTGAGCCAGGTGCTGCCCACGGCGGTGGTGCAGGCCTTTGCCGGCGAGGTGATCGACACGCGCGGTGACGATCCCGCGGCGCGGCAGCCGTTCCAGATCGACCGCTGCCACGCGCTGCGCGCCGATGGTCCGGCGGTCCAGGCCTTTTATCCGCGCTGGTATCGCAACAGCGGCGCACGCGCCAGCACCGTTTCAGAAACCTGAGCAAGCGAGACTGCGATGAAGATTCACGAATATCAGGGCAAGGACATCCTGCGCCAGTTCGGTATTCCGGTGCCGCGCGGCTACCCGGCGTTCAGCGTGCTGGAGGCGACCGAGGCGGCGCAACGACTCGGCGGCCCGGTGTGGGTGGTGAAGGCGCAGATCCACGCGGGCGGGCGCGGCAAGGGCGGGGGTGTGAAGGTAGCGCGCTCGCTCGACGAGGTGAAAAAGCTCGCCGGTGAAATTCTCGGCATGCAGCTCAAGACCCACCAGACCGGCCCCGGCGGCCAGAAGGTGCGCCGGCTGCTGATCGAAGAAGGCGCCGACATCCAAAAAGAATACTACGTCGCTGCCGTGACCGACCGCGCCAGCCAGAGGGTGGCGATGATGGCCAGCAGCGAAGGCGGCATGGACATCGAGCAGGTCGCCCACGCGACGCCCGAAAAGATCCTGAAGGTCTTCGTCGACCCGGCGGTCGGCCTGACCGACACGCAAGGGTCCGAGCTTGCCAGCGGCATCGGCGTGCCGGCGGCGAGCCAGCCGCAGGCCGTCGCGGTGTTCAAGAAGCTTTACCAGACCTACATGGACACCGATTGTTCGCTTTGCGAAATCAACCCGCTGATCCTGGAAGGCTCCGTGGACGGCAAGCCGGGCAACATCAAGGCGCTCGACGCCAAGTTCAACTTCGACAGCAACGCGCTGTTCCGCCACCCCGAGATCGTTGCGTTGCGCGACCTGGACGAAGAAGACCCGGCCGAAATCGAGGCGAGCAAGTTCGACCTGGCCTACATCCAGCTCGACGGCAACATCGGCTGCCTGGTCAACGGCGCCGGCCTGGCGATGGCCACCATGGACACCATCAAGCTGTTCGGTGGCGAGCCGGCCAACTTTCTCGACGTGGGCGGTGGCGCCACCGCCGAGAAGGTGACCGAGGCTTTCAAGATCATGCTTGGCAACCCGAAGGTGAAAGCCATCCTGGTCAACATCTTCGGCGGCATCATGCGCTGCGACACGATTGCCGCGGGCATCGTTGCCGCGTGCAAGGCGGTCAATCTGAACGTGCCACTGGTGGTGCGCATGAAGGGCACCAACGAAGAGCTGGGCAAACAAATGCTGCGTGACAGCGGCCTGCCCATCATCAGCGCCGACTCGATGGCCGACGCCGCAAAGGCCGTGATGGCCGCATTGGCAACCCAGCCGTGATGGCCGCATCGGCAAGCCAGCCGTGATGGCCGCCCTCAAGAAATAAACAACCGCGGCGCCGGAGCACAACCCCATGAGCATCCTGATCGACAAGAGCACCTTGGTCATCACGCAAGGCATCACCGGCAAGACCGGCCAGTTCCACACCCGCATGTGCCGCGACTACGCCAACGGCAAGAACTGCTTCGTCGCCGGCGTCAACCCGAAAAAAGCCGGCGAAGACTTCGAAGGCATTCCGATCTTCGCAACCGTCAAG
>JANNDW010000238.1:0-3971 GCA_031378125.1 Methylibium sp. | reverse complement strand
GGTGACCAGCGTGGTCGAGATCACCGGCATGGAAGGCGATGTGATCACCATGCAGGAAATCTTTGCCTACAAGCAGACCGGCGTGGACGCGAATGGCGTGGTCAAGGGCTACTTCCAGGCCACCGGGGTGCGCCCGCGCTTCGTCGAACGGCTCCGGGCCCACGGCGTCGTGGTGCCGGAATCGTTGTTCGACCCGTCACGCCGCATGGAGTGAAACATGGACACCAGCTATGTCTTGTTCATCGTGCTGCTGTTCGTTGCGGTGGTGCTGGCGCTCGAAGGCGGCTACCAGGTTTGGGCTTCCAAGAACAGCGCCGAAGCCAAGCGCGTGGCCGGCCGCTTGCGCCAGCTTGAAAGCAGCAGCGAACTGACCCCGCTGAGCATCGAGCGGCGCACGCCGGTGCGGCGCTGGAACTGGCTCGACGACGCGGCGGTGGCGGCCATGCCCAAGGGACCCGAGCTGTTGAACTACCTGGAGACCTCCGGCACGGGCCGCGGCGCCGGGGAGATGATTCTGTACAGCGTGGTGCTGGGCTCGGTGGGTTGGGCGCTGCCGATGCTGTTGTCCAAACCATGGACGTTTTCGCTGCTGCTGTGCGGCATGTTGGCCAGTGCACCGTGGTTCTGGCTGGCCCGCCAACGCACCAAGCGCATCCAGTTGTTCGAGCGCCAGATTCCCGAGGCACTGGACCTGATGGGCCGCGCGATGCGCGCCGGGCACGCCTTCCCGACCGCGGTCAAGATGGTGGGCGACGAAATGGCGGAGCCCATCGCCAGGGAATTTCGCACCCTGTTCGACGAGACCAACTTCGGCGTGCCGCAGAACGAAGCGCTGACGCGCCTGGCCGACCGCGTGCCCATCGACGATCTGCGTTACTTCGTGATCGCGGTGACGATCCAGCGCGAGTCGGGCGGCAACCTGGCCGAACTGCTGGACAACATCTCGGGCATTGTTCGCGCCCGGCTCAAGCTTCTGGGCGAAGTGCGCACGCTGTCGGCCGAGGGGCGCATGTCGGCCTGGATCCTTGGGTTGCTGCCGTTCTGCGTGGGGGTGATGATCAACCTTGTCAACCCCGAGTTCATGAATGTGCTGTGGACCGACCCGGTGGGCCTGCGCCTGGTAGGTGGAGCGCTGGTCATGATGGCGCTGGCCGTTGTGTGGATGAGAAGCATCATCAAGATCAGGGTCTGAGGAAGTCGACATGTCCATGATGCAGATCGGTATTCTCGCGCTGGTGTTCATCGGCACCTTCGCGCTGGCGTGGTGGTTGGTGCAGTTTGCCGGGGGCAACGCATCCGCGCAGCGCATGCGCCGGGTGTTGGGCGAGCCGTCGACGATGGAGTCGCCCGCGGAACGTTTCGTGACCCGCATCGCCAGGGCGACGCGGCCGATCGCCAAGCTGTCGATGCCCGAAGAGGGTTTCGAGAATTCGGCGTTGCGGCGCCGCTTTGTCATGGCGGGCATTCGCACCGCCACCGCGCCCGCGGCGTATTTCGGGGCCAAGACCATCCTCGCCGTCAGCCTGCCGATGGTGGCGTTCGTGGTGCTCGCGCTGCTGAAGCAGCCGCCGGTCAAGGGCAACGCGTTGCTGTTCTGGCTGCTGCTGGCGGCGACCTTGGGCTACTACTTGCCCAACTTCATCCTCTCGCGAATGGTGTTTGTGCGCCAGCGCGAAATCTTCGAGACCTTTCCGGACGCGCTGGACCTGATGACCGTGTGCATGGAGGCGGGCCTGGGCACAGAAGCGGCATTGAACAAGGTGGCCGAGGAGATGGTGCACAAGAGCGAGGTGCTGAGCGACGAGTTGAGGCTGGTGAACCTGGAGTTGCGCGCCGGCGCGCCGCGCGACCGTGCGCTGCGCAACCTGGCCATTCGCACCGGCGTGGAAGAGGTGGACGGATTCGTCTCGATGATCATCCAGGCCGAGCGTTTCGGCACCAGCATCGCCCAGGCGCTGCGGGTGCACGCCGACATGCTGCGCACACGCCGCCGCCAGCGCGCCGAGGAGGCGGCGGCCAAGATCGCGTTGAAGCTGTTGTTCCCGCTGATCTTCGGCATTTTCCCTTCGCTGATGCTGGTGCTGATGGGACCGGCGGTGATCCAGATCTACCGCATTCTGCTGCCGATGATGGCTGGCGGGCGCTGAACCCCGAACTGCTTTCCAAGGAGAACGCCATGCATGTGCAATACCGTGTCGGCCGCATCATTCAACCCGCCCACCCGGCCGGTGCCACGCTCGTCGTGCCGCGCGTCCGGACTGCACCGCCAATCAAGGCGGTGCCGCCAAAGCGCGGCGTACCGCCCGCCCGGCGCGCAATTGCCGTCGCGGTGCTGATCGCTGCGGCCGGCTGCGCCACGCTGGACCCCGAAGTCGCCAAGGCGTGGAAGATCGAGCCGATGCAAAACGTGATGCACACGCTCCATTCCAGCCAGGCCTACTACACGCTGGGCCGCTACCACGACGGCGCGCGGGCCTGGGACAAGGCGATCGATGCCTACCGCAAGTCCATCGCCACCGACGCCGAAAACATCGAGGCCTACAACGCCCTGGGCGTGGCACTGGCACGCAGCGGGCGCTACCGGGACGCCGAGACCACGCTGCGCCAGGCCACCGCGCTGGCTCCGGATCGCGTGCACGTTCGCAGCAATTTGGGTTACGTGTTGCTGCTGGCCGGCATGCCGCGCGAAGCGGTGGTGGAACTGAAGGCCGCTGTGATGCACGACAGCGAAAACGCCACCGCGTCGGCGAATCTGCGCGATGCATTGGCGCAGTTGGACGCCACCCGCTACCGCAACGCCGCGGTGATTCAAACCACCGCTCGGCAGCCGGTGCCGAGCGCCGATGCCGGCTTGTCCGATGGGCCGCCGCTTGCGCCGCTCGCGCCGCTCGCGCGCGAGAATGATGCCGCGAACAGCATGGCGCAGCGGCCAGCCGACCGAACCGTCACGACGATCAGCGTTGCCGCACCGTTGACCTCGGTCGAAGTGCCGGCGCCTCTGGTGACCCAGGTCAGCATGCCGATTCCTTCGCAGACAGCCGCAGTGCCTGCGCCGCAAACGCCCGCTGCTCCGTACCCACCTGTGCTGGCGTTGAAGGTGATCGATCAACCGACCGTCGCGTCGCTCAGCGAGCGCGGTGCAAGCAACCCGGTCAGCGGCCCGGTTCCGTTGCCGGCCGCGAAGGCAGTGGCTTCACAGCCAGCAAATTATCGGGCCGAAGAACTGGCGTCGCGGCTGGAGGTCAGCAACGGCAACGGCGTGGCCGGCATGGCCGCGCGCGTCGGACGTTTGCTGACCACGCAAGGCGTGCCGATTGCAAGGCTTACGAATGCGCGGCCCTTTGTTCAACAGGCGACCGTGATCCAGTACCGCGACGGGCACGAAGAAGCCGCGCTGCGGGTTGCACGCAACTTGCCTGTGCTTGCACTGGCGGCACCCGAGCCGACGCCGGGCCTGCGCAGCGACGTTCGTGTGCTGCTCGGTCGCGACTGGGTGCGCAGCGCCGCGTGCCTGGAGACCAGCAGTTGCCGGCCTGCGCTGGCGCCGGTGGTGGCGGCTGTCGACCGCTGAGCTTGCGCGCCGAGCCTGCGTCAAGCGCGCTCAGGCACCCTCAGGCGGGCACTGTAGGCAAACCGCTGAGCGCCATCGCCAACTCGGCCTCGTCGTACGGCTGATCGACCAGCTTGCCGGCCGCGTAGGCGCTGTACGCGGACATGTCGAAGTGGCCGTGGCCGCACAGGTTGAAAAGGATCACCTCGGAGCGGCCTTCGCGCTTGCAGCGCAGCGCTTCGTTGATGGCGCCCAGCACGGCGTGGTTGGCCTCGGGCGCGGGCACGATGCCCTCGGCGCGCGCAAAGGTCACGCCGGCCTCGAAGCATGCAATCTGGTGGTAGGCGGTGGCCTCGATGATGCCGAGCTGGCTCAGGTGCGACACCAGCGGCGCCATGCCGTGGTAGCGCAGCCCGCCGGC
>JANNDW010000203.1:0-8628 GCA_031378125.1 Methylibium sp. | reverse complement strand
GGCCGTCGGTAATGGAAATTACGTTCGTGGGCACGAAGGCGGAGACGTCGCCAGCCTGTGTTTCGATGATGGGCAACGCGGTAAGCGAACCCGTCTTACCCTTGACCTCACCCTTTGTAAAGCGCTCCACCCAGGCTTCGTTCACGCGCGCGGCGCGCTCGAGCAGGCGGCTGTGCAGATAGAACACGTCGCCGGGATACGCTTCGCGGCCTGGCGGGCGGCGCAGCAGCAACGAGACCTGGCGGTACGCGACGGCTTGCTTGGACAGGTCGTCGTACACGATCAGCGCATCTTCGCCACGGTCGCGGAAGTACTCGCCCATCGTGCAACCCGAGTACGCCGAGACATACTGCATGGCGGCCGATTCAGAGGCGCTGGCGGCCACGACGATGGTGTATTCCATCGCGCCGTTGGCTTCCAGTGAGCGCACCACGTTCTTGATCGACGAAGCCTTCTGGCCGATCGCAACGTAGATGCAGGTCATGTTCTGACCCTTCTGGTTGATGATCGTGTCGATGGCCACGGCGGTCTTGCCGGTCTGGCGGTCGCCGATGATCAGCTCGCGCTGGCCGCGGCCGATCGGCACCATCGAGTCGATGGACTTGAGGCCGGTCTGCATCGGCTGGCTCACCGACTGGCGCGCGATCACGCCCGGCGCGATCTTCTCGATCGGCATCGACAGCTTGGCGTTGACCGGGCCCTTGCCGTCGATCGGCTGGCCGAGTGCATTGACCACGCGGCCTTTGAGTTCGGGGCCCACCGGCACTTCCAGAATGCGGCCGGTGCACTTGACCGTGTCGCCTTCGGAGATGTGCTCGTACTCACCCAGGATCACCGAGCCGACCGAGTCGCGCTCCAGATTCAGCGCCAGGCCGAAGGTCGGTTGGCCGTCGGCCGTGGCCGGGAATTCGAGCATCTCGCCCTGCATCACGTCGCTCAGGCCGTGGATGCGGCAGATGCCGTCGGTCACCGAGACGACCGTGCCCTGGTTGCGGATGTCGCTTGACGCGGCCAGGCCCTGGATGCGGCTCTTGATCAGTTCGGAAATTTCGGCGGGGTTGAGTTGCATGGTCTTTACTCCGGTCTGCGGCGCCGCGGGGTTGGCACGCCGTGGCAGGTTGGATGGTTGGGAGGCGGGGTTTGAAGCCCAGACGGCATCAAGCCGTCAGCGCCACTCTCATTTGTTCAAGGCGGGCCTTCACCGAGGTGTCGAGTACTTCGTCGCCGACCACCACACGGATGCCGCCGATCAGCTCGGGCTCGATCACCACGCTGGCATTCAGCTTGCGTCCGAATCGCTTCTCCAGCGTCAGCATCACTTCGGTCAATTGCGCGGGAGCAATCTCGAACGCGCTGTACACCGTGGCGTCCGAGACGCCGGTGCGCGCATTCACGAGCGCGTGGAAGTGCGAGGCGATCGCACCGAACGCGGCCAGGCGGCCGTTGTCGATCACGGCGCGCAGCAGGTTCTTCGCGCTGTCGGCCAGCGGCTCTTTGACCGCCGAGGTGATCAGCTCGAACACCTGCTCGGCTGCGATCTTGGGGTTGTCTGCGAACTGGCGCAGCTCCGGGTTGCCCGCCACATCGGCGATGGCTTGCACCTGGGTGCTGAGCTTCTCAAGCTCTGCGGCGGCGACCGCCTTGAACAGCGCTTCGGCGTAGGGGCGCGCAATGGTTGCAAGCTCGGCCATGACTCAGGCCTCGAAGCGTTTGTAAACCGGGGCGCTCACAGCTCGGCTTTCAGGCGCGACAGCAACTCGGCATGAACACCGGCGTTAACTTCACGTTTGAGGATCTGCTCAGCGCCCTTGACCGCCAGCGCAGCCACCTGTTCGCGCAGGGCCTCGCGTGCCTTCATCGCTTCTTGCGCCGCCTCGGCCTTGGCGGCGACGACGATCTTCACGCCTTCTTCGTTGGCCCGCGTCTTGGCCTCTTCGATCATGCTCTGGGCCAGCCGGTCGGCGTCGCCCAGGCGCTGCGCGGCGTTGGTGCGCGCGGCGGACAGTTCTTCCTCAACCCGCTTGTTGGCGGCGCCCAACTGGGCCCTGGCCTGGTCGGCCGCCAACAGGCCTTCAGCGATCTTCTTGGCACGCGCATCGAGCGCGGCCGTGATCGGCGGCCAGATGTACTTCATCGTGAACCCGACCAGGATCAGGAACACGATCATCTGAATGATGAATGTCGCGGTGATGCTCACGTGGATGTCTCAATCAGGTTGGCGGGATCGGCGGGCCCGATGAGAACCGGGCCGGCGGTCTGGCGGCGGTCGCTGAAGCCTTACTTCGGCAGGTTGGCGAGCTGGGCCAGGAACGGGTTGGCCGTCGTGAACCACAGTGCGATACCGGTACCGATGATGAAGGAGGCGTCGATCAGGCCGACCAACAAAAACATCTTGGTCTGCAGTTCGCCCATCAGCTCGGGCTGGCGCGCCGCCGATTCGAGGTACTTGCTGCCCATGACGCCGATGCCGATACAAGCACCCATGGCGCCCAGACCGATGATGAGACCTGCGGCAAGCGCGACGAGACCGATGAGTTCCATGTTGACTCCAGTTGTAAGTAAGAGAGGGGAAAGAATGAGCGAAGGAAAGTGAGGCGAGATCAGTGCGTCTCGTGCGCCTGGCCCACATAGACCAAGGTCAACATCATGAACACAAACGCCTGCAGCGTGATGATCAGGATGTGGAAGATGGCCCACACGGTGCCGGCGACGATGTGCAGGCCGGCCAGTGCGAAGCCGGTGAGCGAGAGCGTGAACGCGCCGCCCAGCAGCGCGATAAGCAAGAAGATCAGTTCACCGGCATACATGTTGCCGAACAGCCGCATGCCGTGCGACACGGTCTTGGCGACGTACTCGACAATTTGCATCGCGAAATTGAACGGGTACAGCGACCAGTGGTTGCCGAACGGTGCGGCAAACAGCTCGTGGATCCAGCCGCCCACGCCCTTGATCTTGACGTTGTAGACCAGGCAGGTGATCAGCACACCGACCGACAGGCCCATCGTGATGGACAGGTCGGCAGTGGGCACCACCCGCAGGTAGGCGTGGCTGGGGTCGCCGCCGGCCAGCCCATAGACCCATTCCCAGATCAGCGGCAGCAGGTCGACGGGAAGCAAGTCCATCGCATTGAGCAGGAAGATCCAGACAAACACCGTCAGTGCCAACGGTGCCACCAATTTGCGGCTGTGGGCGTTGTGCACGATGCCCTTGGCCTGGTTCTCGACCATCTCGACCAGGATCTCCACGGCCGCCTGGAAGCGCCCGGGCACGCCCGAGGTCGCGGCACGCGCCGCCTTCCACAACAGGTAGCAGCCGATGACGCCGATCAGCGCGGAAAAAACAATGGAATCGAAGTTGAGGACCGAAAAGTCCACCAGCCCCTTGGGTTTGCCGGTCGAAAGATGGGTCAGGTGGTGAACGATGTATTCACCGGAGCTGAGTGCGTGACCTTCGGCTGCCATGTTGATTGAGTCCCGTCTTGTTCTGTTCTCAACGGCCGCGCCACAGCAGCGCAAACCAGTACACCTGCATGCACAGCACCAGGGCCGTCAGCAAGGCCGGCCAACTCAGGGGCTGAATCAGTTTCGGCGCCAGCATCAGCATGCCGATAGCAAGCCCCATCTTCACCATGCTCCACACCATCACGCTGACGGCGCTGGCGCCGGGCGACACGCGGACGCGTCTGCCGGTCATACCACGCGCCATCAAGGCCCCCGGCACCACCGTTGCGGCCGCGCCATACAGCGCCGACCACATCACTTCTGGTTTGCTGGAGAGCAGCCACGCAAGCGCGGCCACCACACCACCGACCGCGGCCTGCACCGCGATCACCCGCCACGGCGACAGTTGCGGGTTCTTGGCCCGCAAGGCCTGAGCTTCATCAGCTGTCAGGGCCTTGATGGGCGGGTCTTCCGCCTCGTCATTGAAGCCGCTGTACGTCACGCCTTTGGCCGCACCACGGGCGATCAATTCGGTTATCGGGCGGGTGACGAACGCTTGCAACACAGCCTCAAAGTATACGGGGAAACCCGGTTCGTTCGACTGCCCTCTGGTCCGGCCATGTCATGACGTTTGCAAAAAAACATCAATGTCTCAGCGCGGATGTCGTCCTCCGATCGGGTGTTGCCGTGTGCCGCTCTCCCGCCAACGGGTCATCAACCCATCACCGAACACTGCGCGATGCCGGCGTCCACCAGCACATGCTGGCCGGTCATTCCGTCGCTGTCGTCGGACGCCATGAACAGCGTGACTCTGGACACATGGCCCGGGGTCAGGCGCACCTTCAAACACTGCGCCTCCAGAAACGCCTGGTCCGCAGCCGGGTCGCGATGCAGTGTGGTCTGGCGCTCCGTGACGATGGCGCCGGGCACGACAGCATTGACGCGGATGTTGCGCGCGCCCAGCTCGCGCGCCAGCGTTCGGGTGAGCCCCAGGATGCCGGCCTTCGCGGTGGTGTAACCCACCAGGTTGGGCCGGCCGCGCATCCACGACACCGAGCCCATGTTGATGATGGAGCCACCGCCGGCTTGCGCCATCGCAGGAGCCACCGCCTGTGTTGCGAAAAAGTAGTGCTTGAGGTTCAGTGCCAGGCGGTCGTCCCAGAACTCCGGCGTCACGTCCTCCATTGTGTGGCGGTCGTCGCGGCCGGCGTTGTTGACCAGGACGCGAATCGGCCCGGCCTGGGCAATCACCTGTCGCAGCAGCGCCTGGTAGGCCGGCACGTCGCGAACGTCGCAGGCGGCGTAAATGGGTTCGGGCTGGCCCTGCGCGACGATGGCGGCGATCAATTCCCTGCCGCCGTCGGGCTGGGTGCCGCAGAACGCTGTCCTGCAGCCTTGCGCGGCGAAGTGCCGCACCAGATCGGCGCCGATGCCGGAGCTGCCGCCGCTGATGAAAACAACTTTTCCGTTGAGACAGGGGTAGTGGGTCATGGGGGGCGGCTCGCAGCTACTCTCGGTTCAAAGCGACTCGGTTCAAAGAGACTCAATTCAACGCGATTCGGTTCTACGCGAATCAGTTCAACCGACGAAGTTGACGGGCAGGCCGGGCACGTCGACGTCCA
Organism: Methylibium sp.; assembly: GCA_031378125.1. Classification (GTDB taxonomy): domain Bacteria; phylum Pseudomonadota; class Gammaproteobacteria; order Burkholderiales; family Burkholderiaceae_C; genus LGRD01. The sequence continues at coordinate 3,566 of JANNDW010000203.1, read as the reverse complement.
GCGCCAGCACGCAGCCGGCGAGCGGTTGCTCCATCAATTCCGTGGCCGGCCGGTTTTCTCGCGCGGTGGTGATGTACAGCGTCTTCAGGTCGGGCCCGCCGAAACAAGGCATGGTCGCGCAGCGCACCGGCAGCGCCACCTCGCGCAGCAGTTGGCCCTCGGGCGACAGGCGCAGCAAGCGCTGGCCTTCGAACATCGCGACCCAGTAGCCGCCTTCGACATCGACCGCCGCGCCGTCGGGCCGGCCGCCGTAATTTTCAAGCGACCCGCCGGGCTCCTTGGCGGCGAAGCTGGCGAACACCCTTCGGCCGCTGAGTTCGCCGCTGCCCGGGTCGAAGTCAAACGCGTAGACCGTGTGCGCCTTGGTGTCGGACCAGTACATCGTGCGGCCGTTCGGGCTCCACGCCAGGCCGTTGCTGACGGTGATGCCGTCGGCTCGGCGCGCCAGCGCGCCCGCACTGAAACAATGCAGCGAGGCCAGCGCTGGCGCGCGCGGCTCGTAGATCGTGCCGACCCAGAAGCGCCCTTGCGCATCGCACTTGCCGTCGTTGAAGCGCTCCTTGGCCACGTCGTACGGCGGTTTGGCCAGCAGCGTGCGGGCGCCGGTGGCTGGGTTGAAACGCCACAGGCCGTCGCGCATCGCCAGCAGCAACTGGCCACCGAGCATGGGCGCAACGCTGGCCACGTCGGTCTCGAAGTCCCAATGAGCCAGCTCGCCGCTGACAGGGTTGAAGCGTTGCAGCTTGCGGCCCGGGATGTCGCAGTAATAGAGCACCTGTTCTTGCGGGTGCCACATCGGCGATTCGCCCAGCAGCGACGGCTGCGCCACCGCCACGCGCACCTCGGAGCCGGCGCCGCGCACCTTCAAACCACCGCGATGTCGAGCTTCATCCAGGCGTCCATCGTCTCGCCAGGCTGCACCGTGCGCAGGCCGTGGGCGGCCGGATCGGCCATGTGGATGGCGTTGGAGACATGGCTGACCGGCTCCACACAGAAGTAGTCCTTGTCCTGCGGCGTGAACACCACCAGGTAAGGCAGCGACGAGCTCAGCTGGAGCGAGAACTTTTCGTCGCGAATGCGCGCCGGGCCGGTCCAGCGTTCGAAGCAATTGTCGAAGTCCAGGTGCGCCACATCGCCATCGATGCCGGGCTGCGCCACCTTGCGCACCGGCAGTTGCGTGGCGTCCGTTTCCCAGCGGTCGGACAACTCGATGTGCAGCCGGCTGCGGGCCCGCTTGGGGAAGTACGGGTGCCAGCCCAGCCCGGCGGGTTGGGCCACCGCCGCGGTGTTGGTGAACACCATCTGGACGTTCATCGACTGCGGCGTGAGGGTGAAGTACTGGCTGGCCTCGAAGTCGAACGGCCAGTCCGCATCGGCCGTGTGCCGGTAGCGCAGCACCACCTCGACGGTGCTGGACGAAACGATCTCCCATTCACGCAGCCAGCCCACGCCATGCAGAGAATGCGGGTTGTCCTCGAAGTTGGGTTGGGTGGTGTACTCAACCCCCTTCCAGCGAAAGTGCCGGTAGCCCAGGCGGTTGGAATAGGGCACCAGCGGGTAGCTGCCCGACATGCGTGACGCTGTCAGCGCCGCGGGCTCGACGCCACGAAGGATCGGTGTGTCCCGGTGCCACAGGCCGGCAATGCTGCCGCCCAGGTCGGGACGCAGCCCCAGGCGCAAGGCGCCGGCATGCAGTTCAAACGATGGCGTGGCGGATCCAGTCATGTCGCTCCCGATGGTTGCAGGTGGCCGCGCCGAATGTGCCGGTTGGCGACACCCTCGCAGGTGCGCCATGCTAAGCCCGTCCTCACCAACCGGCCGGCAGCACGTCGCTCATCAAAACCGCCTGGCCGGTGGCGATGCTGCGGTGTGCCGCCAGGCCGGTGGCCACGCTGCGCAAGCCTTCATCCAGCGTCACCTCGGCCGGCAAGCCGTTGCGCAAGGCGTGCGCGAACTTCTGGTGCTCGATGAACGACGCGCCGAAGTGCTGGCCCGGGTACTTGATGTTCGTGTCCCAGACCCTGCGCACCGACACGCCGCGGCCGCTGCCGGACGCTTCGCCCCAAACCTTGCGCGTGCCCCAGTCTTCGCGCCGGCCGTGGCGCAAGGTCAGCGACGGCAGCAAGGATTCGAGCTTGCCCTCGTCGCCCACGATCGTGATGTGTTCGTTGTCCACCGAGTTCTCTGCGAACATGCACAGGTCCAGCATTGCGCGGGCGCCGCTCGGGTATTCGACGATCACATAAGCGCTGTCCAGGATGTCGGGCGTGCGGCCCGCGTAGCGTTCGTCCAGGTGGTTGACGCGCTGCCCGCCCGACGCGAACACGCGCGTTGGCCGCTCGCGCAACACCAGGTCCATCAGGTTGAAGTAGTGGCAGCACTTCTCCACCAGCGTGCCGCCGGTGTTGGCGGAGAAGCGGTTCCAGTCTCCCACCTTGGGGTAGAACGGTTCGCGGTGCTCGCGAATGGCGACCTGGTGCACGCGGCCCACGTCACCGGCATGCGCCATGCGGATCATCTCGGCCACCGGCGGCATGTAGCGGTATTCCTGCGCCACCCACACCAGGGCCTTGCGGCCCGTCGCCTGTTTCATCAACACGACCCCGTCTTCGATGCGTGTCACCAGCGGCTTTTCGATCAGGATGTGCAGATCGGTCTTCAGCGCGTCGCGCATCATCTCGATGTGGGTGAAATTCGGGGTCGAGATCACCACCGCGTCGCACAGGCCGCTGGCAAGCAGGTCGCGGTGGTCGGTGAATACTCTTGGCAGATGGGCGGCATCCTGCAGCAGCGCCAGCGCAGCATCGCGGCTGGCGGCGTGGGTGTCGGCGATCGCCGTCACTTGCGTGCCGTCCAGCGCCCTGATGTTTTCGATGTGTTCGCGGCCCATGCTGCCGCAGCCGATCAGGCCATAGCGAATCTTCTGCACCATCACTCTAGTCAACCTCGCTCTGCTCTCAGCCTTTCAACCCGCCCTGCGTCAAGCCACCGACAACGCGCTCCTGGAAGATCGCGATCAGCACCGCAATCGGCACGATGGCCACGATCAGTGCGGCCGAAATGATCGGCCACGGGAACGTGAACTCGCCCTGGTACAGCGTGATGCCGACCGGCAGCGTGCGGAAGTTCGGGTTGCTGTTCAAGGACAGCGCGAGCAAAAACTCGTCCCAGGAATTGACGAAGGCCAGGATGCCGGCCGTGAACACGCCCGGCGCCGCCAGCGGCACGACCACGCGCCACAGCGCGCCCATGCGGGTGCAGCCGTCGATCATCGCGGCGTTCTCCAGGTCCTTGGGGATGCTCTGGAAGAAACTCACCAGCACGAGCGTGCACACCGGCAGGTTCAGCACGATGTAGGGCAGCACCAGCGCGGTGTAGCTGTTGAGCAGGCCCAAGGTGCGCATGGTCTCGAAGATCGGCACCAGCAGCGTCACCAGCGGGAACATGCTGGAGGCGACGATGCAGGTCAGGATCAGCTGGCGGCGCTTCAGGTTCAGGCGCGCGATCGCGTAGGCCGCGAGCGCCGAGACGAGCAGCGAGAACACCGTCGCGCTCAGAGCCACCGC
>JANNDW010000124.1:0-5416 GCA_031378125.1 Methylibium sp. | reverse complement strand
GTGGTCGGGTGGCCAGGCCGGCGCGGACGTGGTGCCGTGAGCGGCTGGCTGTCCGACGCCAACGTCATTTCGGAGTTGCGCCGCCCACGCCCCGATGCGCGGGCGCGGGCGTTTGTGGCGGGCCTTCCGCTGGAGCAGATGTTCGTCAGCGCCGTGACTCTTGCCGAGATTCGGTTTGGCATAGAAACCGGCGGCGACCCGATTCGCCGCACCGAGCTCACCGACTGGTTGGTGCACAAGGTATGCCCGCGGTTCGATCAGCGCGTCCCGCAGGTTTCAGAAGGCGTGATGTTCAAGTGGCGCCTTCTCGTCGAGGATGGCCGCAAGGCCGACCACACCTTCTTGCAACCGGACCCGATCATCGCCGCCGCTGCGCTTCATCACGGCTTGACGGTGGTGACTCGCGACACTGGCGACTACGCTCGCGCTCGAGTGCCGTTGTTCAATCCGCGGGATGACGAGGCTCAATATGCTACCCGCAGATCGTGGCACCCAAGCTGGCGAGCTTCGATGCGGACTTTGCGTTGCGCGACAACTGGATGCGCGCGGCGGGCATTGCCCCGAGGCGGAGTGGCGCGGGCGCGGACGGATGACGGTGCGGGGCATGGTGCTCGCATGCCCGAGTGCTGCCCGTTTGGCCCCAGGAAAGCACTACTCGCCCTCCCGGCCTCCGCCCGTATCCTGAAGCTGGCCGCAGAGCCAGTACCCTCGGAGCCTCGATGAATCCCAACACACTTCTGCTCGGCGCCGTGCTCGCCGCAACGGCGGTCACCGCCAACGCCCAAGGCTTCCCCACCAAACCCATCCGCCTGGTCGTCACCTTCCCGGCCGCCGGCGCGCCCGACATCCTGGCGCGGCTGTTCGCCGACAAGGCTCAACTGGGCCAGCCGGTGGTGGTGGACAACAAGCCCGGCGCGGGCGGCAACATCGGCGCCGACATGGTGGCCAAGGCGCCGGCCGACGGCCACACGCTGGTGATGGGCACGGTGGGCACACATTCCATCAACGGCGCGCTGTACAGCAAGATGCCGTACGACATGGTGAAGGACTTTGCACCGGTGGCGCACGTGGCCTCGGCGCCCAACCTGCTGGTGGTAAACAACGACGTGCCGGCCAAGACAGTGGCCGAGTTGATTGCCCACATGAAGGCCAACCCGGGCAAGCTGAGCTTCGGCTCGCCGGGCATCGGCACCTCGGTGCATGTGTCGGGCGAGTTGTTCAAGTCGCTCACCGGCACGCAGATGCAGCACGTGCCGTACAAAGGCCGGCAGTTCGCCATTCCGGATTTGGTGGGCGGGCAGATCCAGCTGATGTTCGACAACATGCCGTCGGCCTTGCCGATGGCCAAGGAAGGCAAGATTCGCGCGCTCGCGCAGACCACCGCCAAGCGTTCGCCGGCCGCGCCCGACGTGCCGACCGTGGCCGAGACGGTGCCGGGCTTCGAGGCCACCACCTGGTTCGCCGTGTTCGCGCCGGCCGGCACGCCGCGCGATGTGGTGATGCGCATCAACACCGAGATGCAGCGCGTGTTCAAGCTTCCCGAGGTGACGGACAAGCTCAAGGCGCTGGGGCTGGAGCCGTGGATTTCGACGCCCGAAGAGCTGGCGAGCTACCAGGCCAGCGAGATCACCAAATGGGCCAAGGTCGTGAAAGAGTCGGGCGCGAAGGCAGACTGACTGCGCATCGCAACGCATCCGCTCGGCCTACGTGCGCGACCCGGGCCTGAACCTGGTCGAGATTTCCGAACTCATCTGAAATCCTGGAGACAAACACCATGAACAAGCGCAAAACCCTCGTGCACACCGCGCTGGCCGCCGCTGCCCTGCTGGCCGCGCAATTCGCATGGGCCCAGGCCTACCCGACGCACAGCATCACATTGGTGGTGCCCTTTGCCGCCGGTGGGCCCACCGACGTGGTGGCACGCTCGCTGGCCGCGGTGATGGGCAAACAACTCGGCCAAGCGGTGGTGGTTGAAAACAAGCTCGGCGCCGGCGGCACGCTGGCGGCCGGCGCCGTGGCCAAGGCGGCGCCCGACGGCTACACCTTCCTGATCCACCACAACGGCATGGCCACCGCCCCGGGCCTGTACCGCAAGCTGGCCTACAACCCGCTGACCGATTTTGAATACGTCGGCCAAGTCATCGACGTGCCGATGACCTTGCTCGGCCGCAAAGACCTGCCCGCCAACACGCCGCAGGAAATGATCGCCTACGTGAAGGCCAATGCCGGCAAGCTGACCTTGGCGCACGCGGGGCTGGGCGCCGTGTCGCAACTGTGCGGCATGCTGTTCCAGAAAGCGCTGGGTGCCGAACTGACCACCATTCCCTACCAGGGCACCGCGCCCGCGTTGAATGCGCTGTTGGGCGGCCAGGTGGACATTCTGTGCGACCAGACCACGCAGACGCTGCAGCACATCAAGGCCGGCACCGTGAAGCTCTACGGCGTGACCACGCGCGAGCGCATCAAGTCGCTGCCCGACACGCCCACCTTGGAAGAGTCGGGATTGAAGGGCTTCGAGGTGAAGGTCTGGCACGGCATCTACGCCCCCAAAGGCACGCCGGCCGCCGAGATCGACAAGTTCGGCAGCTCGCTGCGCGCAGCGCTGAAAGACCCGACCATCGTCACCCGCATGGCCGAACTGGGCGCCGAGATCGTGCCCGAGGCGAAGCAGACGCCGGAAGGGCTGCGCTCCTGGCTGAAGCCGGAGATCGACAAATGGGGAGCGCTGATTCGGGCGGCGGGGAGTTATGCAGACTGAGGGCGAGCAGGTGTGATCGATCCGTAGCGCAAAGTCAAGGACCACGTGGTACATTGGAAATTAGCCATTTCGACGACCACCGGCTCCCGACGACTACCGGCAAAGTCCGATGACCATCACTTTCGCCAAGCCACCGATAAATGAAGTTGTCTTGGGGATCGCGTTCCTTCCGCGACAAGATCTTCTTGTTCCGCACTTCGGGCAGTTCTGGGCGCAAATCCGGGACGAGTATCCCAAGACCGCTCACGCACCGCCCGTAGTCACTGCAGGTTCGCAACTTGTGCAAGACGCGTTTGGCGCGTGGTTGCCCCGCGTTTGGTTTGTCAGCCAAGACGATAGTCGACTTGTGCAACTCCAACAGGATCAGCTTTACGTCAATTGGCGCCAGACCGACGAGGCTAAGCCGTATCCCAGATTCCCAGCGATTCGGGACGAATTTCATCGCGTTTGGGAACTCTTCTGCAAATTCCTCCAACAAGAAACCGATGTTGCACCGCAGCCGGTACGAATGGAGTGCTCGTACATCAATGCGATCCCTCAGGGGGATGGTTGGGCATCTGTCGCAGACTACGGAGAAGTACTTCGCGATTTCAAGTGGCACCCCGAACCGAGATTCCTGCCGACACCGTTGCGATATGCCGCAAGCTTTGAGTTTGAGATAGACAAGGACATCACACTTGCCGCCAAGATGGGGATGGGCCGCAGACTTCCGGAAAACAAGGAAATACTTCGCTTGGAGCTGGTTGCCAAGTGCGTCATTTCAGGTGAATTCGACATCTCATCGTGGGTTGAGCGTGCTCACGATGCAGTCGTCAATGCATTCAAGGATCTCACCACTGACGCTATGCATCGCGATCCGTGGCAATTGCAGGACCAGTGAGGGGAAAAATGATGGGCCAAATGAGAGAACAGCGGTACTTCGGAGCAGCCACCGGTGATCAGTGTCTCAGTTCGCTGTTTTCTGCCGAGTGGCTGGAGACACCACCCGGACCGGCGCATCGGCGGCAGGCAAGCGACCCCAACGTCGATACGGGCGCGGCAGTTGATTCTGGCCAGATGGTCGAATCAATTCGGGCTCGGCTGATTTCAAAGCGTCTCGTGGCATTGGGGCAGGCTTTCTTCGAAGATTTTGGACGCCCGCTGAATCCAGCATCGACCGAGGGCTTAACAGCGTTCTTTCGTGGCTCCTCGAACGTCAGCCTCCCCGATTTCAGCGCAGAGCCTTCGGGGCATGTTCTTGCGACGTGGCGAAAGGGCCGCGAGGTACTCACGGTACGCTTTGTCGATCAAGGGCCCGTTCATTTCGCTGTTGCGCGAATGGTCGCCGATTCACCAGACCTTCACCGCACTTGGGGTGTGGCGACACGCGCGGATCTGTTCCGACAGGGTTCTCCGGCCGAGCATCTCGTTGTGGCTTGATGAAGTACGTCCGTGCTTCCAGATCACGATCACATCGCTCGAATCTGTCCCTTCAGTACTCTCATAGGCGGTCAACCTGCGGCCGGGTCGTTCGCTCCCCACCTGGGAACGACAGATCGACCAGCTGACGCAGCGCTTTCGGTCCATTGGCTGGAATTTCGCTGCGGCGAAGGCGCCCTTTCGGAAAAGATTGACGTGCTTCGACGCTTCCTGTTCGCGTCACCGTTCCGAGACGAGTTCAAGCCGACGAAAACGGGACTCATCGCCGCAATTCCGGTAGGTCAGTTACAACGCCAGTCTGTCCCAGAACTGGGGACAGAATTCTCTTGCCACCATACGCCGAGATGCTTCGCAGTGTTGGACCCGCATTCGGACTTGGAGACCAACCCTCCGATCCTCGAATGGCCAGAGGACCAAGCGTTTCGCTTGGCCGTCCAGCAGTTCATCTGTGATCAAGTCGTGTACAGCGAGCACGGAAAAATCTAAGCGGCGAGTTGTGCGCGAGTACGCTTCGTTCCCAGCGGCCAGGTGAGTCAGACCGACAATCCCAATTGCGCACGACTCGGCAGCCCGTCGCAGTCCCCCGGAAACTGCACCACGCGCGCGCCGATGGCGTTGCCGCGCGCGGCGGCTTCGGGCAGGGCCAGGCCTTCGAGCAGGCCCGAGATGACGCCGACGGCGAAACCGTCGCCGGCGCCGACGGTGTCGATGACCTTCGCCACCGGCAACCCCGGCGCGATGCCGCGGCCTGACGCGCCAGCGAAGTAGGCGCCTTGCGGCCCGAGCTTGACGACCACCTGGCTCGCACCACGTTCGAGATAGAAGTCGGCAATCGCCTCGGGTCTGTCGCGCCCGGTCAGCAGCCGGCCTTCGGCCAGGCCGGGCAAGACCCAATCGCTGTGGGCGGCCAGGCGATTCAGGCAGTCGATCATGGCCTGCTGCGACGGCCACAGGCTGGGGCGCAGGTTCGGGTCGAACGACACCGTGCGGCCACCGGCGCGCGCATCGGCGGCCATCTGGAACACGAGTTCGCGGGCGCTGTCGGAAATCGCCACGCTGATGCCGGTGACATGCAAGTGGCGCGACGCGGCGCAGTAGTCGCGCGGGTTGTCGGCCGGGCTCAGGTGGCTCGCCGCCGAGCCGCGCCGGAAGTATTCGGTCTTCGGGTCACCGCCGTCCGCAGTGCGCGACTTGAGCATGAAGCCGGTGGGGCGGGCGCCGTCGATGCCGACATGCCGG
>JANNDW010000122.1:0-15191 GCA_031378125.1 Methylibium sp. | reverse complement strand
GCCAGCGCCCGGGCGCCGGCGAGCAAGGGCACGGCGGGCCAGTCCAGCTGGACATCGCATGTCGCGCCGCGCGCCATCTCCAGCGCGTGGCCGGCCAGGCCGAAGCCGGTGACGTCGGTCAGGGCATGGACGCCGGGCAGTGCCGCCAGGTCGGGCCCGGGGGTGTTGAGCTGGGTGGTGCAGGCGATCATCTGCGCGTAGCCGGCTTCGCCGAGCTCGCCCTTCTTCAGCGCCGCCGACATCACGCCCACGCCCAGCGGCTTGCCCAGCACCAGCAGGTCGCCGGGCTGCGCGTCGGCGTTGCGCTTGACGTGTTTGGGGTGCACCAGGCCCAGCGCCACCAGGCCGTAGATGGCCTCCACCGAGTCGATGGTGTGGCCCCCGGCAATGGGAATGCCGGCCTCGCGGCAGACCGATTCACCGCCTTCGAGGATGCGGCCGATGGTCTGCGTGGACAGCACGTTGATCGGCATGCCCACCAGCGCCAGCGCCAGGATCGGCCGGCCGCCCATGGCATACACGTCGCTGATGGCGTTGGTGGCGGCGATGCGGCCGAAGTCGTGCGGGTCATCGACGATGGGCATGAAGAAGTCGGTGGTGGCGATCAGCGCCTGCTCGTCGTTGAGCTTGTAGACCGCCGCGTCGTCGGCGGTCTCGATGCCCACCAGCAGCTCGGGCGGGATCGGCATCATCGCCGTGCCCTTGAGGATTTCGGACAGCACACCGGGCGCGATCTTGCAGCCGCAGCCGCCGCCATGCGATAGCGATGTCAGGCGGGGCTCGGCGGGCTTTTCAGGTGCGTTCATGGGGGGCCTCCATCAGGTCGGACATCAGTGCGTGAAGCGTCTCGGATTCGCGCGCGGGGCGAAAGGCCGCGGCGCGCGCCGCACACTGACGCTGCAGGCGTGCAAGCATAGCGGGGTCGTCGCGGCAGCGCTGCAGCAGGGTCACCAGCGCCGCCACATCCCCAAACGGGAAGTAGCCGGCATAGTCGCCACCCAGCAGCCCCACATTGCCGTCAATCTTCGATGCGATCACCGGGGTGCCGCTGGTCACTGCCTCGATCACCACATGCGCGCCACCCTCCATTTGGCTGGCATGCACCAGCACGTGCGCGGCCTGGATGCGGCGCCGCGTCGGGCCGTGGGGCAGGGCGCCCAGCCAGCGGTAGTGCGGGCATTCGGCGTTCAATTGGCGGGCCCGGTCGCCCAACGCGGCGTCCAGCGGCGCGCCGATGTGGTCGAGCAGGATGTCGTCGCGATGGCGCAGCGCCAGCGCGGCGTTGAAATAGGTGGCGGGTGATTTTTCTTCGCGCAGGTGGCCCACCATCAGCGCGCGCAGGTGGCGTGGCGTCTTGATGTGGGCCTGCCGGCTTGGGCTGGACTGCACGCACACGATCGTCTTGGGCCGCAGCGCCGCCGGCAGACTGGCCACGCCGAGTGGCTGCAACACCACCAGCCGGTCGGCCAGCGCCAGCGAACGCTGGGCCTGGACGTCGTGCGCAATGTCGCGGTACAGGTCGGTGCCGGTCAACACCACCACCAGCGGCCAGGTCGGGTGCGCATGCCGCCAGGCGGCCACCGAGGGCGCGGAACGGCGGGCGTGCAAGGCGATCATTGCGTGTTCGTCGCCACCGTCCCAACGGTCGGCAATCCGAACCGAAAACTCGCTCCCCAACATGTTCGCCCAGCGTCTGGCGGTTTGCCAGTTGCCGTTGTTGGCGGCCGCCAGCGCGGGCGTGACGATGGCGATCTCAGCGCCGCGCATCATGCACGCGGCGCGTCAACGCCTCAACGCGCAAGCACCAGCGCATACCACTCGTTCGGGTCGGTCCAGGCCCGCACGTCGCGGAAGCCGGCTTCGCGCAGCAGCGATTCAAAATCGGCACGCCGCCATTTGTACGAGTTCTCGGTGTGGATGCGTTCGCCGGCGGCGAAGCGGCGTTGTGCCCCGGGCCAGCGCACGGTGATCGCGTGGCGCGCCTGCAAATGCATCTCGATGCGCGAGTCCTCGCGGTTGAACAGCGCGACATGCTGCCACTCGCGCAGATGAAAATCACTGCCGATCAGCCGGTTCAAATGGCGCAGCAGGTTCAGGTTGAAGGCCGCGGTCACGCCCAGCGAATCGTCGTACGCGGCTTCCAGCACGCCGGCCGGCTTGACCAGGTCGACGCCGATCAACAGCATGCCGTTGTCAGCCAGCGCATGAGCTTCGCGCAACAGGCGCAATGCGGCGCGCGGATCGAAGTTGCCGATGCTGGAGCCCGGGTAGAACACCAGCCCCTGGCCCTGGCGCAGCGCTGCCGGCAGGGCCAGCTGCGCCGAGAAGTCCAGCCCCACGCCGACCATCTCGATCCGCGGATGCTGCCCCTGCAGGCATTCCACCGACTCGCGCAGGAACTCCACCGAGATGTCCACGGCCACGTAGCGGCGCGGCGCCAGTGCGTCGAACAGGCGGGCGGCCTTGGCACAGTTGCCGGCGCCCAGGTCGATCAGGCTGTAGTCCGCGCCCAGGCGCTGGCGCACCGCTGCCGCAATGGCGCCCATCTCGGCGCTAAAAATCGCCGCCTCGGTGCGGGTGGGGTAGTACTCGTCAAGCTCGGTGATGGCGTCGAACAGCCGCGAGCCGAGCGCGTCGTAGAAAAACTTCGGCGAGGCGTGGGCCGCGCTCGCCAGCAACCCGGCCGCGGCTTCGGAGGCCAGCGACGCGGATTCGACGTCGTGCAATTGGTGAAACTCCGGAGAAAGCATTGCGCGCCTCGAACGACGTAGGTCAGGCGCGGGAATGTAGCAGGGCGCCAAGCGTTACCCGGAAAGATGCGTTCCAATGCGGGGTTTCCAACCCAGTCACCCCATTTGTCCAGGAGAGACGCCATGATCAGCCTGTCCCCCTCCCGCACCTTTCGCTCATTGATGTGCTGCGCCCTGCTGGCCTTTGGCCTCAGCGCCCATTCGCAGCAGGTGTTTCGCATCACCGCCATTCCCGACGAATCGCCCACCGAGCTGGCGCGCAAGGCCGGGCCGCTGCTCAAATACCTTGAAGCCAGGCTGGGTATGAAGGTCGAGTACACGCCGGTCACCGACTACGCCGCGGCGGTGGAAGCGCTGGTCAACAAAAAGGTCGACATGGCCTGGTTCGGCGGCTTCACCTTCATCCAGGCCCATGCGCGCTCGGGCGGCAAGATGATCCCGATCGTGCAGCGCGAAGAAGACGAGAAATTCCGCTCGGTGTTCATCACCGGCGACCCGGCCATCAAGTCGCTCGCCGACCTGAAGGGCAAGGACGTGAGCTTCGGCTCGCAAAGCAGCACCTCCGGCCACCTGATGCCGCGCAGCTTTTTGTTGCAGGCCGGTGTGGACCCCGACAAAGACTTCAGAAGAGTGGCCTACAGCGGCGCGCACGACGCGACGATCGCCGCGGTCGCCTCCGGCAAGGTGCAGGCCGGCGCGCTCAACATCTCGGTGTGGGACAAGTTCGTCGCCGACAAAAAGGTCGATACCACCAAGGTCAACGTTTTCTTCACCACGCCGCCGTACTACGACTACAACTGGACCGTGCATGCCGACATGGAGCCGGCGCTGCGTGAAAAACTCGCCGCGGCGCTGCTGGCCTTGAGCCGCGACACGCCCGAAGGCAAGGAAATCCTCGAACTGCAGCGCGCCACGCGCTTCATACCGAGCAAGGTCGACAACTACAAGGGCATCGAGGCCGCTGCGCGCAGCGCCAGCATGCTTTGAAGGGCCGCGTGCAAATCGAACTCGACGCCGTAGCCGCACGGCACCCGGCGGCGCGTGCGGCCAGCGTGCCGGCGCTGAAGACCTTGTCGCTTTCGGTGGCGGCTGGCGAACAGGTCGCGGTGATCGGCCCATCCGGCGCGGGCAAGACCACCTTGCTGCATGTGCTGGCCTGCGCCTTGCCGCCACAGACCGGCACGTTGCGGGTGGGCGGCAAGGCGCCGTGGTCCATGCCCCGGCGCGCGCTGCAGGCGCTGCGCGGGCAGCTGTTCCTGGCGCCGCAAACGCCGCCGCTGCCGCCGCGCCAGCGGGTCGTGACGGCCGTGCTCGCCGGTCGCTTGCCGGCGCAGGGCCTGTGGTCCAGCCTGGCCTCGCTGTTCTATCCGAACGACATCCCGGCCGCGCATGCGGCGCTCGAACGTTTCGACCTGGCCGACAAGCTGTTCGAGCGGGTCGACCGCCTGTCGGGCGGCGAGCGCCAGCGCATCGGCCTGGCGCGTGCGCTGCTCGCACCGGCCAGGCTGTGGCTGGTCGATGAGCCGCTGTCCTCGCTCGACCCGGCGCGCGCACAGCAGGCCATGGAAACGCTGCTGTCCGAGGCCCGCGCGCGTGGCGTCACGCTGGTGGTGACCTTGCACCAGGTCGACATGGCGCTGGCGCATTTCCCGCGCATTGTCGGCCTGCGCGATGGCGCGCTGGCCTTCGACCTGCCTCGGGCGCAGGTGTCGCGCGAGCGGCTGGCGCAGCTTTATGCGCAGCACGAAGACGAACTCGTGGGCGCGCCGGCCGCACCGGTCGAGCCGAGCCTCGCCGCCTTGCAGCAACCCGCGGTCATGCACTGCCGATGAGCCGCGTGGCAAGCGATGAACAGGCCCATTTCCCCACCCGCTGAACTGCGCGACCCGGCCTGGCTGGGCCGCGTCTTCTGGTCGCTGGTGGCCGTGCTGCTGCTCTGGCCGTTGGCGGTGGCCACCGAGTTCCGGCCCTGGGTGCTGTTCGAGCCCGAGGGCTTGCGAGTCAGCGCGCGTTTTGTCGGCAGCTTCTTTCCGCCGGCGCTCAGCCCGGATTTCCTGGCGCTGGTGGCGCGCGAGACCTGGCGCACCGTGGCCATCGCGAGCGCCGGCATCGCGCTGTCGCTGGCGGTGGCGGTGCCGATGACGCTGCTGTCGGTGCGCGTGCTGTCGATTTCGGCGCTGTCCGGGCGCATGGCGCGCGGCCCGTTCTGGTTGCGCCAGGTGCTGCGCTGGGTGCTGATCGTGCTGCGCAGCATTCCCGAGCTGGTGTGGGCGCTGGTGTTCGTGCGGGTCGTCGGCCTGGGCGCGACCGCCGGCGTGCTGGCCATCGCGTTGACCTACGGCGGCATGCTGGGCAAGGTCTATGCCGAGATTCTGGAGAGCGGCGAAACCCATCCCACCGAGACGCTGCTGCGCAACGGCAGCGGCCGCCTGCAGGCGTTTTTCTACGGCCTGTTGCCGCAGAACGGCGCCGAACTCACCTCGTACACCGTGTACCGCTGGGAATGCGCGATCCGCTCATCGGTGGTGCTCGGCTTCGTCGGCGCCGGCGGGCTGGGCCAGCAGCTCGACAACTCGATGAAGATGTTCAACGGCGGTGAAGTGGCCACCATGCTGGCGGTCTTCATCGCCCTGGTGGCACTGGCCGACCGCACCAGCGCCTGGCTGCGGCGCGCACTCGGTTGAACAAGCCATGACACGCCACGCCGCCAACCCGCCCTACAAGCTGCCGCCGCGCCTGTTCGACGCGCGCTGCAAGGCCTGCTGGTTCAGCGCCGGGCTGCTGGTGCTGGTGGGTTTGAGCTTCTGGACGCTGGACCTGCAATGGGCGCAGTTCTTTTCGGCCGAGGCAGCGCGCAGCATGGGCCGCTTCGTCGGCGAATTTTTCCCGCCCGACCTGAGCCCGGCCTTTGTGCACAAGGTGGCGGCCGCCGCGATCGAGACGCTGGCGATGTCGCTGCTCGGCACGGTGCTGGCGGCCGTGCTCGGGCTGCTGCTGGCGTTGCCCGCCAGCCGCATGCACGCCGCGGACAACGCGATCGCACGCGCCCCGACCCGGCTGCTGCTGAACGCGCTGCGCGCAATCCCCGAACTGGTGTGGGCCGCATTGCTGCTGATCTCGGCCGGACTCGGCCCCTTTGCCGGCACCTTGGCGCTGGCCTTGCATACGTCCGGCGTGCTCGGCCGGCTGTTCGCCGAGGCGATCGAGAACGCGCCCCCCGGCCCGGGATTCGCGCTGCGAACCCAAGGTGTCGGCCATCTGCGTGTGTTCTGTTACGCAACGCTGCCGCAGGTGCTGCCACAACTCTTGAGTTACACGCTGTACCGCTGGGAAAATAACATCCGCGCCGCCGCCGTGCTGGGGGTGGTGGGGGCCGGCGGCCTGGGCCAGTTGCTGGCCTTTCACATGGGGCTGTTTCACATGGGCAAGACCGCCACGATCCTGGGCGCCATGCTGTTGCTGGTGGCCTTGGTCGACGCGCTGAGCTATGCCGCGCGGCGAGCAATGACTCGGTGAGTGCGGGATGACAGCGACTGCCTTTTACGTAGACAAGGTTCTCGAGCCACTGGGTGCGGCCGGTCACATCCGTTGACCGGGTTCGCGCGTATCAATTCATCCCACCTCTCACCACCCGCCCGCATGTCGCCTGCATCCAAACCTTTGCCCATCACCGCCATCGCGGGCGGGGCCGCCGCCATTGGCGTGATCATCATGGGGCTGCTCTTTGTCGCGTTCCAGCTCCACCCGCTGCCGGCGCTGTCCGAACTGCAGGCGCACCAGTCGGAGTTGCTGAGCTGGCAACAGTCCAGGCCGTGGCTGTTCGGGCTGGCATTCTTCAGCCTCTTCACGCTGCTGGCGGCGTTGGCGCTGCCTGGATGCAGCGTGATGTCGCTCGCCGCCGGCATTTGTTTCGGCTGGTTGGGCGGCACGCTGCTGGTGGTGTTTGCGTCGACGGCCGGCGCCACGCTGTCGTTCTTGGCCGCGCGCTATTTGTGGCGCGACGCGGTCCAGCGCCGCTTTGGCCACCGGCTGGCGGCGGTGGAGGCCAGGCTGGCCCGCGACGGCGCGCGCTTCGTCTTCTCGTTGCGCGTGGCGCCGGTGATCCCGTACCCGCTGTTCAATCCGCTGCTGGGCCTGTCGCGCTTGCCCGCGACGACCTTCTTCATCGCCAGCCTGCTGGGCATGCTGGCGGGCAGCGCTGTCTATGTGTACGCCGGCATCGAGATGGCCAAGGTCTCCTCCTGGGGCGGCCTGCTGAACCCGCCCATGCTCGCAGCCTTGGCGCTGCTGGCCCTGCTGCCCTGGGTGGGCCGGCTGTGGGCCGGCATCGCGGGCGCCGTGGCGCCCCCGAAGGAAGCCCGATGACGCCCAGAGCCAGGCTCGGCCTGCTGTTCAACTACGACTGGGATGCGCTCGCGTTCGAGCGCTTGTCCGACCGGTTCGACTTCGACAGCGCCGGTTTCGATCTGTTCTCGTTTCCCAGCAATGCGCGGCTGGTCGGCTTCGACCTCGATCGCTTTGCCGACGCGCAGGCCAAGCGCGGGCGCCGCCGTGGCTGGGCCGGCGTGGTTTCGCACCATGAACAGTTCGGTGCGCTCGCCGCGGCGCTGGTGGCCGAGCGGCTCGGGTTGCCCGGCACGTCGGTGGCCGCGGTGCTGGCCTGCCAGCACAAGCTGCACGCGCGGCGCGTGCTGGCCCAGGCGTGCCCCGAAGCGAACATCGGGTTCGAAGAACTGGAGGCGGACTACGGCGGCGAGATCCCGCCGGCAGTGCGCTACCCGGCCTACGCCAAACCCATCAAGGCGGCGTTTTCGGTGCTCGCGCGCGAGGTCCGAAACCGGGCCGAACTGGAGGCGCACACCCGCTTCGGCTGGCGTGAGCTGTGGGTAATCCGCCGCCTGGTCGAGCCTTTCGAGCGCATCGTTCGCGCGCGGCTGCCGCAGGCCGGCAGCGCGCACCGCTTGTTGCTCGAAGAGCCGCTGCACGCGCCGCAGTTCAACCTCGATGGCTGGGTTTTCGAGGGCCAGGCGCACGCGCTCGGAATGGTCGATGCGGTGGTCTACCCGGGCACCCAGGCTTTCATGCGCTGGGAACACCCGAGCCGCCTGCCGGCGCAGGTGCAGCAGCGCGCACTGGACGTGGCGCGGCGCTTTCTGGCGGCGGTGGGTTTCACGCACGGCTTCTTCAATATGGAGTTTTTCTTCGATGCCGCCACCGGCCGGCTGGCCGTCATCGAGTTCAATCCGCGCCTGGCCTCGCAGTTTTCCGACCTCTATCGGCGTGTGCTTGGGCTGGACGCGCACGCCATGTCGCTGGCGCTGGCGCTCGGCCAAGACCCGGCCCGCGCACCGCGCAGCGCGCCAACGGCAGGTGCTGCGGCCAGCATGGTGTACCGCAGCTTCTCGGCCGACGACATCCCGCCCATGCCGCACCTTGCGCAGCGTGCGGCGTTGCGCAAGCGGTTCCCGGGCGCCATGCTGTTCACCTACCCGAAGTCGGGCCATTCGCTGGAGCGCGACTTCAAGTGGCTGGGCAGCCACCGCTACGGCATCGTGCACCTCGAAGGCCGTGACGAGGCGCACCTGCGCCAGCGTTGCGAGCTGGCCAGCGAGTTGCTAG
This sequence comes from Methylibium sp., assembly GCA_031378125.1. GTDB lineage: Bacteria > Pseudomonadota > Gammaproteobacteria > Burkholderiales > Burkholderiaceae_C > LGRD01. Next base: position 6,822 of record JANNDW010000122.1, on the reverse strand, counting down.
GCTGGACCGCGCCGTATGCCGACCAGCAGGGCGCATCGCTCAAGGGCAGCCTGCCCAGCCACGACCCCTATCTCGCCACTGGAGCCTTGAAATGAAGCTGTCTGTGTTTCCCCGATTCGCGAACCCGTCCTCGATCGCTGCGTTGGCGCTGTTTGCGGCGTTGTCACTCACCGGCTGCGGCGCCATGCTGGCGCAGAACCCGTCATCGCCCTTGAAGCCGGTCAACGCCGTGGCCGAAGGCGGCGACTCGCGTGTCATGCTGTTCGGCCACGACGTGGTGGCCTACCACACCCTGGGCCGGCATGCCCTGGGCTCGCCGCAGATCAAGAGTGTTCACGAGGGCGTGACCTTCCGCTTCGCGAACGCCGAGCACAAGGCGCTGTTCGATCGCGAACCGCAAAAGTACCTGCCGCAGTACGGCGGCTTTTGCGCCAACGGCATTGCCTACGGCATTCCGTGGGGAGGGGACGCCGACAGCTGGCGCATCGACGATGGCAAGCTCTACATCTTTGGTGGCAAGGGCTCGAAGGACGCCTACGAGATCGACATTCCACGCAACCGCGCGCTGGCCGACCGCTACTGGAAAGAAGAGGTCAGCGGCAGCAACAGCTTCTTCCAGCGCACCAAGCGCTTGGTGCTTCGTGTGCCGCACTACAAGAGCGGCGAAGACCTGGCGCGTGACGTGGCGGCGGCCAAGGCCAAGAAGTCCTGATCCGGCGGCATCGGCGGCATCGGTCAGCGTGGAACACCGAGCGCCCGCCGCCCGAACAACGCGCCCGTCAACGGGGATAACCGACGGCCGGTTGCCCGAAACCTTCGGCCGCGCGCCAGCCCGGGGGTTTGAGGAACAGGTTGCTCAACATGCCGCCCGGGTCGTACGCCGGCCAGGCTTGGCCCGGGTTCTTTGCTTGCCAGGCTTTGCGGATGTCGGCGCCCGTCTGGTAGTGCGGCACCTTGTTGATGTAGCTGCCCAGCGACTGCGCGCGCCAGCCGGTGTTGCGCATCGCAGGCCACAGGCGATCGGCATGCGCCACGTTCCAGCCGGGGTCGACTTGCCAGGCGGTTTTGCCGAGCACGTCGCCGAAGATGAACAGCCTGCCGTCATGAATCTGCCAGGCGGTGGGATCGCTGCCGAGCTTGATCGCGAAGGCCGCGCCGCTGGCGCAAAAGCCGCCGTACTGCGGCTCGTAGCGCGCCGGCTCGGCCTCGAAGCGGGCCTTGTGTTCGGCGGTTGCGAAGTAGTAGCTGCGCTGGTCCAGGCGAACGGTGTGCTCGGGCACACCGCGCTCGGGCCGTCCGCGGGTGAAATACGCCACCGGGTCGTGGCCCAGCAGCATGACCGGCTCGCCGGCGGCGTTGGGCACGGTGGCATACGGTGTGCCGCAGCCCGATACAAGCCAGGCGGCGGTCAACCCGAGCAAAACCCACTTGATACGCATGTTCACTCCTGACGCCAGTGCGCCCGCGGCGACGCGGGTGCGAACCGATTCTGGGCCACAAACCCGATTGCCTTGCGCCTCGTTGTTGCAACGCAGGCGGCTGCTCGGCGCTGCCGGCGCGCTGGTCCTGGCCGCGGGCTGCACGATCAACCCCGATGAAGACCATGCGGGCCCGGATGCGCCGTCCAGCGGCCCGCTGCAAGCTGTGCCGCGGGTCGCCTGGGTGTTCAGCTCGGGCGGGCCGCGCGGCTTCGTTCACGTCGGGGTGCTCAAGGCGCTGGACGAGTTGGCGCTGGCGCCGGACCTGATCGTCGGCGCCTCGGTCGGCGCGGTGGTCGGCATGCTGCGCGCCGCGGGCCTGCCGGCGCGCGAGATCGAGGCGCTGGCGCTCGAGCTGCAGCCGGCCCGGCTGGCGCGCCTGGCCTTGACCGGCAACGAACCGCTGAGCGGCGCCGCACTGCGCGAGTTGGTTCGCGAACGCATGACGCAGCGCTTGCTCGAACGCCTGCCCACGCCGATGGTGTGCGTGGCGCAGCGCCTGGCCGATGGCGCGGTGGTCGGGTTCAACCGCGGCGATGCCGGTCTCGCCGTTCAAGCGGCGGCAGCGATCGAAGGGCAGTTCACGCCGGTGCGCATCCGCGGCCAGCGCTATGCCGACGCCGATCAGCGCATGCCGTTGCCAGTGCGCCTGGCGCGCGCGCTCGGCGCCACGCGCGTGTTCGCGATCGACGCCTCGGCTCACGAGGGCCGCGCGCCACCGGGTGCCGAGCGCTACCACGAAGGCGACCTGCGCAAGCGCGCGTTGACGCAGCCCGACGCGCTGCTGGCCGACCTGCTTTTGCAGCCGGACTTCGGCTACTGGGTGAGCCTGTCGCGCGAGTTCCGCGAGCGCGCCATCGAGGCCGGCTACCGCGCCACGCTGGCCGAGGCCGGCCGCTTGCGCACGCTGCACGCGGCCTGATCGATCCGCGGCAACCGACCCGGCCGCCTACGGCGGGGCCGCGATTCGCTCCGCCAGCCGCCACAGGGCAAGCCGGTGGGCTGCCACCAGGCTGTCCGCATCGGTGCCCGCACTGGGGGCCGACAGGACCACGCTGTCGGCCCGCGCCGGCGCGGCGCCGGTCGGGTCCAGCAGCGACCAGCGCGCGCGCAACAGCACCGACGAACGGTCCGCGCTGGCCTCCAGCGCCAGCACCTCGACACGCAGCCGGCGCGTGATCACCACCCCGGCCGGCACCGGCGCCGCCCAGACCCGCGATTCGCCCAGCAGCGCCGCCAGGTCCTGGCGCAACACGCGCGGTACGCTGTCGCGCAGCGGCTCGGCCCAGCGGTGCCCGGTCAGCGGCAGCAGCCCGCTCTGCCCCTGCGGCAGCAGCAGCGCGTCGCGGTCCAGGTATTCGGGCACGCTCACCGGCAGCAGCAATTGCCACTGCAGCGCGGACGGTGTTGGCGGCGCGGTCGCAACCGGCGGCGCGGCGCGCAGCTGGTACAGCAACACAGGAGGCGACGACACGGCGCAACCGGCCAGCGCCAGAACGGCCAGCAGAACGGCTGGCAGAACCGCTGGCAGAACCGCTGGCAGAGCGGGCCGCAGACGCGGGCGCTGCGGAGCGCGCTGAAGGAAGGCGATTGATTTCAAGCGGGGCTCCGGTGGGCGGGGTTCAACGCGCAGCGGCCTTGCCGCGGATCAATGCCTGCGGCTCGCGCTCCAGCAGGTCGGCCAGTTCGCGCACCGCACGCGAGGCGCGCGACACATCCTGCGTGGCGCGTTCAACGTTGTTCAGCAAACTCGAATCTTCCGCCGTGGCGGCACGCAACGAGCCGGCGGTTTTTGACAGTTCATCGGCGGCGAGCCGCAGGCTTTGCAGCATCGGCGCGCTGTCCACCAGCACGCTGTCGACCCGATCGGCCGCGCCACCCACCCGGTCGGCCGAGGTGCCGACCCGATCGGCGGCCGCGCCGAGCTGGCCGGCCGAACGACGGGCGTCGGCCAAGGTGCTCTGGACCGAATCGGCAAGCGGGCCGACACGGCGTTCGAGCTTGGCGGACAGGCGCTTGACGTCGCCGGTGAGCTGCGTCACGTCGTCCAGTGCCTGCTGCAGCTTCGGGCCGGCCACGAACTGGCGCGTCGACGCGGCGATGGATTTCATATCGATCAGCAACTCGCCCAGGTTCAGGTTTTCCAGTTGCGTCTTCAGGGCCTGGATGGTTGTTTCGGTCGTCGGGATCTCGACCATCCCGTCGGTGTTTCGCGCCGCGTGCGGTGCGGACGCGGCAGTGGGCAGCGCCAGCGCCCCCGCCGACGCGGGCGCCCTGGTGGCCAACGCGGAAGCGGGAGCCGCCGCTCCCAGCGGCGAAGGCGCGCCGGTGCGCAGGTCGAGGTCGACATACAGCAGCCCGGTCAGCAAGCTCTGCGTCGACAGTTGCGCCGTCAGCCCCTGCGCCACCAGCGACGCCAGCGACACCGCGGCCTGCGGCCCGCCCGCGGGGCCGGGCAGTTCCTGGATCAGGTTGCGATCGACTTCGGCCACCACCGGAATCTCAAAGCGGCCGCTGGCGGCGTCGTGCACCACGCCGATGCCCACCACACTGCCCAGCCGCACGCCGCGAAAAACCACCGGCGCGCCCATCTGCAGGCCGTAGATCGAGCCGCTGAAGTACATGACGGCGCGTTCTTTGCTGGCGAACAGGCGGCCGCCGGCGACCACCATCACCGCCGCGATCAGCAGCGCCAGCCCGCCGATCACGAACAGGCCGATGCGGGTCGGGTTCGCGCGCTGCATCACTTGCCCTTCCCCCGGTGCAGGAATTCGCGCACGTTCTCGGGGCCATGGTCGGCCAGGTGTTGCGGGGTGTCGAGCGCGGTCATCGTTTTCTCCACGGCATCCAGGAACAGCAGCCGGTCGGCCACCGCGAACACGCTTTCGATCGCGTGGGTCACCATCACGACCGAGGTGCCCAGGTGGCGCCGCAGGTTGAGTATCAACTCGTCCAGCCGCGCGGTGCTGAACGGGTCGAGCCCCGACGAGGGCTCGTCCAGGTACAGCAGCTGCGGGTCGAGCGCCAGCGCGCGGGCGATGGCCGCGCGCTTGCGCATGCCGCCGCTGAGCGACGCGGGCTCCAGGTCGAAGCTGCCGTCCAGCCCCACCAGGGCCAGCTTGAAGCGTGCGCTCAACTCGCGCGCGCGCCGGTCGGCCTGCGTGAACAGGCGCAGTGGCAGCATGATGTTTTCACCCACCGTCATCGAGCTCCACAACGCACCGGCCTGGAACATCACGCCGAACTGCCGGCGCAGGGTGGCGAGCGCCGCGTCGTTGCAATGATGCAGGTCGTGCTCGCCATACATCACGCGGCCCTGGGCCGGCGTTTCCAGGCCCACCAGGTGGCGCAGCAAGGTGCTCTTGCCGCAGCCGCTGGGGCCGACGATGGCCAGCACCTCGCGTTGCTTGATGTCGAAGGCCAGGTCGTGCTGGATCACGTTGTCGCCGTAAGCCATCGTCAGGTCGATCACACGAACCAGCGGCGCAGGCGCGGCCTCCACCGTCACAGCCCGAGGCTCTGGAACACGATGGTGCTGCCCGAGGACGCCACCACGATCCACAGCAGCGCCTTCACCACCGCGGTGGTGGTGGCAACGCCCACCGCCTGCGCGGTGCGGCCGGCGTGCAAGCCTTCGCGGCAACCTGCCAGCGCCACCAGCGTGATGTACATCGTGCCTTTGAACAGGCCGATCCACAGGTGCGTCCAGTTCAATGCGGCCACACATTTATGCAGGTACTCAATGGCCGGCACGCCGTAAATGCCCACCGCCGCCGGCAGCCCCGCCAGCACGCCCACCAGCGCCGCAAATGCCACCAGCAGCGGCGCCACCAGCAGCATGGCCAGCAGGCGCGGCAGCACCAGGTATTCGATCGGGTCGATGCCCAAGGTGCGCAGCGCGTCGATCTCTTCGTTGGCCTTCATCGTGCCGATCTGCGCCGCGAACGCCGCCCCCACGCGGCCGGCCAGGATCACGCCGGTCATCAGGCCGCCGAGTTCACGCACCACGCCCACCGTCACCACGTCGGCGATGAAGCTCTGCGCGCCGATGCGGGCCAGTTGCGCGCCGCCCATGTAAGACAGCATCAGGCCGACCAAAAAGCTGGTGAGCGCAACGATCGGCAGGCTGGCCGGCCCGGTCTGGTCGAACTGGCGTGCCAGGTCAGACCAGCGCATCGTGGTGCGGCCGCGCGCCAGCCGGCCGATTGCGAGCAGCACCTCGCCCAGGAAAGCGGCGGTGATCAACGCATCGGCCCACCAGGCCCGCAGGGCCGAGCCGAGTGTGGTGGGTGCATCGGCGGCCGGTAGCTCGGCCGGTGGCGCGTCAACGGGTGGCAGGGCCAGGTCGAGTGCGGCGCGCACACCCTCGGGCAGCGAGTCCAGCACCAGCGTGACCTGCCTGCGGCGCAGCGGCGCCAGCAGGTCCCACAGCGCCGGGGCGGTGCCCGCACCCCAGGCCTGCAGCTGGCTGGCGTCGACGGTGAGCTGGGTTGCATCGGGCAGCTCCGCGGGCGCGGTGTGCTCGCGCGGCGCGCCGGAGCGCCAATCGCCGGCCAGCTGCAGTGTCCAGCCCGCGCCATCCTGCTGCCATTGCAAGGTGGGTGTCGCCGAAGTGGGGGGCTTTTTCACAGGGGCGATCATGCCCAAGTTTGGCGCGCGCCCAGGAATCGCCGCAAAATGCGCTTCGCTCAATGTGAGCCGACGACGAAGGAAACGCCATGACGATGACCCGCAGACAGCTGGCCTTGCTGAGCCTCTTGATCGCCAGCGCCCCGTGGATGGCGGCGCACGCGCAGTCGCTCGACCACAGCCATGCCGCGTGGACCGCGTTGCTGAAGAAGCATGTGGTGCTGCTCGAAGGTGGCAAAGCCTCGCAGCTGCGCTACGCCGGCATGGCGGCCGACCGCGCCGCGCTGAAGGCTTACCTCGCCACGCTGGCGGCGGTGACGCCGGCTGCGTTCGAAGGCTTCACCAAGCCGCAGCAAATGGCGTTTCTCATCAACGCCTACAACGCCTACACCGTCGAGCTGATCCTGACGCGCTACCCCAAGCTCGACTCCATCAAGGAGATCGGCACCTTGCTGCAGAACCCGTGGAAGCAAAAGTCGGCGCCGCTGTTGGGCACGACGATGACGCTCGACGGCATCGAGCACGACACCCTGCGCGCGCGCGGCCGCTACGACGACCCGCGCATCCACTTCGCGGTCAACTGCGCCTCCATCGGCTGCCCGATGCTGCGCGAAGAAGCCTATGTCGCCGAGCGGCTCGACGCGCAACTCGACGAGCAAGCGCTGCGTTTCATGTCCGACCGCAGCCGCAACCGCTGGAGCGCGGCCTCACAAAA
>JANNDW010000120.1:0-4105 GCA_031378125.1 Methylibium sp. | reverse complement strand
TCGTTCCAGGTGCCGTCCTTGGTGCGGTACTGCAGCCGGCCCACCAGCGTGAAGGCCACGCCCTGCGACTTGCCCGCCGCACCAAGTTGCAGCGGCGAGTGGTCGTCGAAGAGTTCGGCGCTTTCGCCGATCTTTCGCAGCGCATCGCCTTCGCGCACGACCGTGCTGCGGCAAAAACCGCACACGGCAAACGCCGATGCGGCAGATGCAAAGTCAACCGGCGCGCCGCAGTTCGGGCACGCGGCGCGGTAGGCGCGCTGGGGGCTGGGCGGGGCGACCAAGGGGCAGCGAAAAGAATGCTGCCGCTAAACGAGCTTCTTGAGCAACTCCGCCTTCTTGATGTCGAACTCTTCTTGCGTGACGATGCCCTTGGTCTTCAGCTCGGCCAGCTTTTCGAGCGTGGCCATCACCTCGTCCGGCCTCACACCCGCTGGCGCTGCGGCCGCGGCCGGCGAGGCCGAGCCCTGCAGCCCTTGCGACAACTGCTGCACCATCACCTGGCCCAGCGCCACACCCGCGCCCAGGCCCATCGCATCGCCGGCAATGCCGCCACCGCCCTGGCCCGAGCCTTCGGCGAACTTCGGAATCGCCTGCGCGGTCTGGTACTGCATGAACTTGCCCATGTCGCCGCCGACCATGCCCATGCCGATCTTCTGGTCCAGGATCTTTTGCAGCTCTTCGGGCAGCGACACGTTTTGCAAGGTCACCGCTTCGAGCTTGAGGCCGATCGCGGCAAACGACGGCGCGGTGGCGGCATGCAGCGCCTTGGCAAATTCGATCTGGTTGGCGGCCAGGTCGAGAAACGCCACGCCGCTGGAGGCCACCGCGTCGGAGATGTGCTGCAGCATCAAGCCGCGCAACTGGCCGTCGAGCTCGGCGGCGGTGTAGGTGTCGCGCGTGCCGGAGATTTCGGTGTGGAACAGCTTGGGCTCGGCCACGCGAGAGCTGTAGTTGCCGAAGGCCCGCAGCCGCACCGCGCCGAAGTCTTTGTCGCGAATCGTCACCGGCTGGGTGGTGCCCCAGCGCTGGTCGACCTGCTGCCGCGTGGAGAAGAAATACACGTCGCTCTTGAACGGGCTCTTGAACAGCTTGTCCCAGTTCTGCAAATAGGTCAGCACCGGCAAGGTGGCGGTGGTGAGCGTGTAGCGGCCGGGGCCGAACACGTCGGCCACCTTGCCTTCGTTGACGAACACCGCCATCTGCGACTCGCGCACCGTCAGCGACGCGCCGTTCTGGATTTCGAGGTCGCTCATCGGGTAGCGCCAGGCCAGTGTGCCGTCGCCGGCTTCGGTCCATTCGATGATGTCGATGAACTGCTTCTTGATGAAATCCATCAGCGCCATGGCGATCTCCTCCCAATGAATGTCGCTGGATGATAGTGGGGAGTCGGGCGGGTGCAAAGCCGTGCGTTACCAGCCGTGCGTTACCTGTTTGCGGGAACGGCGGTCACTTGTTCACGGCCGCGAATCGCGGCATGCTCCGAGGGCGGCAATCTGTTGCCCCCACCTGCTGCAAACCTCCAACATCCGCCCACCACCGGAACCTCGAATGACCGACTCGAACCCCTCCCTGTCACTCGCCATCGTCGGCGCCGGCCCGGTCGGCTTGGCACTGGCTTTGCAGGCCGCCAAGGCCTTGCCCGACGCTGACGTGACACTGTTCGACGCGCGTCCGGCGGACAAGGATGTTTCCGGCGACCCGCGCACCTTGGCCCTGTCGCTGGGCAGTGTGCAATTGCTGCGGCGCCTGAACGCCTGGCGGTCCGATCTGATGCAGCCGATTCTGGAAGTCCATGTGTCCCAACAGCCGCCGTCGCTGGGCACGCTGCTGGGAACCTGGCTGCGCGAACCCGAGCTGCGCATTCGCGCCCTCGACGAGGCCGTGCCGATGCTGGGCGCGGTGTTGAGTTACGGGCACATCGTGGCACCTTTGCAGCAGGCCTGGGTGGAGGCCCAGCAACGCGAGCCCCAGCGCCTGCACAGCCGCTTTGGCGCGCCGGTGGCCGCGTTGAAGAACCTGGCCGGCGGGGTTGAAGTGGATGCCGGCATTGCCGAACGCTTCGACTTGGCGGTGGTGGCCGAGGGCGGTGTGTTTGCCGACCAGGCGCACAAGGCAGCCGGGCCGCCGGGCCGGTCCCCGATCCGCCATGACTACCAGCAGACCGCCTGGGTCGGCCAAGTGAGCTTTGATGCCGGCGTATCGCCTGGCCGCGCCGCGGGGGTGGCCTTCGAGCGCTTCACGCGCCACGGCCCCGCTGCGCTGCTGCCGCTGAAGGACGGGCGAGCCGCGCTGGTGTGGTGTGTGCCCACCGACGACGACCCGGTGCGCGATCTGAGCGACACGCAACGCGCGGCGGTGCTGAACAGCATCTTCCACCCCGCGGTCGGCCGCATCGCCGCCGTGTCGGCGCTGAAGCAATTCGCGCTCGGGCTGAATGCCGAGCGCACGCTGACCGAGCACCGAACCGTGCGCATCGGCAATGCGGCGCAAACGCTGCACCCGGTGGCCGGCCAAGGCCTGAACCTGGGCCTGCGCGACGCCTATGAACTGGTGCATTCGCTGGCCCGCCACCGCGATATCGATGCGGTGCTGCGCAAGCTCGAATGGCAACGCGCACCCGACCGCTGGGCCATGATCGCGGCCACCGATTTCCTGGCCCGCAGCTTCACCTGGAAGCTGCCCGGCGCCGGCGCGGCGCGTGGGCTGGGGCTGGCCGCGTTGCAGGCGCTGGCACCGGTCAAGTCGGCGCTGGCACGGCAGATGATGTATGGGTCGCGCTGAATGCCGGCCCGCGCTGGTGTTGCTGGCCGCTACGCTGAGCGCCGCGGCGTCGACACAAACGCCCGCTGCGCCCGCCGCCTCGGCGCCACCGGCACCGCACGCGCCGGCGGCAAGCCTGCGCGCCGCCAAGATGCCGGTTGACCAGGCCGGATGGGTCTCGGTCTGGGTCGATCTCGAACTGCCCGAACTTGCCAGCGTGCCACGTGACAAACGCGCGCAACGCGCGGCGCTGCGAGTGCAAATCCAGGCGCAGCAAGAAGAGGTGATGGGCCGCTTGCGCGACCTTGGTGCCGTCGAACAAGCGCGCGTGCAACAGGTGCGCAATGCACTGGCCGTGCGCCTGCCCGGTGCGCAACTTGATACAGCCCGTCACATCTCGGGCGTGCGTGCCGTACGCCTCGTGCGGCATGTCGAAAGGGGGCCCCTAGTTCAGGGGAATTAGGCGTTTGCGAGCTTGACTCTGGCTGAACCGCCGGGGCAGGATGCCCCTTCTGGTCAAACCACCGGACTCCTCCGCACACGCGGCACTCCAACCTTCGGGAACCTGCTCATGAAGCGTCTTATCCGATATGCCCTTACCGGGGTCACATTCGCCGTTTTGGCGGCCTGCGGAGGCGGCTCATCGCCGCCCGCGGACACCGTCCAACCACTGGCCGCGTCCACCAAAGGCGCCACGGCTTCACGCCTGGCCATTCAAGGCGGTGTATCGCAATCCGTGCTGGATTCGCGCCTGCTGCGCGCCAGTGGCCCGCAACGGGTGTGGATCACGATGTCCGAGCCTTCGTTGGCAAACTTCAAGTCCGCCCAGCTCGAAGCCTCGGGCCTGGACATGCAAGCGCGCAGCCTCGGCGTGAAGACGAACGCGCGCATCCTGAGCACGACCGAGCAGGCGCAAAAGGGCGCCCTGGCCACTCACCGCGACACCGTGCGTGCGCGCCAGAACGACATGATGAGCCAGCTCCGTGGCATGGGCGCGCAAGAACTCGGCCGCGTGCACGTGGCCCACAACGCGGTGGCCGTGAAAGTGGACGCCGCTTCACTGCAGGCGATCTCGCAACTCTCCGGCGTGCTCAAGGTGCGCCCGGTGATCGACCATGTGCTTGACCTGAGCGAAACCGTGCCCTATGTCGGCGGCGCCGCCGTGCAGGCTTCCGGCCGCACCGGGGCAGGCGTCAGAGTGGCGGTGCTCGACTCGGGCATCGACTACACCCACAGGAACCTGGGCGGCGCGGGCACCGACGCGGCCTATGCGGCCGCCTACGGCACCGCCACCACCGACCCGAAAAACACCACCCGCGATGGCCTGTTCCCGACCGCCAAGGTG
>JANNDW010000107.1:0-3130 GCA_031378125.1 Methylibium sp. | reverse complement strand
CACCTCGCCGGCGTTGTAGCCGCCCATGCCATCGGCCAACACCATCAGCGCCGAGGTCTCGTCGACGGCGATTGAATCCTCATTGTTGTTGCGCGCCCGGCCGGTGTCGGTTGCGCTGAAGAACTCATGGTTCATGGTCGAGGGTTCTGAGGCTTGCGGCTTGAGCCAACCGAGGGCTCGTCAAGGCTGGGAATTGTGCCTTGGATTGGGGCGTGGAACCAAGCGGGCGGGCTCGCTCCCACCTGATTCAGGGGAATGCTTGCCATTTGTTGCTGCGCCGCCAGTCTTGTCGTTCAAAGGCTCAGCGGCGCAGCGAACCCAGTCCGGTGCCGGACCGCCATCGACCGCGGGACGAGGGCCCTCGACAGCCGACAGACAACCCGCGCGGCCAGCTTGTGTCCAGCCTCAGCCTCAAGCCATGCCTACGCCGGGCCCACGGTGGCGCCCCGACTGGTTGACGGAGCCGAAGGCGGAAATCAGATCCCGAACGCTCCGGGACTTTCCGCCGAAGCGCCGACCGGCAAGCATCCCGGTGGGCAGGAGCGAGGCGCCTGGGCTTTCAGTCGGCGAGCGCCAGCATCGAACTGAGTCCTGTCGTGAGGGCCATCGGAACGCTCCAGGACCCGCGATCGGTCGCCGGCTGCCTGGCGGTCAGCGGCTCGTCTGGTTTACCCAGCCTGGGGCGCCGCGCATCGAGCAAACGCAACTTGCCAAGCCGCGCTTCGAGCCGGACGACGATTTCGATCGGAGGCCGGGTCGCCAGGATTTTCTCCAGTTTGCTGCGCGGATTTGCCTTCAACTCGACTTCGAACTCGGCGAAGCATTCGGCCGCCCAACGCTGGCGCCACTGCTCGCGAGCGCTATGCGACACCCAGCGGCCGATGTGGCGGCTGAGCGTCGGCGCATAGGCGATCACGATCCAATGGACCGGGGCCTCGCCACCCAGCATAGGATGCAGAATTCGGCGCGCGTACGCAGCTTCGTTGACGAACAGGGCGATCTTTTCCATCGTGCTACTCCTGGTTGAACAGTTGGGAACTCAGGCGGATCGAGGTGAAGAATCTACGCGCCGGGCGGTCCGGTGGCCCATTGCAAGGACGCCGACGACCAGGAGCGCGTAGGTCACGAGCCGAACTCCGAGGTTCGGATCGAAGACCGCGTCGAGCAGCGGCTCGCTGATGATCATCCTGGCCGCGGTGAATGCGAGGACTGCCGCGCCCGCGTACGTAATGACCGGAAAGCGTTCGACCAGCTTGAGCACCAGCGTGCTGCCCCAGACGACGATGGGGACGCTGATCAACAGCCCAATGACGACGAGGTCGATGCTGCCGTGCGCCGCGCCGGCCACGCCGAGCACGTTGTCGATGCCCATCACCGCATCCGCGACGACGATGGTCTTCATCGCGCCCAGGAACGTGTTCACCTGGCGGCGGTGCGCAGACCCGCCGGCGTCTGTCGGCGCGAGCAGCCTGTACGCGATCCACACCAGTGCGGCGCCGCCCACGAACATCAGCCCCGGGATCTGGAGCAGCCAGACCACGCCGATGGTCATCGCGGTTCGCACGGCGACGGCGCCGACCGTGCCCCACAGCACGGCCTTCCTCTGCAGTTGAATCGGCAGCTTGCGTGCTGCCAACGCGATAACAATGGCGTTGTCGCCGGCCAGGACCAAGTCGATCAGGACGATGGCGACCAGTGCGGACAGCCAGGCGGATGAAAAGAGTTCCATGAAGGCTCCATGTCAAGTTGCACGACAAACGGTGCAAGTCGCATGAAGCACAGGACCCTGGGGCGAAAGGACGCCTTCGAGCCTGCCGCTGTTGCGGCCTGCATCGAAGGTCTTGCTCGGCGTGGAGTGATTGGTTGTTGCCCAACAGACCGGAAGCTTTCGCTTCGGCATGACGACCTGTTGAAACCCTCGCGCCAGCCCCGCAGGGCCGGTGACGCTGGAGTCGAGCTACTCCCCTTCCAAAAGAAGTATAGGGTAGCGCCCCTCAAAGGGAAAGGGCCGTCAGGCAGCGCCGCGCGCGCGCTTTTGCAGCCACAGGCCCACCGCGACGACGAACACGGCGCCGATCGCTCCCGCGAAGTTGACGACATCGTGGGACAGCTCCCCGAAGCGTTGCGTCACCGCCGGGTCGGTAAGCAGCATCTCGCCGGCCAGAAACCCTAGCAGGGCGGCGCCCAGCGTGATGATGACCGGAAAGCGCTCCATCACCTTGATCATCAACGTGCTGCCAAAGATGATCAGCGGGATGCTCACGGCCAGGCCGATGATGAGCAATGCCGTGTTGCCCTTGGCCGCGGCGGCCACGGCGAGCACGTTGTCCAGGCTCATCACCAGGTCGGCCACCAGGATGGTTCGGATGGCGGCTAGCAAGCCTCCGGCCTGTTCATGGCCGCCCTCTCCGCCGTCGTCCTCACTGAGCAGCGACACGCCGATGTACAGCAACAGCAACCCGCCGATGATCTTGAGATACTGCCATTTGAGCATCTCTACCGCTATCAGCGTGAGCACGATGCGCATCACGATGGCCGCCGCGCTGCCCCAGAAGATGGCCTTCTTCTGTTGCTTCGCCGGCAGGGTGCGGGCGGCCATGGCGATCACGACGGCGTTATCGCCCGACAGCACGATGTTGGCAAGAATGATCGAACCGAGCGCTGCCCAAAACGCAGTCGAGGTGAAGTCCATGGCGGGGCCTGTGATTGCAGATGGAACGGGGGGTGCGCGCTTGCGCTGTGTGCAAACCGTCGCGGATTTTAGGCAGGCAGGGTGCGGGCTGCGTTCGTAATAGTACTGACGGTACTGACGGGACCCGGTGGCCGCGTCGGCCCACGCCGGACTCGCTGCCCGGCCCCCAGCTACAGCAGGCCCTTGAGCAGCTTGCCCATCTCCGACGGGTTGCGCGTGACCGTGAAGCCGCACGCTTCCATCACCGCGAGCTTGGCGTCGGCCGTGTCGGCGCCACCCGAGATCAACGCGCCGGCATGGCCCATGCGTTTGCCCGCAGGCGCGGTCACGCCGGCGATGAAGCCGACGATGGGCTTCTTCATGTTCGCCTTGCACCACACCGCCGCCTCGGCCTCGTCGGGGCCGCCGATCTCGCCGATCATGATCACGGCGTCGGTG
>JANNDW010000079.1:0-9265 GCA_031378125.1 Methylibium sp. | reverse complement strand
GGGGGGCACCGGTCCCGCGGGTCACGGCCGGGCACGATGAGAACTTTGCGGTCCCGGCCCAGCGCGCGCCAGCCAAGGTATGCTCACCCCGCTCCGAAAGCCCGGGCTGGACACCGAACCCGCGGAGCAAACTGCCAGGAGCGCCTCATGAAGACTGTCAGCCTCGCCGATGCGAAGACCCGTCTGAGCGAACTGATCGAACAGTTGGCTGAAGAAGAAGAGATCGTCATCACTCGCCACGGCCAGCCGGTGGCGCGGCTGGTGCCGGCGTCCCGACACCGGCTGTCCGAGCACTCCATTTCGGCGCCGATGGCGGCGGCGCTGGAGCCGATGCCGGCCGGGGAGGAGGGATTGGATTCCGGGCCACTGGCGTTGCGCTGAATCCCCTCCGTGAATCTTTTCGTTCGCAACGCCACACTGCCCGACGGCCGGACCGGCCAGGACCTGCGCATCGCAGCGGGCCACATCGAGGCCATCGCCGCCGCCCTGCCGGTCCCTGCGGGTGCCCAAGTGATCGATGCGATGGGCTTGCTGCTGAGCCCGCCGTTCGTCGATTCGCACTTCCACATGGATGCCACGCTGAGCCACGGGCTGCCGCGTGTCAACCAGAGCGGCACGCTGCTCGAAGGGATTGCCTTGTGGGGCGAACTCAAGCCCTTGCTGACGCAAGAGGCGCTGGTTGAGCGCGCAATGCAGTACTGCGACTGGGCGGTGGCCAAAGGCCTGCTGGCGATCCGCTCGCATGTGGATGTGTGTGACGACCGGCTGCTCGCGGTGGAGGCTTTGCTGCATGTCAAAGAGCGGGTCAAGCCCTACCTCGACATGCAGCTGGTTGCCTTCCCGCAAGACGGCCTGCTGCGATCTCCGACGGCGCTGGCCAACCTGACGCGCGCGCTGGACATGGGCGTCGATGTGGTGGGTGGCATTCCGCACTTCGAGCGCAGCATGAGCGAGGGCGCACAAAGCGTGCGCATCCTGTGCGAATTGGCGGCCGAGCGCGGCCTGCGCGTGGACATGCATTGCGATGAGAGCGACGACCCGTTGTCGCGCCACATCGAGACGCTGGCGTTTCACACCCAGCGCCTGGGCCTGCACGGCCGCGTCACCGGCTCGCACCTCACGTCCATGCATTCGATGGACAACTACTACGTCTCCAAGCTGCTGCCGTTGATGCGCGAGGCGCAGGTGCACGCGGTGGCCAACCCGCTGATCAACATCACGCTGCAGGGCCGGCACGACACCTACCCAAAACGGCGCGGCATGACGCGCGTGCCCGAAATGCTGGCCGCCGGCATCAACGTCGGCTTCGGCCACGACTGCGTGATGGACCCGTGGTATTCACTCGGTTCGGCCGACATGCTCGAAGTTGCGCACATGGGGCTGCATGTGGCGCAGATGACCTCGCAGGCGCAGATGCGCGCGTGCTTCGACGCGGTGACGGTGAACAACGCCAGGCTGATGGGCCTGGCCGCTTATGGCATCGAGGTGGGCCACCCGGCCGACTTTGTGCTGCTGCAGGCGCGCGACCCCGTCGAGGCGATTCGCTTGCGCGCCGCCCGGCTCATGGTGGTCCGGCGCGGGCAGGTCATTGCGCAGTGCGCGCCCAGCGAAGCGGCCTTGGCCTTGCCGGAGCGGCCGCGCAGCGTGGACTGGATGCCGCGGCGCTGAAGCCGTCAGCCGTCAACGCGCGGCCGCTTCGCGGAAGAAACGAATCCGCTCTTCGTCCGCCGGGTGGGATGCGATGGCGATGCCCAAGTTGAGGCCCGGCTTGGTGCTCGCCCCCCGCGGCTGATTGGTGGGGGCGCCCCGAGCCGCCACCTTCTCGAAGAAGCCGATCATCACCATTGGCGACAGCCCGGCTGCTTTCAACACCGTCACGGCATGCGCGTCGGCTTCACGCTCCGCATCGCGCGAATAGCTGGCCTGGCCCAGCAGCACCGGTGCGCCGGCCAACAGGGTGCTGAAGTCGCCCAACACCACGCTGGACAGCACGCCGATCACGCCCGCCTGCACCAGCAGCCGCAGGCCATGGCGCTGCGCCACATGGCCGAGCTCGTGCCCCAGCACCCCGATGATCGCGGCCTCGTCGGCTTGCACCAGTTCAACCAGCGCGTCGGTCAACACCAGGGTGCCGCCGGGCAGCGCAAAGGCGTTGGGCCCCATGCGGCCGCTGCGAAAAACAATCTGATGGGCCGGCACGCTGCCCGGCGGCAGGTGCGCGACCGCGCGTTCGAACCCGGCGCGCAGGCGCTGTTGTTGCTCGATCGGCAAAACGCTGGGCCGCAGCAAATCTTCATCGAGCGCCTGCAGCGCCGATTCGCCGATCGCACGGTCCACCCGCAGCGGCGTGGCGGCCACCGCGACGCGGCCCAGCCACGGCACGCCCCAAAGGTAGAGGGTGCCCACCAGAACGGCCAATGCGGCCACGCTGAACCAAACCCAGTGCCAGCTTTGCTGCGCATGCACCACCACAGACTCCTTGCGCCCGGCCGCCCGGGCCCAGGCGTCCCAGGCTTTTGCATCGCTGCAATGCAAGGAGCCGCCGTCCCGCAGGTGCGCCACGCGCGGGCCGTGGCGGGTGCGTTCGGGCCACCGCACGCTGTCCGCGGGCACGCTCAGCGTGACGCTGTCTCCGGAAATCGTCAGTTCATTGCCGGCCAGCCGCAACTGCACCGCCTGGGCGCGGGCGCTGCGGCCGTCGAAGTATTCGGCGCCGATGCGCGTGGGGGCGACGAGCCCGGACACGGTGTGCGCCGACGCGGGCCTACAGCCCGATGTCCAGACCGAACAGATCGCCGGCCGCATCTCCGGCGGCTTCGCCTTCGTCTTCTCGCGCGTCGTCCAGCAGCTCCGCAGGGTCCACGCGGGTGACCACGCTCACGGCCTGCAAACGCATGCGGGTCACCGCCACCGCCGCGAACGGCCAATACAGGCCCAAGGTCAGCAGCATCAGCAGCCAGTTCTTCACGGTCAGGGCGAGCAGGGGCTTGAACCTCAACCGGCTGCGAAACCGCATCACCCGGTTGCCGGTGCGCGACCACACCAGGTTCTGCATGCGCGAGGTGAAGTAGGGGCGCGGAACGATCTGCAGCGCCAGCAGGCCGATGACGCCGGCCAGCAGCGCTGCCACGAAGGCCGCCACCAGGCCGCCGCCGCGCAGGCCCGGCAGCAGACTGGCCAACCCGCCAATACCCAACACCAGCAGCAGGCCCAAGATCGCCACCAGCACCGCGACGAACACCCCGAAAGTTTTCAGAAACACCACGTAGAAGGCCCAGGTGCCGGTGCGCAGTTCAGTCCGCAACTGGCCCAGGCCATAGTTTTCATGCTGGTACTTCTTGAGCTTGAACCACAGCCACGGCAACACCAGCAGGCTCACCAGCGCCACCAGCCCTGCGAACGCGACATACCATTGCGGCGGA
Organism: Methylibium sp.; assembly: GCA_031378125.1. Lineage (GTDB taxonomy): Bacteria > Pseudomonadota > Gammaproteobacteria > Burkholderiales > Burkholderiaceae_C > LGRD01. Next base: position 5,843 of record JANNDW010000079.1, on the reverse strand, counting down.
TGTTCCTGATCGGGCACAGCCACCAGCGCCGCCACGATCAGCAGCCCCGGCACGAACAGCGGCAACATGGCCCGGTACGCGCCGCCCAGCGTTCCCTTGAAGCGAAACCTCAGGCCCCGCCAGCTGGTGTTGGCCAGGCGGAACTGCATGGACGACTTGAGCAGCGCCGGCCAGATGGCGGCCACGATGCAAAAGGCCGCCAGGCCAGCCAGCGGCGAGAACTTGCCGGCCACCGAGTACAGCACCAGCAGCAGCCCCACCAGCAGGTAGCCGCGCAGCATCTTCGAGGGCTTGCCGTGGAAGTCCAGCGGCTGGCCGTCGACCAGCGTATTGCCGTAAAAATAGCGCAGCTTGCGCACCTTGGCCCACGGGTAGTACAGGCTCAGAGTCACCAGCATCAGCAGCAGGTTGACGATCCAGATGCGGAAGTATTCGCTGCCCGAGCCGGTGAAGCGCACGTCGAGCAGATGGTCCCGGATCGCCGCCGAACCAAAAGACAATCGTTGCCGGGTCGGCGGGTCGGAGAAGGTCGATGGACTCATGTTGATCTGTGCCCGCATGGGTCCGTGGCGGGCGCGTTCCCTGTTTTCAAACTCTACCATTCGCGCACATCCTGCGATGGCTAGAATAATTCGCATCAGGGACAACCACACAAAATCATGAAACTCATCGGCGCGCTCACCAGCCCGTACGTGCGCAAGGTCCGCATCGTGATGGCGGAGAAAAAACTCGACTACCAGTTCGTTCTGGAAGATGTGTGGAGCAGCGACGCGATCCTGAAGTCCAACCCGCTGGGCAAGGTGCCCTGCCTGGTGCTGGAGGGCGGTGAGGCGGTGTTCGATTCGCGCGTGATCGTCGAGTACCTGGACACCCGCTCGCCGGTGAGCCGGTTGATTCCCGAGGCCAGCCGCGAGCGCACCGAGGTGCGCACCTGGGAGGCCCTGGCCGACGGGCTGCTCGACGCGGCAATTCTCATTCGCCTGGAGCAAACCTGGGCCGGCCGCACCGAAGCGCAACGCAGCAGCGCCTGGGTGGATCGGCAGATGGGCAAGATCCACGCCTCGCTCGCGGCGATGGACCTGGGCCTGGGGGATCAGCCGTGGTGCTGCCTGGGCAACCACCTGTCGCTGGCCGATATCGCGGTGGGCTGTGCGCTGGGCTACCTGGACTTCCGGTTCGCGGCGCTCGACTGGCGCACGCCGCACCCGCGGCTCAAGCGCCTGCATGACAAGCTGGCCGCGCGGCCAAGCTTCGTCGATACGGCGCCACCCGCGTAAGCGCGCTGCGCAATGCCGGCCCGCGGGTTCGTCAAGCGGCTTGCCTGAGCATGGCGCTGGCGCGCCGGTCGAGCGCCAACTTTCGATAGAGCGACCGGGTCCTGAGCCCCACGCTGTGCTCGCTGGTCTGCATCTCGCGCGCGATCTCGTGCAACAGATAGCCTTGGCTCACGCGGTTCAGCATCTGCTGTTCCGCTTCGGTCAGGCCGGGCGCGAACGGCGCTTCAGCGTGGCTGCCGCCGGCCTTCCAGTGGGGACGCTTGAAATGCGCCTTCAGCCGGCGCGCGATCGGCGCTGACATCGGCGACTCGCCCGCCAGCACCTGGTGGATCACGCCGGCCAGCGCCTGGATCGGGCTGCCGTGGATGAAGTAGCCGTGGGCGCCATGGCGCAGTGCCTGCATCAGGCGCGGATCGTCCGGCGACATCGCGATCACCAACACCTGCGGATGCCCCTGCAGGCCAAGGCTGCGCCGTTCGCGCAGCAGTTCGATGAGCCGCTCGTCGCCAATGCGCAGATCTGCCACCAGCAGATCGGCGCCGGTCCTCTCCAGATGCTGGCGCGCCTGCGCCAGCGTCGCGGCCAGGCCGGTGACCCGCAGCCCCGGCTCGGCACTGAGGGTCCTGCGCAGGCACGCGCCCACCACCGGGTCGTTCTGCAGCAACAAGATGCTGGCCATGGATCCTCGCGCCCCTGCCTGAAAAGAGGCTCGATTGTTCCCGTGCCAACGCCCCACGCCACCCCGCGAACCGGGGCTCTCCACTCGTTCAGGGGGCGGGTACCGCACTCGCGACGGAGAAGCTCGACGCCTGCGCCATCGGCCAGTAGACCTTGAACACCTGGTGCGGCATCTCGCCGCGCAGCAGCACGCCCGGCTGCACAAACGGCAGCAGGTTGGCCAGCAGCTTGACGCCGTGGTCGGACGTGCGCCGAACGATGTGCATGGCCGTGATGTCGCTCGGGTGCCGCAAGCCGGCCGCCTGCACCAGCTCCTTCAGGGCCTTCAGCGTGTGCTGGTGGAACTGGTGCACCCGCTCGGATTTTTGCGGCACCACCAGCGCACGCTGGCGTTGCGGGTCCTGGGTGGTCACGCCCGTGGGGCAGTGCCCGGTGTGGCAGCTCTGGGCCTGGATGCAGCCCAGCGCAAACATGAAGCCGCGCGCCGAATTGCACCAGTCGGCGCCCAGCGCCAGCATGCGGGCAATGTCGAAGGCGCTGACCACCTTGCCGGCGCAACCGATGCGGATCTGCTCGCGCAGGTTCAAACCCACCAGTGTGTTGTGCACCAGCATCAGCCCTTCCTGCAGCGGCGCGCCCACGTGGTCGGTAAATTCCAGCGGCGCCGCGCCGGTGCCGCCCTCGCCACCGTCGACGACGATGAAGTCCGGCGTGATGCCGGTTTCCAGCATCGCCTTGGCGATCGCGAACCACTCCCACGGGTGGCCGATGCACAGCTTGAAGCCGGTCGGCTTGCCGCCCGACAGCGTTCGCAGCCGCTCGATGAAGTGCATCATTTCGATCGGTGTGCCGAAGGCGCTGTGGGCGGCCGGTGAAACGCAGTCGACCCACGGCGGCACACCGCGCGCCTCGGCGATCTCCAGCGTCACCTTCGGCCCCGGCAGCACGCCGCCGTGGCCGGGCTTGGCGCCCTGGCTCAGCTTGAGCTCGATCATCCTGACCTGCGGCTGCGTCGCGTTTTGGGCAAACTTTTCCGCGTTGAAGCTGCCGTCTTCGTTGCGGCAACCAAAGTAGCCCGAGCCGATTTCCCAGATCAGGTCGCCGCCGTTTTGCCGATGGTGCCGGCTGATCGAGCCTTCGCCGGTGTCGTGCGCAAAGCCGCCGCGTCGGGCGCCTTCGTTGAGCGACAGGATGGCGTTGGCGCTGAGCGCGCCGAAGCTCATCGCCGAGATGTTGAACACGCTGGCGCTGTAGGGCCGGGCGCGCCCGGCGCCGATGGTCACGCGAAAGTCGTGCGATGCGATGCGGCTGGGCGCGATCGAATGGTTGATCCACTCGTAGCCCTGCGCGCCCACGTCCATTTGGGTGCCGAAGGGCCGCTTGTCGGAGTCCCCCTTGGCGCGCTGGTACACCAGCGAACGCTGCTGGCGCGAGAACGGCGCGGCCTCGTTGTCACCCTCGATGAAGTACTGGCGAATCTCCGGCCGCACGAACTCCATCAAAAAGCGCAGGTGGCCGATGACGGGGTAGTTGCGCAGCACGGACCGCTGCACCTGCAAGGTGTCGCGCAGCCCCAGGGCGGTGAGGAACAGGAACATCATCGCCAGCCAGCCGCCCACGCCGAACGCGACCCAGGTGGTGGTGCTGAGCAAGAGCCCCACCGCACACAACAGCCATGCGCTGTAGCGCAGTGGAAAATGCTCGTTGAGCTTCAGCAGCCATTTCAGCATGGGCTTCTCCCGCGCCAACGGCGCCTGTTTCACCCGTGCCTGCCGGGCTGGCGGATGCTAGGCCAGGCGCCCGAAGATCGGTGCCGGAAACTGGCGCGCTACCACCGTCCAGTTCGTGGCCTTCAAGCGGCGCGCAGGTGCGCGGCGATCGCTGATGCGGTTGCATCGGGCAATTCTTCCGGCAAGAAGTGCCCGCAGGGCAGCGCCGTGCCGGTGACCTTGCCTGCGCATTGCGCCTGCCAGAGTGGGAGCGGCTTGAACAAGCGTTCCACCACGCCGCGCGCGGCCCACAGCACCAGCGTGTCGCAGGCAATTTTGTGCCCCGCGGCACGCGACGCGCGGTCGTGTTCGAGGTCGATGCCGGCGGCGGCGCGGTAGTCTTCACAGGCCGCGTGGATGGCCTCGGGTTGGCAGAAGCAGCGCTCGTACTCGGCCAGCGCGGCCGGCTCGATGTGGCTCAGGCCGGTGGCGCCCCAGCCGCCGAGGGTCCAGTGCAAGTAGAACGTTGGATCGCCGCCGATCATGCGTTCGGGCAACGGCGCGGGCTGGATCAGATGGAACCAGTGGTAGTAGGCGCTGGCGAATCGCATGTCGGTTGCGTCGTACATGTCCAAGGTGGGGGCGATGTCGATCACGCACAGGCTGCTCACGCGGGCGGCGTGGTCGAGTGCGAGCCGGTGCGCCACCCGGCCGCCGCGGTCGTGGCCGGCCACGGCAAAGCGCTCGTGGCCGAGTTGGCGCATCAGCTCGGCCATGTCTTGTGCCACCACGCGCTTGGTGTAGTTGGCATGGCCGGGCTCGCCAGGCGGCTTGGACGAATCGCCGTAGCCGCGCAGGTCGGGCAGCACGAGCTGGAAATGCTCGGCCAGCGGCATCGCCACACGGTGCCACATCGCGTGCGTCTGCGGGAAGCCATGCAGCAGCAGCAGCGGCGGGCCGCCGCGCTGGCCACCGGTGCGCGCGAACATATCGATGCCGCCCACCTGGTGGCGCCGCGCTTCGAAGCCTTCGAACCAAGGGCGGTTGGTGATCGTTGTCATGCGGGTTCCTTTGCGTGCCAGCGCCTCGCGCACCGCAGCGACGGCTGGACCGCGCTCGTTATACTCGCTCCCAGCGCTGATTTGTTCCGGCTTGCGGGCGCTCAATAAATTCCGCTAAAGACAGGACGCTCAACCCGGTGTCCCGCTTCTGCGGCGCCGGGTTTTGCATTGGGTGGCATGAATTCCGTCGGTCTCGTTCAACCTCAAGCGATGCACTTTGCCGAGCCGTTGGCGCTGCGCAGCGGCGCGTTTTTGCGCGACTACACCTTGGTCTACGAGACCTGCGGCACGCTCAATGCCGACCGCTCGAACGCCGTGCTGGTGTGCCACGCGCTCAACGCCAGCCACCATGTGGCGGGCACCCATGCGGGCCAGGATGGGGCCGCGATCAAGGGCAGCGAGGGCTGGTGGGACAACCTCATCGGGCCGGGGAAACCGCTCGACACGAATCGCTTCTTCGTCATCGGCGTCAACAACCCCGGCTCGTGCTTCGGTTCGACCGGGCCGATGCACAACAGCCCCGGCACGGACAAGCCCTACGGCGCCGACTTCCCTGTCGTCACCGTAGAGGACTGGGTCGACGCACAGGCCCGGCTGATGGACGCGCTGGGCATCGATGGGTTGGCCGCGGTGATCGGCGGCAGCCTGGGCGGCATGCAGGCGCTGAGTTGGTCGCTGCGCTATCCGGCGCGCCTGCGCCTGTGCATCGCGGTCGCCACAGCGCCCAATTTATCGGCGCAGAACATCGCCTTCAACGAAGTGGCGCGCCGTGCCATCGCCACCGACCCCGACTTTCACGGCGGCCATTTCTACCAGCACAACACCTTGCCGCGCCGCGGCCTGCGGGTGGCCCGCATGATCGGCCACATCACCTACCTGAGCGATGACGCGATGGAGGCCAAGTTCGGCCGCGAACTGAAGGGCGGCGCGCTGAACTACAGCACGCTGGAGGTGGAGTTCGAGATCGAGAGCTACCTGCGCTACCAGGGTGACAAGTTCAGCGAATATTTCGACGCCAACACCTACTTGCTGATCACCCGCGCGCTGGACTACTTCGACCCGGCGGCCGAGCATGGCGGCAACCTGACGGCCGCATTCGCCGCGGCCCGCTGCAAGTT
>JANNDW010000014.1:0-5778 GCA_031378125.1 Methylibium sp. | reverse complement strand
GGGGTGGAGAGCATGAGCCGCGTGCCGATCGGCTCGGACAGCGGCGCCTGGGCGCACGACCCCGAGACCAATTCAGCCACCTCGTTCGTACCGCAAGGCATCGGCGCCGACTTGATCGCAACGATGGAAGGCTTCAGCCGCGACGACGTCGACGCGTTCGCTTGTGCGTCGCAAATGCGCGCGGCCCAGGCGCGTGAGGGCGGCTTCTTCGCGGGCTCGGTGGTGCCGGTGAAGGACTTCCTGGACCAGACCATTCTGGGCTTGGACGAGTTCATCAAACCGCACACCACGATGCAAGGCCTGGCCGCGTTGAAGCCGGCCTTCGAGCAAATGGGCGCGATGGGTTTCGACCAGGTGGCGCTGACACGCTACCCACAAGTCGAGCGCATCCACCATGTGCACCATGCCGGCAATTCGTCGGGCATCGTCGACGGCGCGGCGGCGATATTGATCGGCTCCGCGGCGGCCGGCAAAACACACGGCTTCACGCCGCGCGCGCGCATCGTCGCGGCCGCACTCAGTGGCGCCGACCCGACCATCATGCTGACCGGCCCGATGCCGGCCGCGCGCAAGGCCTTGGCCAAGGCGGGATTGAGCATCGACGACATTGACCTGTTCGAAGTGAACGAAGCCTTTGCCGCCGTGCCGATGCGTTTCATGAAAGAGATGGGCGTGCCGCACGAGAAGGTCAACGTCAACGGCGGCGCCATTGCGATGGGCCACCCGCTCGGCGCCACCGGGGCGATGATTTTGAACACCCTGATCGACGAGTTGCATCGCCGCAAGCTGCGCTACGGCCTGGCGACCTTGTGCGTGGGCGGCGGCATGGGCATCGCCACCATCGTCGAGCGGATCTGAGCCCATGAAAACCATCCGCTACGAACTGCAAAACGGCATCGCCACGCTGACCTTCGACGAGCCCGGCTCGCCCGTCAACACCATGTGCGAAGCATGGCAGCATGACCTGAGCGAGGCCGCGGCGCAGGTGTTGAAGGACAAGGACGCCATCCAGGGCATCGTGCTCGCCTCGGCCAAGAGCACCTTCTTCGCCGGTGCCGATCTCAAATCGGTGATGCGCCTGACACCTGCGGATGCGCCGCAGTCGTACGCAATGGTGGAGCTGGTGAAGAAGAACTTCCGCACCCTCGAGACCCTGGGCAAGCCGGTCGTGAGCTGCCTGAACGGCACCGCGCTGGGGGGAGGCTGGGAGCTGGCGCTGGTGGGCCACCACCGAATTGCCGTGGACGACCCGAAGATCCAGTTCGGCATGCCCGAGGTGAGCTTGGGCCTGCTGCCCGGCGCCTCTGGCGTGACCAAGATGACGCGCCACCTGGGGCTGATGGGCGCGCAGCCCTACCTCGTGGAGGGCAAGCTGTTCGGCCCGCGTGAGGCGCTGGAGCTGGGGCTTGTGCACGAGCTGGTGGCCGACGCGGCACCGTTGCGCGACAAGGCGCTGGCGTGGATCGCGGCCCACCCGACTGCACAGCACCCCTGGGAAGCCAACGACTACCGAATCCCCGGCGGCACGCCGTCCAACCCCAAGATCGCAGCGGCGCTGGCGGTCGCACCGGCCATGCTGAAGAAGCAAACGCGCGGCCTGTGTCCGGCGCCGGAGGCTATCCTGGCCTGCATGGTCGAAGGCGCGATGGTCGACGTGGAAACGGCGCTGCGCATCGAAAGCCGTTACCTCGCCAAGTTGATGACCGGCAGCAACGCCCGGGCCATGATCAACACCTTCTTCTTCAACCTCAACGCGATCAAGAGCGGCCAGTCGCGGCCGGGCACGGCGCCGAAGTGGAAGCCCGCCAAGGTGGGCCTGTTGGGCGCAGGAATGATGGGCGCCGGCATCGCGTACGCGCAAGCGAGCAAGGGCATCGCCACGGTGCTGAAGGATGTGAGCCTTGAGAAGGCGCAGGCCGGCAAGGCCTACAGCGCAAAGATCACCCAGCCGCGCGTCGACAAGGGGCGCATGAGCGCACAAGACCAGGCGGCGCTGCTCGCGCGCATCCATGCGACCGACAAGACCTCGGAGTTGAGCGGTTGCGAGCTGATCATCGAAGCCGTGTTCGAGAATCGCGACATCAAGGCCAAGGCCACCAAAGAAGCCGAGCCGATGCTGGCACCCGCAGGCTTCTTCGCGTCCAACACCTCTACCTTGCCGATCGGCGGACTGGCCCACGCCAGCGCGAATCCGCAAAATTTCATCGGCATCCACTTCTTCAGCCCGGTCGACAAGATGAAGCTGGTGGAGATCATCCGCGGCCAGCAGACCCGTGATGAAACCGTGGCGCGCGCGTTCGACTATGTGCAGGCGCTGGGCAAGATTCCGATCGTCGTGAACGACTCACGCGGCTTTTTCACCAGCCGCGTGTTCGGCACTTTCGTGCGCGAAGGTGCGGCGATGTTGGGTGAAGGCATCCCGGCCGCCGCGATCGAAAACGCCGCCATCCAGGCCGGCATGCCGGTGGGCCCGCTGGCGGTGGTGGACGAGACCGCGCTGTCGCTCAGCGTGCAGGTGATGGAGCAGACGCGTGCCGACTTCGCGGCCGAAGGCAAGCCTTGCATCGCGACGCCCGGCGAGTTGCTGATCGAGCTGATGGTCAAGGAACACAAGCGTCCGGGACGTGCGGGTGGCGGTGGTTTCTACGACTACCCGGCGGGGGCGAAAAAGATGCTCTGGCCGCAGCTCAAGCTTTTGTTCGAAAAGCCCGGCCTGGCCTGGGACATCCAGGAGATGAAAGACCGCATCCTGTACCGCCAGGCCATCGAGACCGCGCGCTGCCTGAGCGAAAACGTGCTGACCACGGTGGCCGAGGCCAACGTCGGCTCGATCTTCGGCATCGGCTTCCCGGCCTGGACCGGGGGCGCGATGCAGTTCATCTACGGGCTGGGCATGGATGCTTTCGTGCGCCGCGCCGACGAGCTGGCGCAACGCCATGGCGAGGGCTTCAGCATCGGCAGCGACGTGAAAGAGGCGATCCGCCGGCATCAGCCGCGCTGGTGAGGCGGGCATGAGCGGGGCGGGTCGCCGGGCCTGCGCGGTCCTTGCCTGCGGGGCCGGCCTGGCGTGGACGCTGCCGTCCGCGCTGGCTCAGCCCGTGATGCCAGAGCAGACGCCAGAGTGGACGCCAGAACGGACGCAAGTGCAAACCCAACAGACGGCCCAGGACACCGCGGTCCCGTCGTTCGCTGAGCTGGAGGCTGCCGGCGCCACCATCGGCGAGATCCGCATCGTCAACGCAGACATCTTCGACCTGGACGACCCGAAGGAAAACAACGTCCTGTTTCGCCTGGCGAACAAGCTGCACATTCAAACCCGCCCCGGCGTGATCGAGCGAACGCTGCTGTTCAAACGCGGCGAGCCGCTGTCGGTGCGCTTGATTGACGAGACCGAGCGGCTGCTGCGAAACAACCGCTATCTCTACGACGTGCGGCTGCGGCCGATCGCCTACCACGATGGTGTGGTCGACATTGAAGTGCACACGCGCGACACCTGGTCACTGGACCTCGGTTTCAGCTTCGGGCGCGCGGGGGGCGCGAATTCGAGCCGCATCAGCCTGCGGGAATACAACCTGATGGGCACCGGGGTGTACCTGAGCTACGGCCGCTCCAGCACCGTGGATCGCTCGGGCAACGAGTTCCAGATCCAGTCCAACCACGCCTTCGATGGCTGGACTGCGCTGCGTTACAGCCAGGCCAACAACAACGACGGAAAGCGCCGGGAAGCGTCGATCCAGCGGCCGTTCTACGCACTCGACGCACGTTGGGCCGCAGGCGCATCGGCCTCCAAGGAGGATCGCATCGATTCCGTCTACACGGCCGGCGTGGTCACGAGCCAGTACCGGCATCGCCAGGACCTGGCCGAGGTGTTCGGTGGCGGGTCGCAGGGCCTGGTCGGCGGCTGGGCGCAGCGCTACGCCGTTGGGCTGACGTCGAGGGACGATGCCTATGGGTTCGAGCCCGGGCGGATTGCGCCCGCGCAGTTGCCGTCGGACCAAAAAATCGTCGCGCCGTTTTTCCGCTACGAGGTGATCGAAGACGATTTCGAGAAGCTGACGAACCGAAACCAGATGGGCCGCCCCGAATTCTTCGCGCTCGGGTTCGCGGGCACGCTGCAGCTGGGCCGGGCTTTGCGCGGCCTGGGCTCCAGCCAGGACCTGTGGCTCTATTCCGGGTCGGTGAGCAACGGCTTTTCATTGGGGTCGCAACACGAGCTGCTGAGCTCCGCGTCGCTGTCCGGTCAATACGGCGGCGGCCGGGTGCGGCGCCAACTGCTGAGCATGGCCGCGCGCTACTACCTGCCGCTGAATGAGCGCGTTTTGCTGTACGGCTCGGCTTCCGCGGACGCACTGAAAAACCCCGATGCTTCCGATCTGCTGACCCTGGGCGGCGACAACGGTCTGCGCGGCTACCCACTGCGCTACCAGACCGGCGAGCGGCGCGCGCTGATCACACTGGAGGCCCGCGCCTTCACCGACCCGTACTTGTTTCGCCTGTTTCGGATCGGCGGCGCGGCGTTCTACGACGCCGGCCGTGCCTGGGGCGGCACGAACCTGAACCCTGCGAACGGCGGGTGGTTGAGCAATGCCGGTTTCGGTCTTCGCATCTTCAGCGTGCGCTCCGCGTTCGGCAACGTGCTGCACGCCGACGTGGCGTTCCCGCTCAATCGCGACCCCAGCATCAAGCCGGTCCAGTTCCTGCTCAAGAGCAAGACCAGCTTCTGAGCCGCGCCAATCACGGCGGCGTCAACGCCGCGTCGACAGCCAGATCCCCGGCAGGATCAGCAGCGCGCCGACGCCGTGGAACCACTCGATGCGCTCGCCCAGCACGCTCCAGGCCAGCACGGCGCTGTACAGCGGGCCGAGGTACAGCACCATGCCCACGCGGGCGACACCGAGCTTGCGCTGCATGTACGAATAAGCGGCGTACGAGCCCGCACCCGGGATCAACGCCGCGATGAGCACCAGCGCCACGCTCTTCCACGAGAACTCCGACGGCAGCCAGGCCAGCGCCTCCCACAGCGTGAAGGGGATCAGCACCACGATGCCGCCGCAGGCCGTCAGCATGAGCCGCGCCACCGGCCCGAAGGCCGACGGCCAGGCGCGCAACAGCAGCGAATACGCGGCCCAGCACAGCACCGCAAACCCCACCCAGGCGTCGCCGGGGTTGATGCGCAGTTGTGCCAGCGTGGCCCATTCGCCCTTGAGCAGGATCAGCAGCACGCCGGCCAGCGCCATGGCCACGCCCAGCATCTGCAGCCACCCCAGCCGTTCGTGCAGCCACAGCGCCGAGGCCAGTGCGATCAGTACCGGCGCAACGGAATACAACAGCCCGATGTTGACCGCCGTGGTGCTGCGCCCGCCGATGTAGACGAAGGCCCCGCAGACCCACATGCCCAGCGCCCCAAGCACGATGAACTGGCGCCACTCGTTCATGATGAGCCCGCGCTTGGCCACCAGCTCGGCGCTGCAAAACGCACCGAGCAACAGCGCCGCCAGGAACCAGCGGCCGAGCGCCAGCGCGTGCGGCGCAATCACCCCCGGCGCCCAGCGCGCCACCAGGTAGTTCACGCTCCACAGCGCCGGGGTGATGAACACCAGCGCGTGGGCCAGCCGCATGTCGTTGGTGAGACCTTGGTGGGTTCGCATCCGGGCATCATGCGGCATGGCGCAACGCGGCTCGGCGACCGGCCGTGTGTTGATGATGGCGAGAAGCCACAAACCGAGCGTCCGCAGCCCGGCCAAGCAGGATGTTTTCGGTGCCCACATGAAGACTTCG
>JANNDW010000012.1:0-2623 GCA_031378125.1 Methylibium sp. | reverse complement strand
GGCCTCTAGACGAAGGGGACCAATCCTTCACCACGACTTGAACCGCGCGCCTGCTTTGATTTGGTGGAGGTAAGCGGGATCGAACCGCTGACCTCTTGCATGCCATGCAAGCGCTCTCCCAGCTGAGCTATACCCCCATCGAGTCAGCGCGCTGTTCAAGCGAGGCCGCGATTATAGACAGGCTTTTCAGACGTTGGACAGGCGCTCCAGGACCAGCTCGCGCGAGAACAGCGCCAGCACCGCATCGATCGATGGCGTCTGCGTGCGACCGCAAATCAGCACGCGCAGCGCGGGTGCGAGTTGCGGCATCTTCAGGCCGTGCGACGCCAGCGTGGCTTTGATCGCGGCGGCAATGGAGGGTGCACTCCAATCGATCGTCGCGAGCTGTTCGCGCAGCGAGCGCAGCGCGGGCTTGGCGGCCTCGCTCACATGCGCGAGCAAGTCGGCTTCGGTCGGCCACGCCGGTTTGAAGACCATCTGCAGCCAGTCGGCGAGCTCCACCGTCGTCGAGCATCGGTCCTTGAACAAGGTGCAGGCGCGCGCCAGGTGATCGAGGTCTGCCGCGTCGATCTCGCGCGTGGCCAGTTGTTGCTGCACGAGTCGGGCCAGGCGCGCATCGTCGGCCTGCTTGATGTAGTGCGCGTTGACCCAGGCCAGTTTGGCCGGATCCCACTGCGCCGGGCTCTTGGCGAGGTGCGTGCCGTCGAACCAAGCCACCATCTGCTCGCGCGTGAACAGCTCGTCGTCGCCATGGCTCCAGCCGAGGCGCGCCAGATAGTTGCACATCGCCTCGGGCAGGTAGCCCATCTCTTCATACGCAGTCACGCTGACGGCGCCGCGGCGCTTGCTCAGCTTCAAGCCGTCGTCACCAAGAATGATCGGGTGATGGCCGAACTGTGGCAGCGCCACGCCGAGCGCGACGAAGATGTTGATCTGCCACGGCGTGTTGTTGATGTGCTCGTCGCCGCGAAAAACATGCGTGATCGCCATATCCCAGTCATCGACGACGACGGCGAAGTTGTACGTCGGCACCCCCAGCGCGCCGACAGGTGCGCCCTCCTGCGCCGGCCGGACGATGATCAAGTCGTCGATCTCGGTGTTGCTGATCGTGATGTCGCCCTTGACCAGATCGTCCCAGTGCACGCTGCCGCTTTGCGGGTTCTTGAAGCGAATCACCGGCGGCACGCCTTGCGGCACCGGCGGCAAGGTCTTGCCCGCTTCTGGACGCCAGCGGCCGTCGTAGTGCGTCTTCTCGCCGCGCTCTCGCTGCGCCTCGCGCATCGCGTCGAGCTCTGCGGGCGTGCAGTAGCAGCGGTAAGCGTGGCCGGAAGCGATGAGCTGCGCGGCCACCTCCTGGTACCGCGCCAGGCGCTGCATCTGGTAGATCGGGCCCTCGTCGTGATCGAGGCCCAGCCAGTTCATCGAGGCCAGGATTTGCTCAACCGAATCCTGCGTCGAGCGCGCCACATCGGTGTCTTCGATGCGCAGGATGAATTGGCCGCGATGGTGACGCGCGTAGGCCCACGAGTAGAGCGCCGTTCGTGCGGTGCCGAGATGAAGGTAGCCCGTTGGCGACGGCGCGATGCGCGTGCGGACCGTCATGAGAAGCCGCGCAGCAGATCGGCCTTGATGTCTTCAACGTCGTCAAGGCCAACGGCCAAACGAATCATCCCTTGCGTGATGCCCGCAGCAAGACGCTGCGCCTCACTCAAACGCCCATGCGACGTCGAGGCAGGATGCGTGATTGTGGTCTTGGTGTCGCCGAGGTTGGCGGTGATCGAGCAGACGCGTGTCGAGTCGATGGCCTTGAACGCACCTTCACGCCCGCCCTTGACGATGAAGGACACCACGGCGCCGCCCTGCCCCGACTGCTGCGCCATGGCGAGCTTGTGCTGCGGGTGTGACTCGAGGCTCGGGTGATAGACGCGCTCGACGTTCGCCTGCGTTTCGAGCCAGCGGGCGACCGTCAGGGCCCGCTCACTTTGCGCGCGCACGCGCAGCGACAGCGTCTCCAGGCCCTTCAGCACCACCCACGCGTTGAACGGCGACATGCTCATGCCGGCGCTGCGCATTGTCGGCACGAGCTTCTCGTTGACGAGCACCTCGGTGCCGCACAGCGCACCGGCGATGACGCGGCCCTGGCCGTCGAGGAACTTGGTGCCCGAGTGCATGACGACGTCGGCGCCGAATTCGATCGGGCGCTGCAAGGCTGGCGTGCAAAAGCAGTTGTCAACGCACAGCAGCGCACCAGCGCGTTTGGCAATGTCGGCCAGCGCGGCGATGTCGCAGACCTCGGTCAGCGGGTTGGTCGGCGTCTCGGCGAACAGCAGCCTGGTGTTCGGCCGCACCGCGGCGTGCCACTCGTCGACGTTCGACTGCGACACGAACGTGGTCTGCACGCCGTACTTGGCGAAGTCCTGGAACAGCTTGATCGTCGAGCCGAACACCGACTGCGAGCACACCACATGGTCGCCGCTCTTGAGCGTGCCCATGATCAGCAACAGGATCGCCGCCATGCCACTGGCGGTGCCGATCGCGGCTTCGCTGCCTTCGAGCGCTGCCAGGCGCCGTTCCATCATCGTCACCGTCGGGTTGGAAAAGCGCGTATAGACGAAGGCCTCTT
>JANNDW010000503.1:0-9482 GCA_031378125.1 Methylibium sp. | reverse complement strand
CGCAGCAACCTGGCAAGCACGCTGCACCGCGAAGTGTTCGGCCAGGCGACGTTCGCCGACCTGCATCGGCGCGGCAAGCCCGAGGTGTGGATCAACGCCAGCGACCTGTACAACCGCACGCCGTTCCCTTTCATTGCGCCGGTGTTTGCCGGTCTGTGCAGCGACCTGTCGCAGGTGCACGTGGCCGATGCCGTGGCCGCGTCGATGGCGGTGCCGCTGGTCTTTGCGCCGGTGGTGATGCAGACCCACCCCGACAAGTGCCTGACGCCGCTGCCGGCCTGGGCCGAACGCGACGCGCCGGGCCAGGCCGGCCAGGGCCTGGTGCGAGCCACGGCGCAGGCCTTGCGCAACTACCGCGACCCTCAACGCATGCGGTTTGTCAAACTCGTGGACGGCGGGGTCACCGACAACAACGGCCTGTCCAGCGTGTTGATCGCCAACGCGGTATCGGGCACGCCCTATGGCCCGCTGGAAGAAGCCCACGCCGTGCGCATGAAGCGCATGCTGTTTCTGGTGGTGGACGCCGGGCGGCCGCCGGCCGGCGACTGGGCGATGCAGATGGAAGGGCCTTCGGCGGTGGATGTGGCGCTGGCTTCCGCCGACACCGCCGTCGACTCCGCCACGCGACTGGGCGCGGACGCCTTTGCCCGCATGGTGGAGCAGTGGCGCACGCGCATCGTCGCGTACCGCTGCGGGCTCAGGCCTGCGCAGTGGCAGCGGCTGGTGAAGCCAGGCAGCGGCTGGCGTTGCGACGATCTTCAGTTTTCGGTCGGCGTGGTGGGATTCGACGGCCTCGCACCCGAGCGTGCCGAACGGATGAAAAACATGCCGACGCGGCTGGTGCTGCCCAAGCCGGACCTCGACGCCGCGGTGGCCGCAGGCCAAGAGGCCGCGCGGGCGAACGAAGCACTGCGCCAGTACCGGGCCGTGCGTCCACGCGTGCCCTGAGCCGCAACCGGTGGGTTGGTTCGCGGCCCGTTGCGGTGCTGGATCGGCCATGGCGCCTGGCAGGGAGTCTCGTGCTCAGTGCACCCTTCGAGAACGGCCCAAACGTCCTGAAGGACAAACCAGCGCGGCATCCGGGAATCAGGCGGTTCGCACTCGCTTGCCCCCGGGCGCGATGCGGCACCCAGCATGGTGTGGCCGGTGGACAAGAACTCACCACGGCAAGCGACGGCCCGTTGCCGCTGACGCGCGGTGTCGACGTCTGTTGTCGGCGCAAGCCGTGCGAGCATCGGTCCTCGTCGACGCAACATCAACCTTGGTGCATCATCAGCAGGTTTCTTGACATGCAAATGCATCCTGCATGAGCCCGCCGGGCCGTCCCAAGGCGAATACCGCAGTGCGCAGCACGGAGGTTGCCTGATGAGCCGCCTTGCTTCACACTTTCGCGACCGTCCACGGCTGGCGGCCGCCATGCTCGTCGGACTCGCCGCGGCCCTGCTCTTTCCGGGCGCGCACGGCGTGGTCACCCGGGCGCTCCTGGGCTGGAACGTCTCGGTGTGGCTCTACCTCTTGCTGGTGGGCTGGATGATGCTGCATGCCGATCACAGCCGGCTTCGTCGCACCGCCGCGGCGCAAGCCGAAGGCGCCGGCACGGTGGTGGCCATCGTGAGCGTCGCGTCGCTCGTCAGCCTGTTGGGCATCGTCGTCGAACTGTCCGCGGCCAAGGTGCCCGGTGCGCCGCACGCGCTCCCGCATGTGGCGTTTGCGCTCGCGACCGTCGCCGGGTCATGGCTTCTGCTGCCGACCGTGTTCGCCTTGACCTACGCGAGCGTGTACTACCAGGCCCCCCAGGGCGGCGGCTTGAAGTTTCCCGCCGCCGACGACGGTTTCAAGCCGGACTATGGCGACTTCTTCTATTTTTCGATCACCATCGCGGTGGCATCCCAAACGGCCGATGTCAGCGTGTCGACTCAAGCGATGCGGCGACTGGTCCTGCTGCAATCGCTGCTGTCGTTCGCCTTCAACACCGCCATCCTCGCGTTCACCGTCAACATCGCCGCGAGCATGTTCTGAGCGCCCCAAGGCCGCCGCCTGGCGGCGGCCGTCCCCCGCGGGGATCAAGGAAAGTGGCAAAGCCACATTTCCTTGAGAGCGCCCCCAGGCCGACGACCTACGTCGTCCGCCCCCCGAGGGGGTGAGAAACACTTGGGGCGGCCCGGCGTTTGTTTCTCATGAGCGCCGGCTGCGCCCATGGCGCCGCGCTGATCTCATGGGGGGTGTAAGAAATCGCCGTGCGCATCGACATGCACGCGTGCGCTGTCGGGCCGCTGCCCTCGCGAACCGCAACGTCTTGGGTACCATCGCAGCTTTGCGCGCAGGTCTGCCGCGCGTCAATGACCTCGGAGACTTCATGTTGCTTTCAATTCCCCGGCGCCGCATCGCCGCATTCACGCTGGCATTGCTGGCGCCCTGGGCCTCGGCCGCGCCCGAAACCCGCGGCTGGGACGAGATCACCACCAAGGCCCGCGGCCAGACGGTCTACTGGAACGCCTGGGCCGGCGACGAACGAACCAACGCCTTCATCGCCTGGGCCGGCGACGAAGTCAACAAGCGCTACGGTGTCACTGTCCAGCAGGTCAAGCTCAAGGACACGGCCGAAGCGGTCACGCGTGTCGTGGCGGAAAAAACCGCCGGGCGCGATGCGGGCGGCAGCGTCGACCTGATCTGGATCAACGGGCCGAACTTTCTGGCGATGAAGGACAAGGGCCTGCTGCATGGGCCCTTTACCCAGGTGATGCCGAACTATCGGCTGGTCGACACCGTCAACAAGCGCAGCAACGTGGTCGACTTCACCGTGCCGGTGGGCGGGCTGGAGTCGCCGTGGCGGCTGGCGCAAATCGTCTATGTCTACGACAGCGCGCGCCACAAACCGCAAGACATGCCGCGCTCGGTGCCCGCGCTGCTGGACTGGGCGCGCGCCCACCCGGGCCGCCTGACGCACCCGACGGTGCGCAACTTCCTCGGCGCCACGTTCATGAAGCAGGCCCTGTATGAACTGGCGGTATCAAGCGATGTGCTGCAAAGCCCGGCCACCGACGCCAACTTCCAGCCGGTGACCGCCCCGCTGTGGGCCTGGTACGACGCACTGCGGCCGCACCTGTGGCGCCAGGGCCGCGAGTTCCCCGAGAGCGGTGCGTCGCAGAAGCAATTGATGAACGACGGCGAGGTGGATGTGATGATCTCGTTCACCCCGGCCGAGGCCGCCACGTCGATCGCCAACAAGCTGTTGCCGCCGACCGCGCGCGTTTTCGTGATGTCCAAGGGCACCATCGGCAACACCAGCTTCGTGGCGATTCCGTACAACGCCGCCAACAAGGAAGCGGCCATGGTGGTGGCCAACTTCCTGCTTGATCCGGTGGCGCAATCGCGCCAGCAAGACCCCGGCATCATGGGCGACGCCACGGTGCTCGACATGAACAAGTTGAATGATGCCGAGCGCAAGCTGTTCGCGCCCCAGGCCGGCGTGGCGGGGCTGCCCACACCCCAGGAGCTGGGAACCGCGCTGCTGGAGCCGCACGCGAGCTGGATGACGCGCATCACGGCTGAATGGGAAAAACGCTATTCACGCTGAGCGCTCAACACGCGTCGGCCTCATCGACTGCGCGCCCTGGCTGACCATCGCGCTGTTCATGTTGCCGGTGGTGGCCGGGCTGGTGGGCACCTTGTTGCCGGCGTTCGGGTACCTGCCGGCCATCGGTGGGCATGAGCTGTCGCTGGCCGCCTGGCGCGCACTGTTCGATCAACCCGGTGTGTTGACCTCGATTCGGCTCAGCCTGCAGGCCGGCCTGGCGGCGACCCTGCTCTCCTTGGGCATTGCGCTGTCGTTCTGCGCGTTGATGTCGCATCGCGCGATCTTCCAAAAGCTCAGCGCCTGGGTCTCGCCGATGTTGGCCACGCCGCATGTGGCGGTGGCGGTGGGCTTTGCGTTCATGGCAGCGCCGAGCGGCTGGATCGTGCGGCTGGTCTCGCCCGGGTTGACGGGTTGGGACCGGCCGCCGCTGGACCTGGTGACGGTGCGCGACCCCGAGGGCATCGCGATGGTCGTGGGCCTGCTGCTGAAGGAGATGCCGTACCTGATCCTGATGACCGTGGCGGCCTTGAACCAGGTGCCGCACCGCCAGCTGCGAATGAGCACCGCCGCGTTGGGCTACCGCACCGCCACGGGCTGGTTGAAGGCCCAGCTGCCGCTGCTGTACCCGCAACTGCGCCTGCCGATTTTTTCGGTGCTGGCGTTCAGTGTCTCCACCGTCGAGGTCGGCCTGATCCTGGCGCCCGGCAACCCGCCGCCTTTGGCCGTGCTGGCAGCGCGCTGGTTCGCCGACTACGACCTGGAGCGCTACTTTCCCGCCGCGGCCGCCGCCACGCTGCAGTTGCTGATGGTGCTGCTGTTGTTGGGCCTGTGGTTTGCCGCCGAGCGCGTGGTGGCGCGCCTGGGCACGGCATGGTGCGCGCGCGGACTGCGCTCAACCTGGGCCGAACCGCTGGCACTCACGGGCGCGCTGCTCAGCGCCATCACGTTCGCGCTCGGCGTGGGTTCGATCATCGTGATGCTGCTGTGGTCGTTTGCGCAAACCTGGCGCTACCCCGATGTCTGGCCCGATCAGCTCGGGCTGGCCACCTGGGCCACCCACGGTCCGCGCGTTCTGAGCACCGTGCTGAACACGGTGTCGCTGGCCCTGGGCAGCACGGTGGCCGCCGTGCTGTTGGCAATTGCCTGCCTGGAAAGCGAGTCGCGCCGGCACCACCCGCCCACGCGCCGCGCGATGTGGCTGGCCTACGCGCCGCTGCTGGTGCCGCAGATCGCTTTTCTCTACGGCTTTCAGGTCAGCCTGGTTCGGCTGGGCCTGGACGGCAGCTGGCTCGCGGTGGCGTGGTCGCATTTCGTTTTCGTGTTGCCGTATGTGTTTTTGTCGCTGGCCGATCCGTGGCGCGCGCTGGATGCGCGCTACGCGCGCACGGCCGCGGCGCTGGGCGCCACCCCCTGGTCGGTGCTAGTGCGGGTGCGTGTGCCGCTGCTGCTGCGGCCCATCGGGGTGGCCTTTGCAATCGGCTGTGCGGTCAGCGTGGGGCAATACCTGCCCACACTGTTTGCCGGCGCGGGGCGGATGGCCACGCTGACCACCGAGGCCGTGACGCTGTCATCCGGTGCCGACCGGCGCATCCTGGGCATCTTCACGTTCTTGCAGGCCATCATTCCGCTGCTGGTGTACGTTGCCGCGCTCGCGATTCCGGCCTTCGTGTTCCGGCATCGGAAGGCGATGGCATGAGTCCGCCGGGCCGCCATCGGCCAGAGGCCGATGGCCTTCGGCAGGCGACAAACAGTCCGCAGGGACTGTTTGTGTCCGGCCTCAGCCCCAAGGCGAATACCGCAGTGCAAAGCACGGAGGTTTCCTGATGAGCGGTGCATCCGTCCAGGAACAGTCTTTGCGCTTGAGCGACGTGCGCATCAGCCTGCCCGGCCGGTCCGTGATCGAAAGGTTCACGGCCACGGTCGCGCCCGGCGAAATCCTGACCGTGATGGGGCCCAGCGGCTCCGGCAAGTCGACCTTGCTGGCCTACATCGGCGGCTTCCTCAGCGCGCCGTTTTCGGCGGCGGGCGAGGTCTGGCTAGGGGACCGTCTCCTCAACGAGCTGCCGCCGCATGAACGCCGCGTCGGCATCCTGTTTCAAGACGATCTGCTGTTCCCGCACCTGTCGGTGGCCGGCAACCTGATGTTCGGCGTGCCGGCCAGCGTGGCGGGCCGGCAGGCGCGCATCCAGGCCGTCGAGCAAGCGCTGCTTGACGCCGACCTGGCGGGCTTTGCGATGCGCGACCCTGCAAGCCTGTCGGGCGGCCAGCGTGCGCGGGTGGCGCTGCTGCGAACCCTGCTGTCGCGTCCCCAGGCCTTGCTGCTCGATGAGCCGTTCAGCAAGCTGGACGCCGCGCTGCGAGACGATTTCCGGCGCTTTGTGTTCGGCTTTGCGCGGCGAGCCCAACTGCCCACTGTGCTGGTCACGCACGACGCCTCGGACGCCTCGGCAACCGGCGGGCGCATCCTCAGCCTCTGAGCCGCCTGAGCCGCCTGACCCGCAAGACCGGTCTGATCGACGCCGCGGCACGCACGCCGCGGCGCTTGGCATCGGGCGCGGCCACACACAAGGTCACACCACGCTTGCCGCCGGTAACCCAATACACCGTGCGGGCAGCGCCAGCGTCGTCTATCACTGGTGCACTGCTCGGCCAGCCATCGCGCTGGCCAAGCCCACGAGCGACACGTCCTCAACCCGAGGGTGCGTGTGGTCTCGCTTGCCATGAGCGTTGCCACCGCAACGCGCACACGAGGTGAATACCTCGTTCACAGGAGACCCCCATGCGGACATCGCTTCGACTTGCCCTCATTTTCCTCGGCGTGCTGCTGATCGGCTGCAACGGCGGGTCAGACACCGCGCCCGCGCCAGATGTTGCGGCGCCTTCGGAGACTCCATCGACCGCCGAGGCGGTGCGCGCAACGATCGAAACCCTGCGCCGCGATGGCTCGCGGGGCGACGTTGCGGTGGAATGGAAACCACCGCCTTCGAACGCCAGGGACCCCGGTCCGCGCAGCGTCGGCAACGATGCCGGCGGCCCCTTGAGCGCGCTGTCGGCCACGCAGCTCGCGGCGTTCGACGTGGGCCTGGAGGATTTCAAGGAAGCCGAACTTCCGGAAGGAGGCCTGGGCCCGACGATGAACCTGGACAGCTGCGGCGGTTGCCACTCGCACCCCGCGATCGGCGGCACCAGCCCGAGCGTGAACCCGCAAGTGGCGTTCGCGTCGCTGATGGGGGCCGCCAACAAGCTGCCGTCGTTCATCACCGCGGACGGCCCGGTGCGCGAGGCGCGTTTTGTGCGCAACGCCGACGGCTCGCCCGACGGCGGCGTGCACGGCCTGTTCACGATCGCCGGGCGCACCGACTCACCCGGCTGCAGCTTGCGCCAGCCCGACTTCGCCACCGAAGTTGCGCGCAGGAACGTCGTCTTCCGCATTCCCACGCCGCTGTTCGGTGCCGGGCTGATCGAGAACATTCCAGATCGGGAAATCGTGCAGAACCAGGCGCGTGCCGCCGACGCCAAGCGCGCGCTGGGCATTCGCGGCCGGCCGAATCTGTTGCTCACGTCGAATTCGATCTCTGGCCAGCCCAACAAGAACGGCAACGACGGCACGATAGGCCGCTTCGGCCACAAGGCGCAGAACAAGTCGCTGCTGATCTTTTCGGGCGAGGCCTACAACGTCGAGATGGGCATCACCAACGGCGCGTTTCCGACCGAGCGCGACGAAACAGAGGCCTGCATGTACGCTCCCACGCCCAACAGCGACGTGACGCTGGACGAAGGCACCAAGCCCCATGAGGCGATCAGCTCGATCGACCGCTTCACGCTGTTCATGCGCTTTCTGGCGCCGCCCAAGCCGTCGAACGCGGTGGCGGGTGCAACCGCCGCCTCCATCGACAGCGGTCGCAAGCTGTTCTCCGATGCGGGCTGCGTGCTGTGCCACACGCCGACGATGAACACCTACAAGAACACCGCCGTCATGGCCATGCGCGAGCAGCCCGCGAACCTGTTCTCCGACCTGTTGCTGCACGACATGGGCCGCGGCCTGGCCGACGGCATCCAGCAAGGCCAGGCCGGCGGGCGCGAGTTCCGCACCGCGCCGCTGTGGGGCCTGGGGCAGCGCCTGTTCTTCCTGCACGACGGGCGCACGTCGGACCTGCGCCAGGCGATCGCCGAGCACCACAGTGAGGGCTCCGAGTCGAACGGCTCGACGCGCAAATTCTTCGCCTTGCCCGATGCGCAGCAGCAGGATCTGCTGAACTTTCTGCGCTCGCTGTGAGCGCGAACGGCGCTGGTCACCCGGCAACCCGGCCCGGCAACCCGACCCGTCAGAGCGGGTCGACCGACCGCGCTTGACCGAGCGCGCGGTGGATTCCCAAGCCCACCATGGCACCCCCGAACTGCGCAACAACAAGGGCGCCGACACTGCCGGGCGCGATGCCCGCAAAGCTGTCGCTGAACATGCGGCCGAAGGTGGCCGCCGGATTCGCGAACGAAGTCGAGGCGGTGAACCAGTAGGCCGCGCCGATGTAGGCTGCCACCATCGCCGAGACCTTGCCCGCGGGAGCGCGCAGGATGACCAGCAGCAGGCCGGCGGTCGCCACCGCCTCGGCAATCCATTGGCCGGCGCCACTGCGCAGCCGGGTCGAGAACTGCAATATGCTCATGTCGAACATCGCGTGCGCCAGCCACGCGCCCAGCATGGCACCCGCCAACTGGGCGGCGATGTAGGGCAGCAGCGACTGTCTCGGCAACTCGCCGCGAATTGCCATGACGGCGCTGACAGCCGGGTTGAAGTGCGCGCCGCTGACCGGGCCGAACACCTCGATCAGCACGTACAGGCCGAAGGTGGTGGCCAGTGTGTTGGCAAGCAGTGCGATCGCGACGTTGCCACCGGACAGGCGCTCGGCCATGATGCCGGAGCCGATCACCACCGCCAACAGCAGCGCGGTGCCCAGCGTTTCGGCCAACAGCTTGCGCGACAGATCGGCCATGGCTCAGCGCCGTGCGACCAGGGCCAGCGCGTGGCCAAGCTCCTTGGCACCCATCGTCTCGATCGGCAGTTGCAGCAACTGCAGCATGCGGTAGCCCATGGCCTGGCGGGTCAGCTCGAAAGCCTGGCGCTTGCCCTCGTCACCACCGGCGGCGTTGGATGGGTCGGGGTAGCCCCAGTGCACTTGCACGGGGCCACCGGGCCAGTAGGGGCAGGTCTCTTTCGCCGCGCTGTCGCAGACGGTGATGACGACGCGCATCTCGGGCGCGCCCGGCGCGCTGAACTCGTCCCAGCTCTTGCTTCGGAACGTGCGGGTGTCGATGCCCGCATGGCCCAGCGCTTCGAGCGCAAACGGATTGATCCGGCCACTCGGCGCGCTGCCCGCACTGAAGGCACGCACATCACGGCCCATGCGCAATGCCAGTTCGTTGAGCATGCCTTCGGCCAGCACGCTGCGGGCGGAGTTGTGGGTGCAGAGAATGAGGATGTGGGTGGTCATGGTGTGGCGCGACAGCTTCGGCCTGCAAAACGCGTCAAACGCCGCGGCCGCTCAACAGCACGACGCTGCCGGCTTGGCGACGACGGGGATCGAGACGGCGTTGCCGCGGATGACCGCTGCCGTCGGCCCTGCAACCGCCGCCATATCGGTTGCCGTGTTCGCGCAACAAACGGAGCCCGCGGCCTGCTCCGCCGGCGTGCGTTCGTGAAAGACCGGGATGTTGCCGAGCGTGTGGAAATGCTCCCAGGCAATGCCTTGCGGGTCGGTGACCCAGTGCTTTTCGCTGCGGGCGTAGCAGCAGCTGGTCTCGCCGTCATCGAGCAAGGCCATGTCGGCAGCTTGGGCGCGTGCCTTCAAGGCCACCAGTTCTTCGCTGTTGTCGGTCTGGATGCCCAGGTGGTCGATGCCGGCATGCG
>JANNDW010000387.1:0-4474 GCA_031378125.1 Methylibium sp. | reverse complement strand
TCGACCATGAACCATGAGTTCTTCAGCGCAACCGACACCGGCCGGGCGCGCAACAACAATGAGGATTCAATCGCCGTCGACGAGACCTCGGCGCTGATGGTGTTGGCCGATGGCATGGGCGGCTACAACGCCGGCGAGGTGGCCAGCAGCATGGCCACGTCGTTCATCAAGACCGAGCTCGGCCGCTGGTTGTCCGAAGCCGCCGGCAGCGCGTCTGATACCGACGTGCGCCGCGCGATGGACATCTGTGTGGACAACGCCAACCGCGCCATCTTCAACGCGGCCAACTCCAACCCGCAGTACGCCGGCATGGGCACCACGCTGGTCATGGGCGTGTTTCGCGAGGGGCGCCTGCTGCTCGGCCATGTGGGCGATTCGCGCGGCTACCGGCTGCGCGCCGGCCGCCTGACGCAGATCACCCACGATCATTCGCTGTTGCAAGAGCAGATCGATGCCGGACTGATCACGACCGAGCAGGCCGCCTTTTCGTCGAACAAGAACCTCGTGACCCGCGCTGTGGGTGTGGAAGACACGGTGCTGCTGGAAACCCACTTGCACGAGGTGCTGCCGGGCGACATCTACCTGCTATGCTCGGATGGGCTTTCCGACATGCTCGATGACGAGAGCATTCTGCAGGTGCTGCTGGGTTGCGATTCGTTGGCTGAAGGCGCTGCCGCGTTGGTTGATGCGGCCAACGACGCTGGCGGGAAGGATAATATTTCGGTGGTTTTGGCGCGTATGCGTGGGCCCACCGGATCGGCGCGGTCGTGGTGGCCGTTCCGGCGTTGAATTCGGAATCAGGCTGCGGCGCTGGCAACAGTGGTCGCTCTCCTTCGGGCCAGACGCAAGACAAAGACAGTAGAGGGATTCAAGCATGGGCAAGTTGGTCGTATCGCTCGACGGTGTGGTGATCAAAGAGGTGCAGATCACCAAGGACAAGACCACCCTTGGCCGGCGGCCCTACAACGACATCGTGATCGACAACCTGGCCGTCAGCGGCGAGCATGCGGTGCTGCAAATGGTGGGTGCGGACGTCTTCATCGAAGACCTGAACAGCACCAACGGCACCTACATCAACGGCAAGGCCATCAAGAAACAATTGCTGACCCACAACGACACGGTGGAGATCGGCAAGTACAAGATCAAGTACCTGGTCGAAGACGGCACCGACTACGAAAAGACCATGATCATGAAGCCCGGCACCATGGCGTCCGGCCAGCACGCCCCCGGCTTCGGTGCTTCGGGCTTCGGCCCCATGGGCGGCTCCACCGCACCGGCGTCCGTCAAGGTGCTCAATGGCGCGGCGGCCGGCCGTGAAGTGACCCTGGTCAAGGTGGTCACCACCGTGGGCAAGCCCGGCGTGCAGGTGGCCTCCATCACCAAGCGGCCGGGCGGCTACGTGCTCGCCCACGTGGAAGGCGCGTTGCGGCCCACGGTCAACGGCAGCCCGGTGGTCAGCGAAACGGTGCACCTGAAAAACGGTGACGTGATCGAACTCGCCGGCACCCAGATGCAATTCGTCCAGGCCTGACGCCTGGCGCGCCGCCGGCGCCGTTGACTGCTCCCCGCGCCGAGCGCATGAGCTGGCGCCCCACCGCCACCGCCCTGCGAGCGCTGCGCGCCGCGCTGCTGCTGGGCGCCGTGCTGATTGCCCTGGCCCACGCCGCCGGGGTCTGGCCGCTGGCCTTCATCACCCAGATCGATTTGGCGATTGCCGATGCCCGGCTGCGCGCGCACATGCCGCGCAGCCTGGACCCACGCATCGTACTGGTCGACATCGACGAAAAGAGCCTGGCACAGATTGGCCGCTGGCCTTGGGGGCGCGACCGCATGGCCGCCTTGGCCGACGAGTTGTTCGCGCGACAGAAAGCCGCCGTGGTCGGCTTCGACCTGCTGTTCGCCGAACCCGACACCAGCTCCGGCCTGGTGGCGCTGGAGCAGCTGGCGGCGGCCGACACCGCCTTGCAACCGCGCCTGGCCGCGCTGCGCGATACGCTGGACAACGACGCCCGCTTCGCCCGCGCGCTGGCTGGCCGCGCCGCGGTGCTGGGCTTCTACTTGACCAGCGACCGCGGCGCGCATCGAGCCGGCGTGCTGCCGCCCCCGGTGTTCGACATGGTGGCGCTGCAGGAGCGGCCGATCGCCTTCACCCGCTGGGATGGCCACGCCGCCAACTTGCCCGGTATTGCCAGCGCGGCGCCGGCGGCGGGCTTCTTCAACTCCTTGCCGGACGCCGACGGCGTGGTTCGATCGGTGCCGCTGATCGCCGAGCATGCCGGCCGGCACTACGAAGCGCTGGCGCTGGCCATGTTCCGCCGCTACACCGGCTCGCCCGGCGTCGTGCCGGGCTTTCCCGCCGAACGCTGGCTGCCACGCGACTACAGCGGGCTGGAGAGCATCGTCTTGTCGCAGGGCGGCCAGCGCATGGCCATTCCGGTCGATGCCCGCGTCGGTGTGCGCATTCCGTTTCGTGGCGCCGGTGGGCCCGGTGGCGGCTCGTTCGAGTACCTCTCGGCCGCAGATGTGCTGGCGGGCCGAATCGCCGCCGGCCACTTGGCCGGCAAGCTGGTGTTGGTGGGCTCCACCGCGCCCGGGCTGTACGACGCGCGGCCCACCCCGGTGTCCGAAGTCTTCCCCGGTGTCGAGGTGCATGCCAACCTGCTGTCCGGCTTGCTGGACGGCCGCCTGCCCGTGCAGCCCGACTGGTCGCGCGGCGCCGATGTGGCCCAGATCATCTTGACCGCCGGCATGCTGGTCCTGGTGCTGCCCAGGCTGGGAGCGATCAGCGCGCTTGTTTTCACCCTGGGCCTGGCGCTGGCGCTGGTGGGCATCAACGGGTGGCTGTACGCCGCCAAGGGGCTGGCGCTCCCACTCGCATCGGCGTTGCTGCTCACCGCGCTGGTGAACGCCGGCACCACGGTCTGGGGCCACATTTCCGAAGGCCGCACCCGCCGCTCGCTGGCCCGCCTGTTCGGCTCGTACGTGCCGCCCGAACTGGTCGCCGAAATGGCGCGCGACCCGGCACGCTACGACATGCGGGCCGAGAACCGCGTGCTCAGCATCATGTTTTGCGACATGCGCAACTTCACTCAAGTGTCCGAAGCGCTGTCACCCGAAGACCTGCGCGCGCTCGTCAACCGCTTTTTCTCCAGCATGACCGCAGCCATCCGCGACCAGCGAGGCACGCTGGACAAATACATCGGCGACGCGATCATGGCCTTTTGGGGCGCGCCGGTGGCCGACGCGGCCCATGCCGAACATGCCGTCCGCGCCGCGCTGGCCATGGCGGAGCGCATGGAGCTGCTGAACCAGGAATTGCACGCCCGCGCCTTGCCGCGGATCGGCCTGGGGATCGGCATCAACACCGGCCTGGTGTGCGTGGGCGACATGGGCTCCGACATCCGCCGCAGTTACACCGTGATGGGCGACGCGGTGAACTTGGCCTCGCGCATCGAGGCCTTGACACGCGTCTATGGCGTCGACCTGCTGGTCGGCCAGGCCACCCGGGACGCCGCCGGCGGCGACCGGGTGTGGCTGGAGATTGACCGCGTCAAAGTCAAGGGAAAATTACAGGCCGTGACCCTTTTCACACCGGTCCCCGAGCCTGCCGCGGCCACCCCTGCGTTTGAGGATGAAATGCGACTTTGGCAGCTTGCGCAGACGAGCTACCGCCTTCAACATTGGGATCACGCGCAGCTGTGCTTGTCAGAGCTGCAAACCCGATTCGTCGAGTCGCCGTTTTCACAGCTGTACCGGCAATTTTCCGAGCGCATCGTTCAGTACCGCAGAACGCCACCGCCGTCGCATTGGGACGGCACCCACACTTTCGACAGTAAATGAATCTCCACGTTCTCGGTTGTTCCGGCGCCATCGCCGCCGGTTGCAAGACCACCGCCTTCCTGCTCGATGACGACATCCTCATCGACGCCGGCACCGGCGTCGGCGACCTGGCGCTCGACGCGCTGGCCCGCATCGACCACATCCTCATCAGCCATTCGCACCTGGACCACGTACTGTCCATCGGCTTGCTGGCCGACAGCGTGATGCGCCTGCGCCGCGCGCAAGGCCGCCCGGCGATCCAGGTGCGCGCCCTGCCGCAAACCCTGGCCGCGCTGCGCGAACACATCTTCAATGGCGTGATCTGGCCCGACTTCACGCGGCTGCCCAGCCCCGACAGCCCCGTGCTGGAACTGCTGCCCGTCGGCATCGGCGACGTGCTCACGCTGGCCGGCAAGCGCATCGAAGTGCTGAGCGCATCGCACACCGTGCCGGCGGTGGGTTTTGCCGTCGACGGCGGCAGCGCCGGCTGGTGGGTCTACACCGGCGACACCGGCCCCAACCCCGCGCTGTGGCAGCGCCTCCAACAAATGCAGGTGGCGCACCTGGTCATCGAAACCGCGTTCAGCGATGAAGAGCGCCAGCTTGCCCTCATCAGCCGCCATCTTTGCCCCACCGCGCTCGGCAACGAGCTGGC
>JANNDW010000478.1:0-1791 GCA_031378125.1 Methylibium sp. | reverse complement strand
ATCCGCCGCCGACGCCCGCGCCGACCATCACCACCACCACCGTGGCGCCGCCGCCGGCACCGGTGACGATTGCGCCGGCTGCACCGGCTGCGCCGCCCGCACCGCCGGCACCGCCGCGCGTTGCTGCGCGGCCGGCGATCGGCAACGTGCAGGCCTGTGCGCCGGGCCCCGACGATTACCCGGCTGCGGCGCTGAAGGAAGAAGCCACCGGCACGACGCGCGTGCGCTTCACCGTCGATGCCAGCGGCAAGCTCGCCGGCTCGGAAGTGGTGCGCTCGGCAGGCGCCTCGCGGGCCCACAAGGCGCTCGACCGCGTGGCCGTCACCAAGCTCAGCGAGTGCAGATTCACGCCCGGCATCGACGAGAACGGGCGCGCCATCGGCGGCTCCTTCGAGGTCGATTACGTCTGGAAGCTGGCCGGCTGAGCCGTCCTTGCCCGCCCCCTTCGCTCAATTCTTGTTCGTTAACAGCGCGGCTCACCCCACCACGCGCGATTGTTCTCTGGAGGAACCATGTCCTTGACCCGTCTCGTTCGCGCGCCTTTCGTTGCCGCGTTGATTGCCCTGGCCAGCCTGGCCGCGAGCCTGCCGACCGCAGCGCTGGCCCAGGCCTCGGCGCCGGCCGCCGAAGCCGCAGCCCCGGCCGCAGTGGCAGCCCCCGCGGCCGTGGCCACCGTGAGCAAGGAAGCCGTCGACAACCCCTACGGCCTCGAAGCGCTGTGGCGCGACGGCGACCTGATCAGCCGCAGCACGCTGATCATCATGATCATCATGTCGATGGCCAGTTGGTACGTCATCTTCACCAAGCTGTTCGAGCAGAGCAAGCTGATGAAGAGCGCCAAGCTGGCCAGCGAGAGCTTCTGGGCTTCCGGCTCGATCAAGAAGGGCGCCGAAGGCCTGGCCGAAGGCAGCGCCTTTCGCTTCATCGCCGAGAGCGGCCTCAAGGCCAGCGATCACCATGAGGGCACCCTGGTCGAATCGATCGACAAGCACACCTGGATCGGCATGAGCATCCAGCGCGCCGTCGAGAACATCAACAGCCGGCTGCAAGATGGCCTGGCGGTGCTGGCCACTGTGGGCTCCACGGCGCCTTTTGTCGGCCTGTTCGGCACGGTCTGGGGCATCCTGCACGCGCTCACCAGCATCGGCATCTCAGGCCAGGCCTCGATCGACAAGGTGGCTGGCCCGGTGGGCGAGGCGCTGATCATGACCGCCATCGGCCTGGCCGTGGCGGTGCCCGCGGTGATGGGCTACAACTGGCTGATCCGCCGCAACAAGAGCGCGATGGAGCGCGTGCGCACCTTCGCCGGCGACGTCCACAACGTCCTGTTGGCGGGGAAGCGTTGATCGTTCAATCGAGCGATCGACCAGGAGTGCACGCATGTCGATGAACCTAGCGTCGGAAGACAGCGACGAAGAGGAGATGAACTCCACCATCAACACCACGCCCCTGGTGGACGTGATGCTGGTGCTGCTGATCATCTTCATGATCACGATTCCGGTGGTCACCCAGAGCATCAAGCTCGAGTTGCCCAAGGAGCGCAATGTCCCGACGCAGACCAAGCCCGAGAACATCGTCATCGCCGTCAATCGCGACGGCGAGGTTCACTGGGGCATGGAGCGCCTGCCCGACATCGAGACCCTGGTGGCCCGCCTGAAAGTGGTGGCCGTCAAGGAGCCGCAGCCCGAAGTGCACATCCGGGGCGACAGCGAAGTCAAGTATGAAGCGGTCGGCCGTGTCGTCGTGGCCTGCCAGCGCGCCGGCATTCTCAAAGTCGGCTTCATCACCGAA
>JANNDW010000378.1:0-6968 GCA_031378125.1 Methylibium sp. | reverse complement strand
TTCGGAGATGGACAAGTGCTCTGTCTTGGAGCCACTGCGCGCGCCGACGACGATCTGCGCTTGACTGGCCGACAACGCGGCCGCAAGTTCAACGCTCGCGTGCAGCAGCGCCGGCAGCACGATCAGCGCGTAGCCCGCCAGCGTGGCACTCGAGGGCAGCACGTCGACGTCGAGCCCCAATCCGCGCAGTGCGCTGTAGGCCCGGAAGCACTCGTGGATCACGCTGTAGTCGGCCCCCTGCGGCTGGATCTGGCCGATCCAGTGCGAGCCGTAGTCGAACAGCAGCGCCACGCGCGGCGCGAGCTTCAGGCCCGCCAGACCGCCAACACCCGCCATGCAGCGCAAGCCATGCAGCTCTTCGCTCACTTGCGCCGCCTCCACGCCGCCCTGGTCGAGCGCACGGTCGGGCCGGTTCAGCCCGGCATGCATTTGCTCTTGGGCATAGCGCACCTGGCGCCAGCGAAAGTAGCTCACCACCTCGGCGCCATGCGCAAACGCCTGCCAGGTCCACAGCCGCACCATGCCGTCTTCGGGTGCGGGGTTCCACGCCGCCCAGTTGACCGGGCCGGGCTGCTGCTCCATCACCCACCAGCGGCCCTTGCACATGCCGCGGTACAGGTCGTGGTGGAAGGCGGGAATGTCCGGGTGGCCGGTGCGCAGCCAGCGGCGCTTGTCGGCATCGCTCAAATCGGCGCGGTCCTGGGTGAACCCGATCGGGTAGCTGTCCCAGCTGGCGATGTCGAGGTCGCTGGACACCGCGTGGTGATCGAAGTCGGTGAAGAAGCCCATGTAGTTGTGGGCGATCGGCCGCCCCGGCGAATGCGCGCGGATGATCTCGACCTGCGCCCGGTTGTAGGCCACCACCTCGTCGGAGGCGAAGCGCCGGTAGTCCAGGCGATGCGCCGGGTTGGCTTCGGTGACAGTGCCGACCGGTGGGTCGATCGCGTCGAAGTTGTTGTAGCCCTGGCTCCAGAACACCGTGCCCCAGGCGCGGTTCAGCGCCTCGATGTTCTCGTAACGCACGGCGAGCCAGCGGCGGAACGCCTGGCGCGCGGCGGGCGAGTAACTCAGCACGGTGTCGTGACAGCCGTATTCGTTGTCGGTCTGCCAGGCGGCGACTGCTTCGTGCCGGCCATAGCGCTCGGCCATCAGCCGCACGATGCGCGCCGATTGCTCGCGATACACCGGGCTCGAAAAGCAGTAGTGCCGGCGCGAGCCGAAGCCACGTGGCAGGCCTTGCGCGTCGACGGCCAGGATGTGCGGGTGCGCATCGACCAGCCACTTCGGCGGCGTTGCGGTCGGCGTGCCCATCACGACCTTCAGGCCTTCGGCATGCAAGGTGTCGACAGCCCGGTCGAGCCAGTCCCAGGCCAGCCGGCCGGGTGCGGGCTCGATCACGCTCCAGGCGAATTCGGCGATGCGCACGTAGCGCAGGCCCATCTCGCGCATGCGCTTCGCATCGTCGGCCCACCACTCTGGCGGCCATTGCTCGGGGTAATAACAAACGCCGAGTTCCATGCTGCTCTCGGGGCTGCCCAGTGCTGTGTGCGAACCGCTCAGGCGGCTTGCGGAACGGCCAGGTCGCTGTCTTGCACGCAGCGGGTCAGCGCGATGCCTTTGGCGTCGAACACATGCAAGGATTCGGACGCCACCGCCACCGCGACCCGATGCCCGGCGCTGGCATGCAGGTTGCCCGGCGCCTTGATGACGAAAGGGTCGGTCGGGTTGTCGGTGCGCAGGTAAAGGTAGGTCGTTTCGCCCAGCCGTTCCTGCCACTGCACTTCGCGCACCACCGACTGTGTGGCAGCGCCGATCCGCGCGTCTTCCGGCCGGATGCCCAGGGTCAGCTTGGCGCCGGGGGCCTGGCCCTGAGCGTCGACCGCGGCGTCGAGTTGCTCGCCGCTGTCAAGCTTCACGCGGGCCGAGCGGGGGCTGGCCGACACCAGCGTGGCCGGCATGAAATTCATCTTCGGCGAGCCGATGAAGCCAGCGACAAACAGGTTGCGTGGCCGGTGATACAGCTCCAGCGGCGCGCCGCATTGAGCCACGCTGCCTTCGCGCTTGACCGCTTCGCCGGCATTGAGAAGCAAGATGCGATCGGCCAGCGTCATCGCCTCGACCTGGTCGTGCGTGACGTAGACGGTCGATGCCTTGCCGAAGTCGCGGTGGATTTTGGCGATCTCGAAGCGCGTTTGCACACGCAGCGCGGCATCCAGGTTGGAGAGCGGTTCGTCGAACAAAAACACCCCCGGCTCGCGCACGATGGCGCGGCCGATCGCCACGCGCTGGCGCTGGCCGCCGGACAGCGCCTTCGGGTGCCGCTCGAGCAGGTGATCGAGCTGCAGCACCTTGGCGGCGGCACCCACCTTCTGGGCAATCACCGCCTTGTCGACCTTGGCCAGAGAGAGCCCGAAACCCAGGTTCTCACGCACCGTCATGTGCGGAAACAGCGCGTAGCTCTGGAACACCATCGCCACCCCGCGCTGGGCCGAGGCCACGTTGTTCATCAGCCGGCCGCCGATCTTCAGTTCGCCCGCGCTGATTTCCTCCAGCCCGGCAATCATGCGCAGCAAGGTCGACTTGCCGCACCCCGACGGGCCGACGAAGACGCAGAACTCGCCCTGCGCGATATCGAGATTGACGTTGCGGATGACTTCGATCTGATTCCCGTAGCTTTTGCCAACGCCGGTAAGGGTGATGCCTGACATGTTTGTCTCCAGCTGCTTTTTTGGGATCGAAATCGCGGGGTGGAAATCTACCATTCCGCAACGCTGCCGTCGGCATGGCGCCAGACCGGGTTGCGCCAGTCGGGTGGATTGCGGCTCGCGCTGATCACGCGCTCTTCGTCGACCTCCACGCCCAGGCCGGGTTTGGGCAGCGCACCGATCGTGCCGCCTTCGATGCGAAAGTCGTCCTTGTTGATCACGTAGTCCAGCAACTCGGCGCCGCGGTTGTAGTGAATGCCCATGCTTTGCTCCTGCAGCACGGCGTTGTGCGCGACGAAGTCAATCTGCAAACAGGCCGCCAGCGCCACCGGCCCGAGCGGGCAGTGCGGCGCCAGGGCCACGTCGTAGGCCTCGGCCATCGCGGCGATCTTGTGGCATTCGGTGATGCCGCCGGCATGCGACAGGTCGGGCTGCAGGATCGCGATGCCGCCCGCTTCGAGTACCCGCTTGAACTCGAAGCGCGAGTACATGCGCTCGCCGGCCGCCAGCGGAATCGGCGTGCTCGCGGCCAGCCGCGGGTAGTACTCGGCATGCTCGGCCAGCACCGGTTCTTCGACGAACAATGGCCGAAAGGGTTCGAGTTCGCGCAGCAGCACCTTGGCCATCGGCGCGGAAACGCGGCCGTGGAAGTCGAGCCCGAAGCTGACGGTGGTGCCGAGCGCCGCATGCACCTCGGCCACCTTGCGCACCGCGGCGTCCACCGCGCGCGGCGTGTCCAGCATCGCCATCTCTTCGGTGCCGTTGAGCTTGAAGGTGTCGAAGCCGCCTTCCATCAACTGCAGCATGTGTTCAACCACCTCGCTGGGCCGGTCGCCGCCGACCCAGCTGTAGACCTTCATGCGGTCGCGCACCTTGCCACCGAGCAGCTCGTACACCGGCACGCCCAGCGCCTTGCCCTTGATGTCCCACAGCGCCTGGTCGATGCCGGCAATGGCGCTCATCAGAATCGCACCACCGCGGTAGAAGTTGCTGCGGTACATCGTCTGCCACAGGTCGTTGATGCGGGTCGGGTCTTTGCCGATCAGGTCTTGCGCAAATTCGAGCACGGCCGCCTCGACGGTGCGGGCACGGCCTTCGATGACGGGCTCGCCCCAGCCGGTGATGCCCTCGTCGGTCTCGACTTTCAAGAACATCCAGCGCGGCGCCACGCGGTAGGTCGTCATGCGGGTGATCTTCATGCGGTGGCATCCTCGTGCGCAGTGGCCTTGTCCCGGAAGCCAAGACTAGTGGCGCAGGGTATTCCACACAAATGAAATTTGCCCCGCTATCTATACTGGTTGGATATAGGTTCTCAGCGTTAGTCCGGATGCCGCCCACCGCCCTGCCCTCGCTGCCGAATGCCCGCATCAAGACGCGCCAGCTCGCGCTGCTGGCGCACCTGGACCGCGAACGCTCGGTGCTGCGCGCGGCCGAGGCCGTCGGCATGAGCCAGCCGGCGGCGTCCAAGCTGTTGCACGAACTCGAGGAGGCGCTCGGCGTCAGCCTGTTCGAACGCCACGCTCGCGGTGTCGAGCCCACGCCCTATGGCGAGATCCTGGTGCGGCATGCGCACTCGGTGCTGGCCGAGATCCGGCGCGCGCAGGAAGAGGTCGATGCGCTCAAGCGTGGCCAGCAGTTTCGGGTGGCCATCGGCACCGTGATGAGCCCCGGCACCGACCTCGTGCCGATGGCCATCTCGCTGCTCGAACAGCGCCACCCGCAGATGATCGCGAGCGTCGAGATGGACTTCAGCCGGCCGCTGGTGGCCAAGCTGCTCGAAGGCCGGCTGGACATCGTGATCGCCCGCATCCTCGACGCGCAAGACGCGGCCCGCCTCAGCTTCGAAGCGCTGGCCCAGGAGCCGCACAGCCTGATCGCGCGCGCGAAACATCCGCTCGCCAAACAACCCAAGCTCGGCGTCGAAGACCTGGTCGAACACACCTGGATCCTGCCGCCGGCACCGAGCATCCTGCGCGAGCGGCTGAACGCGATGTTTCTGCAGCGCGGCTTGAGCCTGCCGCAAAAGATCGTCGAAACCTCATCGCTGCCGATGATCACCAACCTGCTGCGCCGCACCGACATGCTGGTGGCCTTGCCACGGGAAGTGGTGCGGCCCTACTGCGATGCCGGCATGCTGGCCGTGCTGCCCATCGACCTGGGCGTGCGGATGGATTCGTTCGGCATCATCACGCAGCGCGAGCGCAGCCTGTCGCGCGGCGCCGCCGAAACGCTGGCCACGCTGCGCGAGGCCGCAGCCACCGTCTACAGCACACGCCCCGCGGCACGTGCCCGGCGCGCGCCGAGCGGCGGCGTGCGCGCTTGACCCCGCATCCGCAATTACAGTGTTCACATGAATCCGATCAACCCACAGACCGCCCCCACGCTGCTGGGCATCGACTGGGGCACGAGCAACCGCCGCGCGTGGTGGCTGGGCGCACAGGGCCAGGTGCTGGCCGAACACAACGACGACCAAGGCTTGCTGGCCGCGCAGGGGCGCTTTCCGCAATCGCTGCAGGCCCTGCTGCAAGCGGGCCCGCCACTGCCCGAAGGCTGCCCCACGCTGATGTCCGGCATGGTCGGCGCGGCCAGTGGGTGGCTGCAAGCGCCATACATGGATGCCAGCCTGCCGCTGGCGCAACTGGCCCGGCATCTGCAACCGGTGGCCGCGGCCGGCCCGCGAAGTTTTATCGTGCCGGGGGTTTGTTTCTCCGCTGCCGATGGAACCGTCGACGTGATGCGTGGCGAAGAAACCCAGCTGCTGGGCGCGCTGGCGCTGGGCCATGGCGACGGCTGGTACGTGCTGCCCGGCACCCACAGCAAATGGGTGCGGCTGTTGGACGGCCGCGTGGCGGATCTGGCGACCTACATGACGGGCGAACTGTTCGCGCTGCTCACGCAGCACGGCACGCTGAGCAGCGTGACGCGCCAGGCCAGGCCGGACCCACCGCAGAACCCGCCAGCGAACACGCCAGAGAGTGCAAAAGAGAGTGCACAAGAGCACCCGCAGGCGTTTGCGCGCGGCGCCGCGGCGGCGGCGCGCAGTGGCCTGTCGAACGCGCTGTTCGGCTGCCGCGCGCAAGTGGTGGCCGGGCGCATGCCGGCGATCGAAGCGCGCGAGTACCTGTCGGGCCTGCTGATCGGCGCCGAATGGCACGACGTGGTGCGGCGTGCCGGCCAGGCGCCACCGAACATCACGCTGATCGGCTCGGCTCAACTGGCGCGCCGCTACACCCGTGTGGCCGAAGCTTCGGGCTGCCGCATCACCAGCCTGGACGCACGCAGCGTACAGCTGGCCGCACTGGCCGCGTTGTGTGGCAGCCTCGGCGCCAACCTGTGAGAACCAGCACCATGCCCCAGCTCCAAGACTTCCGCCCGCCCCTGGTCGCCATCCTGCGCGGGCTCGAACCACAGCGCGCCGTCGAGGTCGGCAAGGTGTTGTTCGACGCGGGTTTTCGCATTCTCGAAGTGCCGCTGAACCGCCCTGGCGCGCTGCTGTGCATTCAGTCCCTTTGCGCGTGTGCACCCGACGACGCGCTGATCGGCGGCGGCACCATGCTCACCCGCACCGACGTGGACAAGGTGCACGCCGCCGGCGGCCGGCTGATGGTGTCGCCCAACTGCAACCCGGCCGTGATCCAGCATGCCGTGGCCGCAGGCCTGCTGACGGCGCCCGGCATCGCCACAGCCACCGAGGCTTTCGCCGCGCTCGAAGCCGGGGCGCATGCACTCAAGCTGTTTCCGGCCGAGACCTTGGGCATCGCCGGCATGAAGGCGTTGCTGTCGGTGCTGCCCCCCGGCACGCCGATCTGGCCGGTGGGCGGCGTCACGCCACAAAGCATCGCGCCGTGGGTGGCTGCCGGCGCGACCGGCTTCGGCATCGGCAGCCAGCTGTTCCAGCCGGGCATGAGCCTGGACGCGATCGGCACGGCGGCGCGCGAGTTCATGGCGGCCTGGATCGCGGATCGGTGACTGGCTTCAAACCGGCTTCGGTGCCGAGCACCGCCGGCCGGGCGGCGCCCTGGTCGCACAAGCAGAAGCAGTGGCGGCCGCCCGCCGAGGCCTCGAAGGTCTGCCCGTGGTCAGGCGGGTCGGTGCGGCGCGGCGGCCCCAGGGACAGCGCTGGTCATGGCGCGATCGGCGCGATCCCCAGGCTGCCGAACAACGCGTTGGCCGCCGGCAGGTTCAGGCGGATCGTGCTGCGCGTGATGTTGGGCACGCTGCGGTAGCCGCTGTACACCAGCCCGCCACGCTCCACGAAGACGC